>NZ_JANLOH010000058.1:0-104745 GCF_025466155.1 Pseudomonas sp. 13B_2.1_Bac1 | reverse complement strand
ACATTTTTTGCTTCGAGTATTCAAAAAGCTCATTCCCGCGCTTGACGATCTTTCGCCAATAGGTTTTGATTGCCTTCGTTATCTTTCGAAGCGAAACTTATCATCACCATGTCGAAACGAAATACACCCCAACGACGCCACAACATCCTGACCTTGCTCAATGAACAGGGCGAAGTCAGCGTGGACGAATTGGCGAAGCGTTTCGAAACGTCGGAAGTGACCATCCGCAAGGACCTCGCCGCCCTCGAAAGCAACGGCCTGCTGCTGCGCCGCTACGGTGGCGCGATCACCATGCCGCAGGAACTGGTCGGCGACGCCGCCCAACCCATCTCGGTTTACAAGCGCGCCATCGCGCGGGCCGCCGTGATGCGTTTGCGTGAGCACGCCC
Organism: Pseudomonas sp. 13B_2.1_Bac1; assembly: GCF_025466155.1. Taxonomy (NCBI): domain Bacteria; kingdom Pseudomonadati; phylum Pseudomonadota; class Gammaproteobacteria; order Pseudomonadales; family Pseudomonadaceae; genus Pseudomonas; species Pseudomonas sp. 13B_2.1_Bac1. The sequence goes on along the minus strand of NZ_JANLOH010000058.1, from coordinate 104,357 downwards.
GCATCATCATCGACAGCGGCAGCACGACGGCGGCTATGATCCCCGAACTGGGCCACCAGCCCGGCCTGGTGGTGATGACCAACTCCCTGCACGTGGCCCGCGCCTTGAGCGAACTGGAACACGAGCCGGTGCTGCTGATGACCGGCGGCACCTGGGACCCGCATTCGGACTCATTCCAGGGCCAGGTTGCCGAGCAGGTGCTGCGGTCCTACGACTTTGACCAGTTGTTCATCGGCGCCGATGGCATCGACCTGGAACGCGGTACCACTACCTTCAACGAATTGTTGGGCCTGAGCCGCGTGATGGCCGAGGTCGCCCGTGAAGTGGTGGTGATGGTCGAATCCGACAAGATCGGCCGCAAGATTCCCAACCTGGAACTGCCCTGGAGCAGCGTCCATACCCTTATTACCGATGATCGCCTGCCGCTTGAGGCCCGCGACCAGATCCAAGCCCGCGGCATTACGCTGATATGCGCGGCAATCATCTAGGAGAAATACCATGTGTGGAATTGTAGGCGCAGTCGCTGAACGCAACGTCACCGCCATCCTGCTTGAAGGTCTCAAGCGCCTGGAATACCGCGGCTATGACAGCGCCGGTGTGGCAGTCTTCACCAACGCCGGCAAGCTTGAGCGCATGCGCCGCCCGGGCAAGGTCGCCGAGTTGGAGCAAGCCCTGCTCGGCGAGCCGCTGGTCGGTCGCCTGGGGATTGCCCACACCCGCTGGGCCACCCACGGTGCGCCGTGCGAACGCAATGCCCACCCGCACTTCTCCGGTGACCTGGCCGTAGTGCACAACGGCATCATCGAAAACCACGAAGTACTGCGCGAACAACTCAAGGGCCTCGGCTACGTGTTCACCTCGGACACCGATACCGAAGTCATCGCCCACCTGCTCAACCACAAGCTCAAGGACCACAGCGACCTGACCACCGCCCTCAAGGCCACGGTCAAGGAACTGCATGGCGCCTACGGCCTGGCGGTGATCAGCGCCAGCCAACCGGACCGTGTGGTTGCCGCTCGCAGTGGTAGCCCGCTGGTGATCGGCCTGGGCCTGGGTGAGAACTTCCTCGCGTCCGACCAACTGGCCCTGCGCCAGGTCACCGACCGCTTCATGTACCTGGAAGAAGGTGATATCGCCGACATCCGCCGTGAAAGCGTGTCGATCTGGGACGTCGACGGCAACCCCGTCGAGCGCGAAGCCGTGCAATACCGTGATGGCGCCGAAGCCGCCGACAAGGGCGAGTTCCGCCACTTCATGCTCAAGGAAATCCACGAGCAGCCTTCGGTGGTGCAGCGCACCCTGGAAGGTCGCCTGAGCCAGAACCAGGTGCTGGTCAACGCGTTCGGCCCGCAAGCCGCCGAGCTGTTCGCCAAAGTGCGCAATGTGCAGATCGTCGCCTGCGGCACCAGCTACCACGCCGGCATGGTTGCGCGTTACTGGCTCGAAGAGTTGGCCGGCATCCCGTGCCAGGTCGAAGTCGCCAGCGAATTCCGCTACCGCAAGGTGGTGGTGCAGCCTGACACCCTGTTCGTGACTATCTCCCAGTCCGGCGAAACCGCCGACACCCTGGCCGCCCTGCGCAACGCCAAGGAGTTGGGCTTCCTCGCGAGCCTGGCGATCTGCAATGTCAGCATCAGCTCGCTGGTGCGCGAATCCGACCTGACTCTGCTGACCCAGGCTGGTCGCGAAATCGGCGTGGCCTCCACCAAAGCCTTCACCACCCAACTGGTCGGCTTGTTGCTGCTCACCCTGTCCCTGGGCCAGGTTCGCGGCACATTGGCTGCCGGTGTCGAAGCCACCCTGGTAGAAGAACTGCGTCGCCTGCCGACCCGCCTGGGTGAAGCCCTGGCCATGGACAGCACAGTGGAAAAAGTCGCCGAACTGTTCGCCGACAAAAACCACACCCTGTTCCTCGGCCGTGGCGCGCAATACCCGGTGGCGATGGAAGGCTCGCTGAAGCTCAAGGAAATCTCCTACATCCACGCCGAAGCCTACCCGGCTGGCGAATTGAAGCACGGCCCACTGGCCCTGGTGGATGACGACATGCCGGTGGTGACCGTCGCGCCGAACAACGAGCTGTTGGAAAAGCTCAAATCCAACCTGCAGGAAGTGCGCGCCCGTGGCGGCCAGTTGATCGTGTTCGCCGATGAGAAAGCCGGCATGGTCAACGGTGAAGGCACCCACGTCATCAACATGCCGCACATCCACGACACCCTGTCGCCGATTCTCTACACCATCCCGTTGCAGCTGCTGTCGTACTACGTCGCCGTGCTCAAGGGCACCGACGTCGACCAGCCGCGCAACCTGGCGAAGTCGGTGACCGTGGAGTAAGCCGCCATACCCTGGAGGCCCGCCCGGGTCTCCAGGTCCCCGCGAAAGGACGCGATCTCGATGCACACGCCCTCCCAGATCCATCCACGTCTGCACAACCGCCGATTCACTGTCGCCAACAACGCCCAAGGGCTGTCGGGTACGGGTACGGTGTTTCATTACCTTGTCGAAGGGTGATGCCATCTCCGGCACCTACCAAGGCGGTCGCATCCGGCTGGGTACGCAAGTGGGACGCGTGACAGGCCCGGATACCATCGAGTTGCTGTATCAGTGCCTGACGCTGGACGGTCAGCTGCTGTCCGGTTGGTCGCGTGGGACGGTCGCTGTAGACCCTGTCGGACGCACTACGCTGAGCTTCGAGTGGGGCTGGTTGTCAGGTGCCGCTGGCGGTGGCGAGTCGAGCTACGTGGAGCTTTCCTCGGGTTAAGCACCTCTTGTCGGTTCTGTGGGCCAGTGCCCGTCGCGTGACGCCGTTTTCCCCCTAGAATGCGACCCTGTGGATAACTCAGCCAGGGAACGCCTTCACCATGAATATCGAACTGCTAATCGCCGGCATCGTTGCGCTGATCATTGTCGTGGGCGTCGTCGGCTGGATGGTGGGGGTCTACAACGGGCTGGTGATGCGGCGTAACGATGTGGACAAGGCTTTCGCCAACATCGACGTATTGCTCAAGCAGCGGGCCGATCAGATCCCGGACCTGATGCGCGTGGTCCAGACCGCCATGAACCATGAGAACGCGCTGTTCACCCGCCTGAGCGACGCGCGTACGCAATACCTCAACGCCAGCAGCCTCAACGACAAGGTCGACGCCTCCAACCAGCTCAATGCTGCGCTGAAGTCGGTGATAGCGGTGGCGGAGAATTACCCCGCGCTGATCTCGGGGCCCAACATGGTCGCGTTGCAGCAGGCGATCTCGGCGGTGGAGGAGCGGATTGCCGACCGGCGGGAGTTCTTCAATGAGTCGGTCAACCTCTACAACATCGCCATCGCAGTGTTTCCCGACCTGTTCTTTGCGCGAATGCTCAGTTACCAGCGTATTCCGTTGCTGGCCATCAGTGCAGAAGAAACCCGCTACGAAGGCGTGAAGCTCGAAGTGCCGGGCACATGAAGACCACCCAGGCTGGCACCATCAAGAAAAAGCAGGCATGGAAAACCCTGCTGGCGCTGCTGATACTCGCAGGCTTTATTGGCTTGATGGTATATGCGCCGAACATCCTGATCGCGTTGTTTTTCCCGACGTTGATCCTGCTCGGTCTGTTGGCCAGCTTCGGCCCCAATTTCTACAAGACGGAACAGCGGCTGGCCACCAGTCAGATCCGCTCGCTGGCGATGGGGTTGGTGGAACTGCGCGGCAAGGTGGTTGTGGATAAGCCGCTGGTGTCGCCGGTGTATGGCAAGCCCTGCGCGGGCTACGTGTTGATCATCGAAGACGGCAAGAAAGACGACGACGGGCACTGGAGCTGGAGCCGGGCTTCGGGCGAGGCGCGCTGCAATGACTTCAGCCTGCAGGACGCCAGCGGCGAAATCCGGGTGATTGCCGAGGGCATTGATCTGTTTGGCAACAAGTCGCCTGACGATTACGAGCCGATGGGCAGCTCCCGCCGCCAGGGTGAAATCCTACTGAGCCAGGACCTTGATGTGATGCTTATCGGCGATGCCTGCGAACGCGACGGCCTGCGCGTGATTGCCCAGGGCAAACAACCCAAGGCGGTGTTCGGCGTAGCGCTGACTCAGGATGTGGAAAACCGTCGGGTCCTCGCGCCGCTGTGGCGCGCCGGTGGCTTCTACGCGGCCGGCGTGGGGCTGATCGGCGTGGGCATCATGGCCCTCACGCCCGAACACATTGCCCAACTGCATTTGCCGGGGCCGGACACTTATCAACAGATGGCCGAGCTTGGCCCTGTGTATAAATTGCTGGCCTGGTTATATCGCGAGGGCGGTTTCCAGATTCCGTTCATGGCGGCGTTTGGCTTCTTCCTGGCGATGATCGTGGTGCTGATGGCGACCCGCCTGGTGCTGCCCAAGGGCATCCGCATGGCCGTGGGCCGGGTGTTGGGTGCGTGGACCGGGCTGGGCATGGTGATTGGCGGTGTGGTCACCTTGCTGCTGTTCGTGGCCCAGGTGGATACGCTGAAGTTGTTTCTGGTGTGGATGCTGATCTTGGTCGGCACCCTGGTGTTCTCGATCTTCGAGCAGCGCAAGCTGGGCGCGGCGTACAACCATTTTGCCAAACGCGTGGGCAAAGCCAGTTTCGGCGACGAAGACGCCTGATCAGGGCACAAATTCCACTTTTAGCCCGCGACTCGTGCTGCGCCCCTGATCATCACTGACCCGCAGCCGGTATTCTCCCGACTTGCCCGGTCGCCAATTCAGCGTGGATTGCGGCGGGCCCTGGCCGATCAGGGTCTGGTCGGCGAACCAGTACAGGGTCGCCGCATCGCTGGCGGCGTTGGCGTTCAGTGGGATGCTTTCCTGGGGCTGGGACAGGCGTAACTGGTAGCTCACCTGGGTCAGGGGCGAGCGAATCTGCGGCGCTTCGCTCTGGTCACTGAGGCGGTTGGGCTGGCAGTTTTTCATCACCGTGGGCGGCGTGCGGCGCGGCAGGCCGGCGGCGCGGTACAGGCGTTGTATGTCGCTGGGCCAGAACTCGAAGACTTCCTCGCGGGTGTACTGCGCCTCGAATGGCGGGCACGCGGCCTTGCCGGTGCGGGTGTCGATCAGCACCGGGCGGTGCAGGTTGGAGACGCGTATCGGTGAGACGCCGGGGATGTACCAGGTCTTGCGGGTCTGTGGACACCAGCGGTTGGGCAGCTCGCCGGAGGCTGCGCACACGTCGATGCGCACCAGCCCGGCGGGCGGCTTGTCAGGCTTGATCAGCACATTGGGCAAGGCCAGGGGCAGGGCGTCGGCGATACGGAAGAACAGTGGCGCGGCGGTTTTGGCGCCGATGAACGCCGGGTTCGGGCGCCCATCGAAGTTGCCCACCCACACCACCAGCACATACGGGCCGACCAAACCGGCACTCCAGGCATCGTGAAAGCCCCAGGAGGTGCCGGTTTTCCAGGTGGTGCGCCAATGGCGGCCGGGCAAGCCATCCGGACGCGGATTGCGGCGCAGCATGTCGCGCACCATAAACGCGGCCTGGGGGGTAAGCAGTTGCGCGCCGGTGGACTGCGGTTGCTCCTGCAGATAGCGCAATGGCCGTAGATGCCCATCGCCGGCCAACATTACATACAGCCCCGCGAGTTCTTCCGGGGTCATCTCGCCACCGCCGAGGGCCAAGGCCAGGCCGTAATGGCTTTCACCCCGCAGGCCCTTGATACCGGCCCGTTGCAACAAGCCATACAGCGAAGGTGACCTCACCTGGCTGGCCAGCCACACCGCCGGAATATTGCGACTACGGATCAAGGCATCCCGCGCCGTCAGCGGCCCGACAAAACTGCCGTCGAAATTTTCCGGCTGGAAGTAGCCAAAATTACTCGGCAGATCTTTGAGGATGCTCATCGGATGAATCACGCCCTGATCCAGCGCCAGCCCATACAGGAACGGCTTGAGGGTCGAGCCCGGCGAGCGCCGCGCCAGCACGCCGTTGACCTGGCCATGCAGGCTTGTGGATAAGTAATCCGCCGAGCCCACCAGGGCCTTGACGCTCTGGTCGCGGCTGTCGATCAGGATCGCGGTGGCGTTCTCCACCCCGGTGCTGCGGCGCTCGGCGATAAAGCCGCTGATCAAGCGCTCCAGCAATTGCTGAAGTGGCAGGTTAAGGGTGCTGTTCAGCTCATTACCGGTCTGGGATGCCAGCAGTTGCTCGCTCAGGTGCGGTGCCAGAAACGGGATCTGCTGGCGGTTGCGCGCTTCCAGGGGCAGGTCGAGCAAACTGGCGTTGCGCGCGTCCTGTGGATAAGTTTCGCGCCAGTCGGCCATCAGCCTCAGCCGCGCGTTTTGCAGCGACGGCCCGAAGCGCGCGCGCCGCCCCGGTTGCTGGGGGATCACCGCCAACGCCAGGGCTTCGGACAGTGACAACTGCGCCGCCGACTTGCCGAAATAAATCCGGCTGGCCGCCTCGGCGCCTTCAATATTGCCGCCCATCGGTGCCAGGTTCAGGTAAGCCTCGAGGATGTCGTGCTTGCTGTAGCGCGCTTCCAGCCACAGGGCCAAGGCGATCTGCTGCAGTTTGCCCGGTACTTGCCGGGTGTTGAGATCCCACAGGCGCCGCGCCAGTTGCATGCTCAACGTCGAGCCGCCCTGGCGCTGGCCACCGGTGTAGGTCGCCATGGCCGCACGCAGCAACGCCGGAGGATTGACCCCCGGGTGCCAGTAGAAATTACGGTCTTCCTTGAGCAGCAGGGCCTCGACCAATGACGGTGACATGCGCTCCAGCGGCAGCCATAAACGGTATTGGCCGTCCTGCGCGAGGGTCATGCGCAACAGCGAGCCGTCGTCGGCCAACACCACCCGTGACGAGGTCACGGCCAGCTCCAGCGGGGCATGGGGCCACAGCCGCAACCCCGCCAGCACCACCGCCGCTGCCAGCAGCGGCGTCAGGCGTTTAAGGCTTGGTAATTTCAAGCTGGCCTACTTTGCCGCGCCCTTGCAGGGTGGTTTCGTACATGCCTTCGGCGTAGGCCGGAGGTGTATTGAAGGTGCCTGCGTTGGTGGCGCGCACACGGTAAACGAAAGTACCTACGTCGCGCAGCGCAGTGCCGTACAACACCACCCGATCATCGCGGACATCCACGTACTCCGGCTGCCAGTTACTCAGCTCGGTTTCGCCGATCGGTGCCTGCCAGGTGTCGGCCTCTTCGTCGCTGGCTTCCACGTACTCGGATTCCTCTCCTTCACTTTCCTCGGCACTGGCGGCTTCCGGCTCCGGCGGCAAGTTATACACAGGCTCGACGCCACCCGGCAGCAAGTCGACCACGGCGACTTGCTGCACTTGGTCACGGTCGGTGGCGCGCAGGCGCAAGCGCACCAGGAACTCGTCGCCTACCGCCACTTTGCTCACCGGCTCGCCCTTGAGGTCGAGGTATTCGTGGATGATCTCCAGGCCATTGGTGATTGGCTTGAGCTTGGCGCCCTTGTCGAAACCGGCCTCGCTGAGCATGTAGAACGCCGCCGGGCCGTCGGATTTTTCCATTACCAGCTTTTGCGTGGCACCCGGCACGGCAGCGCGTGGCGGCTGGCCAGCCATTTCCAGCAGTTGTTGCTGCTTGTCGCCCAGCCAGGCGGTGGCCTTGAGGGTCATGTCGCTTTGCGCGCGCTGGCCATAGTTGTCCAGAGCGCGCAGCAACAGGGCGGCCGACAGCGAGTTGTAACGTTGCTCGTTGAGGCGCTTGCCGAGCTTATCCAGCAACGCCACCGGCACATCGTCCAGCAGTTCGGGGAAGTGCCGCGCCAGCAGATGCAGATGCTCGGCGTCATGCACCAGTGGGTCGTAGTACAGACCATCGCTTTCCCACTTATCCACAAGCGAACGCCATGGGATCTTGCGGAACAACGTATCGGCCTGGCGATCCTGCTTGAGCAGCTTGTAACTGGCGGCCAGGTAAGCGGCGCCGAGGTCGTTCTGCCAGGTGTCCTTGAAGTAGCTTTCGTAGCGTTCGCGGATATCGCTCAAGGCGCCGCTGACGAGAATCCCCTGACGGCTCAGCAGGTAACTGGCGTAGGCACGGTTGCGCAATTCCGACAGGCCTTCGCTCGGGCCGTTGGCCAGGTCTGTCAGATAGGCATTCGAGCGCACCAGCAGGTCTTCGGGCACCGGCAGCCCACGCTCCCGGGCTTCGATCAGGAAGTCGGTGGCGTACAGGCTGGCATACGGCGCCACGTCCGGGTTGGCCGCCCACAAACCGAAGCCGCCGGCCTGGTTCTGGCGCTGGCGCAGCATGCGTACCGCGCTGCCGAAGGCCTGTTCGGCCTCTGGTGCATTGCCGCCCCAGATCAATGCCGGCATGGCCTTGGACACCAGTTGCTCGGTGCAGGCATAGCCGTAGTCATCCAGGTAATGCTTGAGGCCGTTGGCCCACACCAATGGCGAGGCCGCCACACCCAGTTGCACGTCGCGCAATTGACTGAACAGTTCGCGGGTGGGCTTGAGCTCTTTGCTGGCGCTGTCGAAGCGGCCCAGGCTCAGGGCCACGCGATGCTCGCTCAGAGGGCGGATCGAGGTGGTTTCGGCGACCTGGATACGTTTGCCATCCGGCAGCACCGCGACAAAACGCAGGTCCGCCGAACCGAGGGTGTCGCCGACCTTGATCTTGAACTCGGCGGTGCCTTCCTTGCGCGGTTGCAGGGACAAGGTGCTGCCCTTGTCGCCCTGTACCACCAGGCCGGCGCTGGTCTGCACTTCAAACTTCACGTCCGCCGCCGCGTCGAGGTTACTGAACACCCCGGCACTGACGTTGAACACATCGCCCGGCGCCACGAAGGCCGGCACGTTCGGCGTGATCACAATCGGCCCGCGCACCTCGGTGTTGGCCTCGCTGACGCCGACGCTGTCGGCATCCACCGCCACCGCAAACAGGTGCAACTTGCCGTTGAAGCTGTCCGGCACCTGGTAATGCAGCACGGTTTCACCCGCCGGCAGGTCCACCAGGCCCGACCACCAGGCCACTGGCGGCTGGTGTTTGCGCTTGAACGGGTTGAGGTGGTTGGCCAGGGCGCCTTCGGTATCGCCACCCGGCGCTGCCCCACTGAGCAGGCGGCTGAATTCCGGCAGGATCAGGTCAAGGATCTGACTGGTGCCGACCTCCAGCGCCCGCTTCTGGAAGAAAAAGCCAAGCGGGTCCGGCGTCTGGTAGCGCGCCACTTGCAGGATGCCTTCGTCCACCGCGTACACCACCGCGCGGCCCGGACGGTCGGCGTTGACCTTGATGTCCAGGGTCTGCCCCGGTTCGATCTTCGCCGGGCCTTCGACCTTTAGTGCCATGCGCCGCGCATCCAGGTTGATGCTGAAGGGCACCACGCCGTAGGACAGCGGGCTCATATAGACCTCGGACGAACCGATGTCCCGCACGAACTGCACGTTGACGTAGGCATTGCCCTCAAGCCCTGCCGGAACGCGGATATGTTGCACGCTGTTGGTGCTGTCGGCCTTGAACCACTGCTGGGTGTAGACCTTGTCGCGCTCGATGGTGATCAAGCCGGCGCCGGTGTAGGGCGCGCGGATGCTGATCGCGATCTCATCGCCGGTGGCGTAGCTGCGTTTATCCAGGCGCAATTGCAGCTCGGCGTTGCGTTCCAGCGAGCGCGAAGTGTTGCCACGGCCGGCCACGCTGTAGTCGATCTGGTTGAGCAGGTTGCCGTTGGCGTCTTTGAGTTGCAGGGTGAAATCACCCGGCGTGCCGGTGTTCAAGGTCTGCTTGGCACCTTCCTGGGTCATCACCAGCGGTGAGGCAGGTTGGCTGATGTTCTTGATGCGCGACTCGTATTTGTAGGTGCCGTTGGACTGTTTCACCAGCACCGACACGTAGCGGTGCTCGACCACTTCGCTGGTCAGGCCGGCCACTGCCAGTGGCGTGAGGTCCGGCGCGACGGCCAGCCATTGCACCTGGCGTGGGGCGTCCTTGGCGACGTACGACAGCGAATCCTGACTTTTCACACCCACCAGGTAGGGCGCGGATGACACCAGCACGGCACTTTGCGCGGCCACGTTGCGGCCGCCTTCAGCCTCGAACACCTGGGTCATCACCTGCAGGCGATAGGTGCTGTTGGCGAAGCGTTGCAGGTTGAGGTCGAGCACAGCCTGGCCGTTGTCATCGACGGTGGTCTCGGCCAGGTCTTCGGTGCTGGCCTCCTCCAGGCCATCGTTGAGGCGGAAGCGGTAATCGGGGTAACGGTCGAAGGCCGCGAGCGTGGGGCTCAGGGACATTTTCGCGGTGACACGCCGACCGGATGCCGGGGCACCGAACAAGTGCATCGCAGTGACTTTGGCCACCACCTGGTCAGGTGGGATCCAGCCCTGCACCGGGGTGTCGTGCAGGCTCAGGCTGACCTTCATGCGGTCCGGCTCGAAGTCGCGGACTTTGAAGCTGACACTGCCCAGGTCGGTGCGGGTCTGCTTCTCGCCGATCAACTGCAAGGTCGCGGTGTAGTCGCCGGCGGGGGCCACTTCGCTGCTGGGGAAATCAAAGGTTTCAAAACCGCTGGCGGACAGCTTCAGCGGCTGGCGAATCACTTCCAGGCCACGCGGGTCGGTGATTTGCAGCTCCACCGGCAGGCCTTGCAGGGCGCCTTTCCAGTTGCCGCTGCGCACGATCATGCCCAGGTGCGCGGTTTCGCCGGGCCGGTACAGCCCACGGTCGGTGAACAGGTAGGCGCTGAGACGATCAACGGCACCGTCTTCTTCCAGACCACCTACGTCGAAGCGCGATAAATCCAGTTGTTGGGACTGACGGGCAATCGGCAGGAACGACTGGTCATTGCCGCGAGTGACCACATACATCAGCGGCGTTTTCTCACGGCGTAGTTCATCCAGTTTGGCGAAATGCACGTGGCCTTCGGCGTCGGTATGGCCGCTGCTCACCGGCAAACCGTTGCGGCCAATGATGTCGACTTGCGCATCCGCCACCGGCGAACCGCTGCCGATGGACTGCACGTACACATCATGGCTGCCGTCGCTGGAGCGCTTGGCGATGATGCCAAGGTCGGTCACCACGATAAAACGCAGATCGCTGGTGCTGCTGCGCTCGTACTCGAATGTGCGTGTTGCCGGGTCATCCTGCGGGCTGAGCTTGAGTACGAAAATGCCGCGACGGCCGCCATTGGCGGTGAGGTAGTGGCTGAGATCGACGTTGTCGTAGACGGTTTTCGCAGGATCCGAGGACGACAGCGGAATATCCAGTGCCTGACGCTCGACCATACGGTCGAAGTATTCGTTGCCGAAGTTAGGCCGCGCAAAGCTGCCGCTGCTCTGGTCCACCAGGTGTTGCAATTGGTTGGGCAGCAGGCGGGCGATTTCCACATGCGCGCCGGGTACGCCGCGAGCCATGAAGCCCAGGCGTTTTTCGCCATTGAGGCTGAGCAGCGCGCCGTCGGACAGGAACTGCAAGGTGCGCGGATACGCGGGCATGCTGAGCAGCGACGCTGTCGGATTTTTCGCCAGGTAGCCACCGATGGCTTCGAGGTTGGCGGGCACGCGCACATACACGGCGCGCCCGGCCGGGGCCTTGAATTTGAAGGCGTGCAGGGTGTTCAACGGTTCGACGCTGGGCACGTGGGTCAAGGTGATTTTGCTGCTGCGTGCGAGCAGGGCGTCGTCGATGTCGTTGCTGTTGTAGGGGCGCGTGTCGTCCTGGGCTTTTTCCGGCAACAGCCAGGCCTGCACCTTACCGGCGATGGTGTCATCGGCTACGGCGCTGGAGCTGCTGAACATCAGCACCGGCTCGGGCTCGCCACGCGCGTTATCCACAAAGCTGACGTCGGCGCCGGTAAAGGTCAGGCGGTAGCGGCCGGGCACGGTGACTTCCGCCACCAGCGCTGCGGCGCTGGCGTTACCGCCGTCGCGCGCCTTGATGCCTTCGTCGAGCTTGGCGCTGACCGGCGTGCTTTCCAGCGGTGTGGCCAGGGCGGCGGAGCGTACGTAGGCGTTGAGTTTTTTCTCGTCGAAGGTGATTTCCGGGCGGTTGGGCAATTGGGCGTCGCGGTAGGCCAGGCCTTTGCCGAGGGTCACCGAGACACGCTTGCGCAGGCTGTCTTCATCAACAGGGTGGGAAAAATGGAAGGTTGCCACCAGCTGTTTCAGCGTCGGGTTGGACGGGTCCTGGTACAGCTCGTTTTGCGCCAGGGTGGCGCGGAACGGTTGGGTGGAAAACTGGCTGCTGTATTGGCTGAGCAGCACGCCATCGGCCAGCAGGTTTTTCTTGGCCAGGTCGAGGGTGTAATGGGCGTCTACCGGCCAGTCCTTTTCCGGCACGAACAGCAAGGTGCGGTCATCGGACCAGCGCCAGGCACCGGCCACGGAGGGGTTCAGGGTGATGCCTTCGGTCACCGGCTTGCCAATGGCGGCCAGCGGAGCCACAGATTCGGCGAAGCGCACTTGCAGGTTATCCACAACCGGCGGCTGCTGGGTGTAGTCGGTCAGGTTGGGCTTGTGCAGCGAATACCCCACGGTGTGGGGCTGCGGCAGGTTGGAATACCAGTGCCAGCCGTAGAACCCTGCGGCCGCCAGCAACACCAGGCCCACTAGGCCGGCGCCGGCCTGACGCGGATAGGCACGCGCCTTGTGCCCCAGGTTCGCCACGCCACGGCCGATCGCACGGAGCCAGAGCGGCGGATGCCATTGGCCGAAAACGGCCCCCACCACAGTCAACAACACAGCGCTGATACGGCGGCTGATCGCTTTGAACGAATCGAACATGGTGAGCATCCCTGGCTAAGTGCGGCGTATCTTACACGCGTCTTTGATACAAAAGATGACGTCGATACGCCGTACCGCTAGGCGTGTTGCACAAAAGTGAGGCGCACCGCAAAACCGATCAGAAGACTGCCGAACAACCACTGCTGCATACGCTGCGCCGAGCGATTACGCGCCAGCCAATGGCCGATGCGCGCACCCGTCAGGGCATAACAACAGTCGAAGGCGAAACCGACGCTCACCAGCATCACCCCCAACCACGCAAACTGCATTGCCACTGGCCCAGCCTGCGGGTTGATGAATTGCGGCAGCAATACCGAGCAGAACAACAGCGCCTTGGGGTTGAGCAGGTTGGTGAGCAGGCCGCGTTGAAACGCCGTGCGCCAGGCATGCAGCGTTGGCGGCGTGTTCGCGTTGGCGAGGGACGGCAGCATATTCGCGCGCAAGCATTGAACCCCCAGCCATAGCAGATAGGCTGCGCCGCCCAGGCGCACCACATCGAATGTCCACGGCGCCACTTTGAACAAGGTCGCCAGGCCCATGCCTGCCAGCGCCACATGGCACGCCCGGGCAATCCCCAGCCCGATCGCCGTGGTCAGCGCGAGGGCCTTGCCCTGGCGTGCGCCGGTCTGCAGCAACAGGATCATGTCCGGCCCCGGCAACAGATACGCCACCGACAGGGCCATCAAAAACAACCAGAGTTCCGCCATGTTCCACCCCCGTATTTGGTCGACTGATTCTAGGGCGCGAGGGCGGGGCAGGTGCTTGCGTAATAAGCCAGAAAAGCGTCTAGTCTTGGCATTCTCTGCCACTGAATAAGCTACCGGCCATTCACTTATGCCAACTCTCAAACTCGATACGTTTGATCGCAAGATTCTCGAGGCCCTGCAACGCGACGGCCGCTTGAGCAACGTGCAACTGGCCGATGAAATCGGCTTGTCTGCCTCACCGTGTCTGCGGCGTGTGCGCCTGCTGGAAGAGGCCGGCGTGATTCGCGGCTACCAGGCCACGCTCGACCGCGATGAAGTGGGGCTGGGCATGATGGTATTTGTCGGGGTGAAAGTGGAGCGGCATAACGACACCGAGGCCAACGCCTTTCGCGAGGCGGTCACTGCGCTGCCTGAGGTGATCTCGGCATTCCTGGTCTCGGGCGAGTCGGACTTTCTGCTGCAGGTGGTGGTGCCGGACTTGCGTGGCTATGAGCGGTTCGTCACCGGCAGCCTGTTGAAGCTGCCGGGCGTGAGGGATATCCGCAGCAACTTCGCGATCCAGACCGTGAAAACCCCGGGGGCGTTGCCGCTCGGGCATTTGCCAGGCTAATGATTCGTAGGCGTCGGGGTGCCAGCGATGAGGCCTGCGAATTTCACGCAGTGTTCAAGACCAGTCATCGCCGGCAAGCCGGCTCCTTAGGATTTTTCAGGTCCACCAGTAGCGCACGAGGTGGAAGAAGATCGGCGCGGCAAAACATACCGAATCCAGTCGATCCAGCATGCCGCCGTGCCCTTCGATCATGTGCCCCCAGTCTTTCACGCCGCGGTCGCGCTTGATCGCCGACATCACGATGCCGCCGGCAAAGCCCAGCAGATTGATCAGCAATGCGATCAAAAACGACTGCCACGGGTTGAACGGCGTGGTCCACCACAGCGCGGCGCCGATCAGCGAGGAGAGCAAAACCCCGCCGATAAACCCTTCAACGGTCTTGGACGGCGACAGGTTGGGCGCGATCTTGTGCTTGCCGAACAGCTTGCCGCACACGTACTGCAGCACGTCCGAGAGTTGCACCACGATCACCAGGTAGGCGATCAGCAAGAGGTTGCGGCCTTCGTAGCCAGGGATGTCGAGGGTCAGCAGGGCCGGGACGAACGACACGCAGAACACCGCGATCATCAGGCCCCACTGCACCTTCGACGCACGCTCCAGGAAGTGCGTGGTGTCGCCGCCAAGCGAAGCGAGGATCGGCAGCAGCAGGAACACGTACACCGGGATGAAGATCGAGAACAGCCCGTACCAGTCCGAGTAGATCAACAGGTATTGCAGCGGCAGGGCCAGGTAGAACGCGGCCACCAGGGCCGGGTAGTCGCTGCGGCGGGTAGGCGTGAGGGTGAGGAATTCGCGCAGGGCGTAGAACGAGACCGCGTAGAACAGCAGGATCACCGCGCCGGTACCGAGCCAGAAGGCGATGCCGATCACGACCACCATCACCCACCAGGCGTTGATGCGCGCGTTGAGGTTCTCGATCACCGCATTCGGCGTGCCACGCGTGCGCAGTTTGAGGACCAGGCCGATCAGCGAGGCGAGTACCAGGATCGCGCCGATCCCGCCGAATAACATCAGGGTTTGGCTATCCATCTCAGGAATGCTCCGGGGCAAGGGCGAGCAAAGCATCGCGGGTACGGGCGAGGAACGCGGCTTTGTCTTCGCCTTCGGCCAATTGCAGCGGGGCGCCGAAGCTGGTGGTACACAGCAGAGGCAGCGGCAGCACGCGACCCTTTGGCATGACGCGGTTGAGGTTGGCGATCCACACCGGGATCAACTCGGCCTGTGGGTAACTTTTCGCCAGGTGATACAGGCCGCTTTTGAACGGCAGCAGGCCGTCTTCCAGATTGCGCGTGCCTTCGGGGAAGATGATCAACGAGTCTCCACCCTCCAGTGCATCGAGCATGGGCTGCAAGGGGTTATCCACAGGGTCCTTGCGCTCGCGGTCGATCAGCACGCCATTAAACACGCGGTTGATGATGTAACGGCGCACTGCGCTTTTGTTCCAGTAATCGCTGCCGGCTACCGGGCGCGTGAATTTGCGCAGGTTTTGCGGCAACGACGCCCACAACAGCACGAAATCGCCGTGGCTGCTGTGGTTGGCGAAGTAGATGCGCTGCACCGGCACCGGCGCGCAGCCCAGCCACAGGCTGCGGGCGCCGGTGACGGTGCGGGCCATGGAGGTAATCAGCGTGGCGACCACAGGTTCGAACATGGGGATTCCTTATCCGGCGAAGGGCAGCCAGGGGCTGGCGAGGATCACGGCGAGGGTCAGCAGCGCCTGCGCGCCCAGCAGCCAGGCTTGTTTGCGCAGCAGTTTGAGGGCGCCGCGACGGCGCTCGGTCCAGGGGCGGCCCGCGCGCTTGGCCGACTGCAGGCCAAGGGATTGCAGGGCCTGGTCGAGATCTGCGGTGCGATCGGTGTCGCGGGCGAGCAGGGCGAAGAGGTCGGCATCAAAGGCCACGCGCAGTGCCCAGTACTTTTGCAGCAGCCCGAGGATAATCATCCACAGGCTGAGCAGCAGGCAGATGGTCGAAATACTCGCCATCAGCAACTGGGCCAAGCCGAATAACACACCGACCACGGTCAGGCCTGTTGATAACTGATCCAGCGAACGACCACGGCGTAGCAGGCTGGCGACGACCTGCAGTTCCATATCAGCGGGCATGGGGCAAACCCTCCAAAGCTTTACGGTGAGCGGGGTGCAGGACTACACGGGTACGCGCTGCACGAATAATAGCCAGCGCGTCATCCACCGTGGCCGCGCGGCCGCTGTGCAGCAGCCAGGCAGCGACGGCGGTGGCGCTGCGTGAGTAGCCGAGGGCGCAGCACACCAGCAGCGGCCCGCTCTGGCGCAGACGTTCGATGGCGTGTGCGGCTTGCAGGCATTGTTCGGGTGTCGGTGCGATCAGGTCCAGCACGGGCACATTCTGATAGGCGCGGCCCTGTGGATTAATCGGCAATTCGGCGCACAGGTCGACGATGGCCTTGAACGATTCCTGCTCGCCGGTGCTGGGAATCCTGCCGAGCCAGACGTTATCCACAATCAGATCAGGCTGTGGATGTTTGCGTGTCCACAGACGTGAATTGACCCACGCGCCCGCGAGGTAAGGCGCGTACAGCCAGCGGGCGGCGGGTGTGATCCGCCCATCGGCGCGTTTCTGGAAGCCTGCAGCACCGAGCACGAAGTAATTGGCCTTGATCAGACCCAATGAAACCGCTGGCCACAGCAGCCACAACCACCCGCCGCCCAGCCCAAAGGCCAGGATGACCAACACCAGGGCGCCGAGGCCGTAGCGCGCGCCCAACCGCCAGCGCTTCGGGTCTCGCGTCAGCCGCGCATTCAATAGCGGGCTGGGGTGCTCCAGCGGCCACAGCCACACGCACAGCCAGCCGGCGAGGGCGCCTGTGGGTAAGTCGATAAAGTGGTGTTGATAAGTGGTCAGCACTGAAATCCCGATCAACGCGAACCAGCCATGCACCACCCAGCGCCAGAAGCCCTGCGTATGGCGTTGGTACATGACCCACAAGATCACCAGCAGCGCGATGTGCAGCGAGGGCGCCTGGTTGAACGGCTTGTCGAACCCCGCGAGCACGGCGAACAGCCAGCCAAACACGCCGTCCAGTTCCGGACGTTCGAAGGTGAAGCGCAGCGGCCAGATCAGGAAGCAACTCACCGCGATGACCTGCGCCGTCAACAGGCGCAGGGCATGTTGCTTGAGCTCGTGACGGCTATTGGGCAGCAACAGCGAGAAACCGTAGAGCAGGTCGATGGACCAGTAGGGCACGATGGTCCAGGCCCAGAAGGGCATATGGGTTTCCCAGTCGAACACCAGCGTGCCGACGTCGCTGCGCTGGCTGGTGACCCAGGTGGCGAAGCCATAGGTACTGAAAAACAGCGGCGCCAACAGCAGCAGCCACAGCACCGCTGGCTTTAACAGGCCGGGTTCGCGCATGTTCAGATCTTCTGTGCCAGGGACACGGTAAAGATGCCCCACTCGTCCACACGCTGGGTGATCTTGCGGAAACCGGCGGCTTCCACCAATTGGTCCATTTCCGCCTGGCTGCGGCGGCGCATCACCCAGGCCTGGCCCTGGCGATGGCTGGTCAGCGCACGGGCGATCAGTTCCAGCTGCGGGTGCCACGGCTGGCCGGTGTAGACCAGATAACCGCCAGGCTCCACGGCCTCGGCGAGACCCGCCAGTGAGCCGCCGACCATGCCGTTGTCGGCAAACAATTCATACAGCCCGGACACCACCGCCAGTGTCGGCTTGGGGTCCAGTGCCGCCAGGTCCAGTCGGTCGAATGCATCGCCTTTGACGAACTGCGCGATATCTCCCAGGCCCTTCTCGCGGATCAGGGCGCCACCGTCGCGCACGTTGATGTCGCTGTAGTCGCGCAGCAGGATCGACTCCGGCAGCGGCGACACACCCTGCAAGGCTTCCAGGATGTAGCGGCCGTGGCCGGCGGCGATGTCGACGATGCGCACTTCGCGCTGCTCATCGCGCAGCCGGATCATGGCCAGGCGCAGCAGTTCTTCGACATTCAACTTGCGCTGGCGAATGCCACGCCAGCCGATGGAGTTGAGGTAATTGGTGTCGATCATCCGCCCCAGCCCGCCCTTGCCGGTGGGCTTGTTGCGGTACACGTAATCCAGGGTACTGCCGGAGTCGAAGCCGGTGTCGAAACCGAGTTTCACCCCGTCCGACAGGTTCTTGCCCAGGCCCATGCTGGCGCGGGTCAGGCGCCAGTACAGGTCGCGCAGGGAATTGCGCGGCAGCGGCGCGGCGAGGGCTTCGGACTCGGCGCAGGTGGCACCCAGCTTGTCGGCGTCCAGCAGGCAAGCGCGGTCCAGCGGCTGGGTGAAATTCTGCAGGATAAAGCGCCGGGCACTGCTCACGGCCACCGCGCGGTCGCGTTCGCCAAGGGTGTCGTGGAAGAAACCGGGGAGGATATGCAGCTCTTTTTTCAGGCTGCCAAGGCGGTCGAAGAACTGCTGCTGGGGTTTGCGGTGCACCACAAAGTCGGAGCCGGAGATCAGCAGTTGGGTCGGTACCTGGATCGCCTGGGCATCGGCTACGACGCGGTCGGCCGCTTCGTACAGGCCAAGCAGCACATTGACCGAGATGGCCTTGGTGATCAGCGGGTCGCTGTCGTAGGACGCCACGCGTTCAGGGTCATGGCTGAGGAACTTGGCCTTGACGTAGCTGTTGACGAAAAAGTTGCCGCGAAACTTGCGCATCAGCGCCAGCCCTGGCCGTGCGAACGGCACGTACAGCTTGACCTTGAACGCCGGCGAGGCGAGCACCAGCGCGCGGATTTTCGGCGCGTAGTCATGCACCCAAGTGGCTGCGATCACCGCGCCGACGCTTTGCGCGACCACCGCGAAGTTTTCTTCCTCGATGCTGTAAGCCGCGCCGATATGCTCGCAAAAGGTCTGCACGTCACGGGCGCTGGTGGCGAAGCTCGGGCTGTCGCCGCGCGCGCCCGGTGATTGGCCGTGACCGCGGGCGTCCCAGGCGAAGAAGTCGAATTGCGGCAGGTCGAGTTCATCCACCAGGTGCGCGATGCGCCCCGAATGCTCATGACCGCGATGGAACAGCAGGATCGCCTTGCGCGGCTCATCGCCCGCAGGCGCAGTAGCCGGCCAGTGCCGGTAGAAAAGCTCGACGCCATCATGGGTACTGAAGGTGTGCTCTTGCTGTTCGCGCATCGCAAAAATCCTTATGCAATCGGTGGAGTATCTGAGTGTTCCTTGAGGCCCTGGCGTACCCGGTTGACCAGGGTGTAGGCGAGCAGGGCGGCGACCAGCCACATCACGGTGTCGACCCAGCCCGCGCCGAGCCAACCCAGTGCAACACCGGTGGCCAGTACGCCGAGGACGAAGGCCCGGTCACTCTTGCCCATCGGCCCGTCGTAGCGGCGCGACGCACCGACCATGGGCCCGAGCACGCCGGCGTATTCGCTGAATACCGCCAGCAGCGCCACCAGCAGCACCGGCGCCAGGCTCACGCCGGGGATCAGTGCGAAAGGCAGGATCAGCGCGCTGTCGGCGATGACGTCGCACAGTTCATTGAGGTAGGCGCCCAGGCGCGACTGCTGGCCAAATTCACGCGCGAGCATGCCGTCGATGGCGTTGAGGGCCATGCGCAGGATCATCCACAACGGGATCAGCGCAAACAGCCAGAGGTGTTGAGCGAAGCTGGCGATCAGCAGGCCGACCAACAGGGAAACCACGCCGGCCAGGACGGTGATCTGGTTGGCGGTGGTGCCGTTGTCGTAGAGGCGCTGCACGAGGGGGCGCAGCAGGTTTTGAAAACGCGGCTTGAGCTGATAGATCGAAATCATGGGGAGTGACGCTTCCTTGTCCGTGAGCCCGCGAAAAACTGGTTTGGAGTGTGCCGATTATTCATGGCCTGCACCAGTGATGGCGCGTGTTTATGGGGGTTTTGTCACGCTATCGAAGGCGTCGCCGGACAAATCAGCGACCGGGCCGGCTCGCGAATGCGGTGGGTAAGGGTGAACAGCGATAACTGACAGACCACCATCGTGGGCAAGCCCACTCCCGCAGGGGGTTTACCCGGGTTTCGAACAAAAATTTCACGCTGCGTGTTATATCGTAACGAATTGTGTACAACTGGGCGTTAAGTAGATGCAAGTGGATCTAGAGGCTGACGGCGCTTCGGTGGAAGGCCTGCCGCGTTTTCAGCAAGGGCTGTTCCATGCCCGTCGATTGCGCCAAGCCGGCATCAGCCTGACGGCCCTGGCCGTTGCCGGTTGGGTGCTGGCGCTGTTTGTCGCGCTGTTTGCGCCGCTGTCGATCTGGCCGGTGGTGTTGATCAACTGTGCCTCGGCGCTGCTGGTGCTGGTGGCCGGGTTGCAGTCGGCGTGGTGGGTCGCCGATTGGCGCGCCCAGGCGCTGGAAGAACCGGTGGCGGCGTTGACCGGACAGCCCGATGAGCCCGTCACCTGGCATCGAAGCCTGGCCAACCGCCTGGGCAGTGGCCTGCTGGCCCAGATCGGTGCGCCGGTGTTGTGGCTGTGCGGTTGGGCGCTGCTGGCGCTGGTGAGTGTTATCGAGTTCTGGAACCTGGCGCTGCCCGCCGCGGCGGTGGGGCAGTCGGCCAGTGTCGGTGCCGCGCTCGGCTTGGCACTGGCGTTTGGCCTGCTGGTGTTCGAGCGGCGCCTGGCTCAGGAAACCGCCACGCAATGGCCGGAAGCCGCGCAATTGGCACAGTTGAGCCGGGTGGCGATTGTTTGCCTGGTGGTCAGTGCGATCTGCCTGCTGTTTGCCGGCGCAGCGTCTGTCTGGCCGCTGCGCCTCGCCACACTGATCGGCCTGTTGCCCGCCCTGGTGGCGCTGGAGTTTCTGCTTCGGGCCGTGCTGTCGCTGTTCAGCCCGCGCCAGCCACGCCTTGAGCCGCGCTTGATGGCGCAGAGCTTTATTGCCGACCTGCTGCGCTGGCCGCCGCAACCGTTGCTCGCCTTGCAGCATGAACTGCACAACCGCTTCGGCATCGACCTGCGCCAGATCTGGGCGTTTACCTACATGCGCCGTGCATTCCTCCCGGTGCTGCTGGTGGTGCTGGCTGTCGGCTGGACACTGACCGGCGTGCATGAAGTGCCGCTGCAAGGGCGTGGGATTTATGAACGCTTTGGCAAGCCCGTCGAGGTGTTCGGGCCCGGCCTGCATGCCGGTCTACCCTGGCCGTTAGGCCGTGTCATCAACGTGGAAAATGGCGTGGTGCATGAGTTGGCCACCAGCGTCAGCGAAGCGGCTGCGCCGGAACTGGCGCCTGCCGAGGGCCCGGCGCCGTTGATCGCCAATCGGTTGTGGGACGCCAGCCATGTGAATGACAAATCCCAGGTGATCGCCAGCAGCAGCGGCGACAAGCAGAGCTTCCAGATCGTCAATATGGATGTGCGGTTTGTCTACCGCATCGGCCTCACCGACCAGGCCGCGCTGGCCGCCACCTACCACAGCGCGGACGTGCCGACCCTGATTCGCAGCACCGCCAGCCGTATCCTGGTTCACGACTTTGCCTCGCGCACCCTCGACGAATTGCTCGGCGAGCAACGCACTCGCCTCGCTGACGAAATCGGCAGCGCGGTGCAGGCGGACCTGCAAAAACTCGACAGCGGCGTGGAAATCCTCGCCACGGTCGTAGAAGCCATCCACCCACCGGCCGGTGCCGCCAATGCCTACCACGGCGTGCAAGCCGCGCAGATTGGCGCCCAGGCCCTGATCTCCCGCGAGCGCGGTGCCGCCAGCGAACAGACCAACCAGGCCTTGCTGCAAGCCAGTACTGCGCGCGACCAGGCACTGGCCAGCGCGCGTGAAGTGAATGCCGGGGCCCAGGCGGCCGACCTGCGCTTCGCCGCCGAGCAAAAGGCCTACGCCACGGCCGGCCAGGCCTTTGTGCTCGAGCAGTACCTCGGCCAACTCAGCCAGGGCCTGGCCCACGCCAAGCTGCTTATTCTGGATCACCGCCTGGGTGCCGATGGCGCGCCGACGATCGATCTGCGTTCTTTTACCTTACCGGCCGATCCTTCGGTGCCGCGTAAAGCCGTTCAATAAGGAGTCTGTCTGTTGAGCGCTCACGATCATCATCATGGCCATCACCACCACGCTCATCATGGTGATGAACACGCGGCAGGCCCGTTCCCCTGGCGGCGCATGGCCTGGGCGGTGCTGCTGGTGCTGTTTGCCGTA
Organism: Pseudomonas sp. 13B_2.1_Bac1; assembly: GCF_025466155.1. Classification (NCBI taxonomy): domain Bacteria; kingdom Pseudomonadati; phylum Pseudomonadota; class Gammaproteobacteria; order Pseudomonadales; family Pseudomonadaceae; genus Pseudomonas; species Pseudomonas sp. 13B_2.1_Bac1. The sequence goes on along the minus strand of NZ_JANLOH010000058.1, from coordinate 82,205 downwards.
GCGGCGGCCAGCCTGGTGCAGGTGCGTTCCGGTGAAGCCACGGTGATTACCCGCTTCGGCAACCCGTCGCGGGTATTGCTGGAGCCGGGCCTGGGCTGGCGCTGGCCGGCGCCGTTCGAAGCGGCGATCCCGGTGGACCTGCGCCTGCGCACCACGTCCAGTGGCTTGCAGGATGTAGGCACCCGCGACGGCCTGCGCATCATCGTGCAGGCCTATGTGGCGTGGCAGGTGCAGGGCGATGCCGACAATGTGCAGCGCTTCATGCGCGCGGTGCAGAACCAGCCGGATGAAGCGGCGCGGCAGATTCGCACCTTTGTCGGCTCGGCGCTGGAGACCACGGCCGCCAGTTTTGACTTGTCGAGCCTGATCAATACGGATGCCAGCCAGGTGCGAATTGCCGATTTCGAGGCTCAGTTGCGCCAGCAGATTGATCAACAATTGCTCACTACTTATGGCGTGCGCGTGGCCCAGGTCGGCATCGAGCGGCTGACGTTGCCGTCGGTCACCCTCACCGCGACGGTCGACCGCATGCGTGCCGAACGCGAAACCATCGCGACCGAACGCACCGCCGTGGGCAAGCGTGAAGCGGCGCAGATCCGTTCCGCCGCCGAGCGCGATGCGCGCATCGTGCAAGCCGATGCCACGGTGAAAGCGGCTGACATCGAAGCACAGTCGCGCGTCGAAGCGGCGCAGATCTATGGGCGTGCCTACGCCGGCAACCCGCAGCTGTACAACTTGCTGCGCTCGCTGGATACCTTGGGCACCGTTGTGACGCCGGGTACCAGGATCATCCTGCGCACCGACGCGGCGCCGTTCCGTGCATTGGTGGACGGGCCGAAGGACGTCCAGCCATGATCGAGCGTGGCAGCCCGGACAGCCCGTGGATCCAGGCTGGGCGCCTGACCTTTCTGGCGCTGTACGCAGTGACGGTTTTGGCGGCATTGGCCTGGGCGTTTTCCAATGTGCGGCAGATCGACCCGCAGAACCGCGCCGTGGTGTTGCACTTCGGCGCGCTGGATCGCATCCAGAATGCCGGCTTGTTGCTGGCCTGGCCGCAGCCGTTCGAGCAAGTAGTGCTGTTGCCGGCGGCGGATCGCGTGATCGAGCGGCGCGTGGAGAACCTGCTGCGTTCCGACGCTGCGATCCAGGCCGACCGCGTGGCCAGTTTCGCCACCCCGTTGAGCGACGCACTGGCCGGCTCCGGCTACCTGCTGACCGGCGATGCCGGCGTGGTGCAGCTGGATGTGCGGGTGTTCTACAAAGTCACCGAGCCCTATGCGTTTGTGTTGCAGGGCGAGCATGTGCTGCCGGCGCTGGACCGCCTGGTGACCCGCAGCGCGGTGGCCCTGACCGCTGCGCGTGACTTGGACACGATCCTGGTGGCGCGCCCGGAACTGATCGGCACCGACAACGGCGCCGCGCAACGGCGCGAAAGGCTGCGTGGAGACCTGGTGCAAGGCATCAACAAGCGCCTCGCGGAGTTGACGTCCACTGGCCTGGGATTGGGCATCCAGGTCACCCGCGTCGACGTGCAATCAAGTCTGCCGGGCCCGGCGGTAAATGCTTTCAACGCCGTGCTCACCGCCAGCCAGCAGGCCGACAAAGCCGTGGCCAATGCGCGTACCGACGCGGAAAAACTCACCCAGATCGCCAACCAGGAGGCCGACCGCCTGGTGCAGGTCGCCCATGCCCAGGCCAGCGAACGCCTGGCCAATGCGCAGGCGCAGACTGCTACTGTCGCAAGCCTGGCCCAGGTGAAAGACCCCGGCTTGCTGCTGCGTTTGTACCGCGAGCGGCTGCCGAAGATTCTCGGCCAGGCCGGCGCTTTGACCACCGTCGATCCTAAAGACGACTCCCGCTTGATCATCCAGGGAGCCGAACAATGAGCGCACCCATGTTGACCTCCGCCGAGCAGCGCAGCGCCGCCCGGCAATTGACCCTGGCGATGCTCGCCCTGGGTTTGCTGGTGCTGGGCCTGGTATGGCGCTGGCTGGCGCCGGACCAGAGTGGCGTCAGTCAATTGCTGCTCGGCGTTGCGTCCTTGCTGGTCGCGGTGCCGGTAATGCGCTCGGCCTGGTACAGCCTGCGCTTCCCCAGCCTGCATGGCATCACCGACCAGTTGATCGCCCTCGCGATGATGGGGGCGTGGGCCACCGGTGACCTGCTGACCGCCGCACTGCTGCCGATCATCATGATTTTCGGGCATGTGCTGGAGGAGCGCAGTGTGATCGGCTCCCAGGAGGCGATCCACGCCCTGGGTAAACTGACGCGCAGCCATGCCCGTCGGGTGCACGCCGATGGCAGCATCCATGAGGTGGATAACGGCACGCTGAACCCCGGCGATATCGTTGAAGTGCGCGCCGGTGACCGCGTGCCGGCCGATGGCGTAGTGCTGTCGGGCCAGGCCAGCCTGGACACGGCGCCGATCACTGGTGAGTCGGTGCCGCTGGAGGCCCATGTCGGCGTCCAAGTGTTTGGTGGCGCGATCAACCTTGACGGCCTGTTGCGTTTGCAAGTGACCCGCACCGGCAATGAGTCGACGCTGGGCAAGGTCATTGCGCTGATGCAGAACGCCGAGCGTTCCAAGCCACCGATCACGCGGCTGCTGGAGCGTTACGCCGGCAGCTACATGGTGCTGGTGCTGTTGCTGGCGGCAGTGACCTGGTTTGTGACCAATGACGCCCAGGCGATGTTGGCTGTGCTGGTGGCGGCGTGCCCGTGTGCGTTGGTGTTGTCGGCCCCGGCCACGGCGATTGCCGGGATTGCCGTGGCGGCACGGCATGGGATTCTGATTCGCAGCTCGGCCTTCCTCGAAGAGTTGGCGGACCTGACCTCGCTGGTGGTCGACAAGACCGGCACCCTGACCTTTGGCACCTTGCGTTTGCAGTCCATCGAGAGTGTATTGACGGATCGCCAGGCGCTGCTCAACCTGGCGGCCAGCCTTGGCTCGGCCAGCAGCCACCCGGTCAGCCGCGCCTTGGCGGGGTTGGCGACGCCGGAGCAACGGCTGGCGCTCAGCGATATCCGCGAGCGCCAGGGCCTGGGCGTGGTGGCACAGACCGAACAGGGCGAGGCGGCGTTGGGGCGTCCGGAGTTGTTCGAGCAATTGGGTATCGTCGCGACGCCTGTTCCTGACCACGACGGCCCGATTGCCGGGCTGGCGCTGAAGGGGCAATTCGTCGCCTGGCTGTTGCTCGCCGACAGCGTCAAGCCCGAAGCCCGCCAGGCGCTGCAGGAACTGCGCGACCTCGGCCTGGGCCGCCAACTGCTGCTGACCGGCGACCGTCAGAGTGTGGCCGACAGCCTGGCGCTGGACGTGGGCATCAGTGATGTCGAAGCCCAGGCCCTGCCGGAAGACAAGCTCAACCGCGTGCTCGGCGAGATCGACAGCGGCTTTCGGCCCATGGTGGTGGGCGACGGCATCAACGATTCCCTGGCGCTCAAGGCCGGTGTGGTCGGCGTGGCCATGGGCGCGGGCGGCGCGGATATCGCGCTGGCCTCGGCGGACGTGGTGTTGATCGGCAGTGACCTGCGCCGGCTGGGCACCTGTGTGCGCTTGAGTCGCCAGTGCCGGCACACGTTGCAGGTCAACGTGATCATCGGCCTGGGCTGGACGCTGGCCATCGTGGTGTTTGCCGCCTTCGGCTGGCTGGGCGCCGCCGGGGCCATGATTGCGGCGGTGCTGCACAACCTCAGCACCTTGCTGGTACTGGGCAATGCCGGGCGTTTGCTGCGGTTTCAGGAGCCGCTGCTGAAGCTTGAGGAATAATTTCCGAATTATTTTCGTAGCGCTGTAACGCCGGCAGGGGGCCTCACTCTAGTGGTGTGTCGAGACTGAACAATCCGTTCAGACCGACTCCACTACCGATCATGAGGACTACAAAATGAACATTAAATCCGCTGCTGCCGGTGCCGCTCTCGCCATGGCCGCCGCTACGATGTTTGCCGGTGTTGCTACCCAGGTCCAAGCCGCAGACGCCTCGGTTCATTGCTATGGCGTCAACGCCTGCAAAGGCCAGAACGACTGCAAAACCAAGGACCATGCGTGCAAAGGCCAGGGTTCTTGCAAAGGCCAGGGCTTCCTCTCCATGAGCAAGGCCATGTGCGACCAGAAAGGCGGCACCGTCGGCGAGTAACCGGCAACCGAGTGCAACCGCAGCGGCTGCCTCCCACCGCTGCGGACACTTTTACCTTGGAGTGTCCTATGCCCACTTCTCTTGCGAGCCTCGGTTACGGCCTGGGCTTACGCAGCGAGTACTACCAGCAGATCCTCGAACAATCGCCGCCGGTGGATTGGTTCGAAGTGATCTCCGAAAATTACCTGGTGCAGGGCGGCAAAGCGCTGTACTACCTGGACGCAATCGCCGAGCGTTATCCGCTGGTGATGCACGGCGTGTCCCTGTCCATCGGCGGGCCGCATGCCCTTGATACTGATTACCTGAAGCAGCTCCACGCTCTCGCCGAACGCATCCAGCCGGCGTGGATTTCCGATCATCTGTGCTGGAGCCGCGGCAGCGCGCACCAGCTGCATGACCTGCTGCCGTTGCCCTACACCGAAGAAAGCCTTTATCACGTGGCCGCCCGCGTGCGGCAGGTGCAGGATGTTCTGCAGCGCCCGCTGGTGCTGGAAAACGTCTCCAGCTATGTGCGCTCGAAGGCTGATGAATTTACCGAGTGGGAATTCCTCAACGCGCTGACGCACTTGTCGGGGTGCCAATTGCTGCTGGACGTCAACAACGTCTACGTCAGCTCGCGCAACCACGGGTTCGACGCCTGGACCTTCATCCGCAACCTGCCGCCTGCGAGCATTCGCCAACTGCACCTGGCCGGGCATATGGACTACGGCGATTATGTCGTCGATACCCATGACCAACCGGTATGTGATCCGGTGTGGGCGCTGTACCAGCAGACGTTGGAGCACCTGGGGCCGGTCTCGACGCTGTTGGAGCGCGATGATCATTTCCCGCCGTTCGACGTGTTGCTCACCGAGTTGGACAAGGCTCGCGCGTTGGGTGCTACCGCCCTGGCCCGGAGATCGTTATGCGCCTGACCGATTGGCAGCTGGCGTTTGAACAGCATGTGTTATCTGAAGCCCCGCTGGCCAACAGCAGCTTTGCCGCCACTTTGCTGGGTGGGCCGACGCTGGACGTGGACACGGGCCTGGCGATTTATCACAACGCCTACCTGTCACGACTGCAGGACGTGTTGCGGCATGACTTCGGCGCCATCCGATATTGGCTTGGGGACGATGAGTTCGCCGCGCTGACCGAGGCCTACGTGCGGCGTTATCCGTCGGCCCATTACAGTTTGCGTTGGCTGGGCGAGCGGTTCCCGGCGTTTATCCTCGAACACCTGGTGGCCGAACAGAGTGCGCCGCTGGCCGAGCTGGCGCGCTTGGAATGGGCATTCACCCTCGCATTCGATGCGCCATCAGGGCAGCCGCTGACCCTCGACGATATGGCATCGTTGCCGCCTGAAGCCTGGCCGGCGCTGCAGGTCAGTCTGGCGCCCTCGGTGCAGCAGTTGCTCTGCCACTTCAATACGCTGGCGCTCTGGCGGGCCAGCAAGGAGGAGTCCGCCTTCCCGCCCAGCCAGGCGTTGGCGTTGGCGCACATCTGCCTGGTGTGGCGTCATCAGAATGTGTGCCATTACCGCAGCCTGGAGCCGGCAGAAGTCTGCGCGCTGGCCGGTATGGTGACCACCGGCTGGAATTTTTCAGAACTGTGCGAGCAGCTGCAGGTCACTTATGCAGAGGGAGCCCCATTGCAAGCGGTCACGTGGCTTAAACAGTGGATCCAGGACGGTTTGCTCGAGCGCCGAGCTCCATAGAAGAACGCTATCAAATCGATAGCCTCCTACTTTGTCTTCGGATGGTCTACCCTCACACCAGACGTCTGAAACAAGGGGGGACCACTCATGCTCGCGCAACTTCCACCGGCCTTACAGAATCTTCAGCTACCGCTGCGTCTTCGACTCTGGGATGGCCATGAATTCAACCTGGGTCCCGATCCCAGTGTGACCATCGTGGTGAAGGACCCCACGGTTGTCTCCAAGCTCACCCATCCCACGCTCGATTCATTGGGCGCAGCCTTTGTCGAGGGCAAACTGGAGCTGGAAGGCTCCATCAGCGAAGTGATACGGGTGTGTGATGAATTGAGTCACGCCCTGATCGATGACGACGAGGGGAGTCGTCCGGTGCGCTCGATCCACGACAAGGCCACTGACGCAGCGGCGATTTCCTACCACTACGACCTGTCCAACGAGTTCTACCAGCTGTGGCTGGACCAGGACATGGCGTATTCCTGCGGTTATTTCGAAACCGGCAGCGAGTCCATCGACCAGGCCCAACAAGACAAATTCCGCCATCTGTGCCGCAAGCTGCGCCTGCAGCCGGGCGAGTATCTGCTCGACGTCGGCTGCGGTTGGGGCGGGTTGGCGCGGTATGCCGCGCGGGAGTTCGGCGTCAAAGTATTTGGCATTACCCTGAGCAAGGAGCAGTTGGCGCTGGCCCGGGAACGGGTCAAGGCCGAGGGGCTGGAAGACCAGGTCGACCTGCAACTGCTGGATTACCGCGACCTGCCTCAGGATGGCCGTTTCGACAAAGTGGTCAGCGTGGGGATGTTTGAACACGTCGGCCATGCCAACCTGGCGGAATACTGCAAGACCCTGTACGGCGCGGTACGCGAAGGCGGCCTGGTGATGAACCACGGCATTACCGCCAAGCACACTGACGGTCGACCTGTAGGCCGTGGCGCCGGTGATTTTATCGAACGTTACGTCTTCCCCAACGGCGAGCTGCCGCACCTGGCGATGATGACTGCCGAAATCAGTGAGGTCGGGCTGGAAGTGGTCGATGTCGAAAGCCTGCGCCTGCATTACGCGCGCACCCTGGACCACTGGAGCGAGCGGTTGGAAGACAATCTGGAAGCGGCGGCGAAGATGGTGCCGGACCAGGCGCTGCGTATCTGGCGGCTGTACCTGGCCGGTTGCGCCTATGCGTTCGCCCGCGGCTGGATCAACCTGCACCAGATCCTCGCGGTCAAGCCGCACGCCGATGGCAGCCATGAACTGCCGTGGACGCGGGAAGATATCTACCGCTGAAACACAATCACGACAACTGCGGTGATCTAAATGTGGGAGCGGGCTTGCTCGCGAAAGCGCTTTATCAGTGACTCATCGAGTACTGATGTACCGCCTTCGCGGGCAAGCCCGCTCCCATATGGATCGCGTATTGATCGCTAGAGAATCGGCGAAATAAGCCGCGCCACCCGCATGCCCAGTTGTTGCAGGCGGCGGGTTTCGCGACTTTCTTCCTGGCTGACTTCATGGGCCAGGGCGAAGTCGTCGAGCAGCATCTGTTCCACTTGCTGGGCGAAGGCTTCGTCGACCGTGAGCAGCATCACTTCGAAATTCAACCGGAACGAGCGGTTGTCCATGTTCGCACTGCCGATGGCGCTGATTTCGCTGTCGACCAACACCACCTTCTGATGCAAAAAGCCCGGCGTGTAGCGGAATACACGAACCCCGGCGCGTACCGCTTCGATCGCATACAGGCTGGACGCGGCGTAGACGATGCGGTGGTCGGGGCGCGACGGTAGCAGCAGGCGCACATCCACCCCACGCAGCACCGCCAGGCGCAGCGCGGCAAACACGGCTTCGTCGGGGATGAAATACGGGCTGGTGATCCACACGCGCTCGGTCGCCGCATGGATGGCCTCGACGAAAAACAGCGAGCAGGTTTCATACGGGTCGGCCGGACCGCTGGCGAGCAATTGGCAGAGCACGCCGTCTTCGGGGTAGGCGTCCGGCAGGATCAGCGGCGGCAACTCGCGTGCGGCCCAGAACCAGTCTTCGGCAAACGACTCCTGCAGGCACGCGACCACCGGCCCGGTGACCTGCACATGGGTATCGCGCCACGGCGCCAGCGGCGGCTTTTTGCCGAGGTATTCATCGCCGACGTTATGCCCGCCGACAAACCCGGTGACGCCATCCACCACGACGATCTTGCGGTGGTTGCGGAAGTTGACCTGGAAGCGATTGAGCCAGCCGCTGCGGGTGGCGAAGGCCTTGACCTTGACCCCGGCGTCGCGCAGCGATTGCACATAGTGATGGGGCAGGGCGTGGCTGCCGATGCGGTCGTAGAGCACGTGAATATCCACGCCCTCGGCGGCCTTGGCTGTCAGCAAGGTGTGCAGTTGGCGGCCCAGTTCATCGTCGTGAATGATGAAGAACTGGAACAGCACGGCCGTCTTGGCGCGGCGGATGGCGTCGAAGATCGCGCTAAACGTAGCCTCGCCATTGATCAGCAGGCGCACCTCGTTGTTTGCCAGGCACGGCATACGGCCCAACTTGGGCATGGCGCGCAGCGAGGCGTAGGCGCTGGAGTTGCGCGCGGCCAGGGCTTCCTCGACCCACGGGCGCCAGTTCAGCTCGGTGATCGCGGTGTGCATTTCCTGGTTCGCCTGGCGCCGCGCCTGGATGTAAGCGTCGAAGGTGCTGCGGCCGAAAATCAGGTAGGGAATCAGCGTCAGGTAGGGCATGAACATCAGCGACAAGGCCCAGGCGATCGAGCCTTGGGCGGTCCTGACGGTCAGCACCGCGTGGATCGCGGCGAGGGTCCCGAGAAAGTGCAGCGTGGCGATGAAGTAGGCGAGCAGGTGCGGGCCAAAAAAATCCATGGACGACATGACTCCAGACAATCCAGTGCCTAACAGACCATGAACGGCCGCGAATGTCGCTATTTTATTTGCCGTGCAACACTGGCACTTTTGCGGCGTCTAACGCCCACAATTGCCCAGGAGTTACCCGATGAATGCTCGTCTGCTTGGTTTGGCCATGGTTATTGGTGTGTCGCTGCCCGTGGCGGCGCAGGCGCAGATGCTGGCGCCGGGCTTGTGGGAATTGACCACCAGCAACATGAAAGTCGATAACCAGGACCTGCCGGACCTGTCCTTGATCCTCGGTCAGCTCAAGCAACAGATGACCCCCGAACAACGCGCGATGCTGGAAAAACAAGGCATCACCATGGCCGGCAAAGGCGTGCAGGTGTGCCTCACGCCGGCGCAAGTCGCCTCGGACTCGATCCCGCTGACCGACCCGCAATCGGGCTGCAAACAGGAAGTGACCGACAAGACCGGCAACCAGTGGAAATTCCGCTTCAGCTGCCCCAAAGCCCAGGGCACTGGCGTCGCTACCTTCCAGAGCCAGAAAGAATTCACCACCACCGTCAACGGTACCTTCAATGCCACCGGCATCCAGCAGAAGGGCAGCCTGGACAGTCATGCGCAGTGGCTCGGCAACGATTGCGGTACGGTCAAGCCCCGCGCTTAACGCAGGAAATGCAGCGGCAAGCCCTGGCAGCTGTCGACCACCTGGCCTTTGTGCCAGGCCAGGTGGCCGGACACCAACGTGGTGCTGACGCTGTGGCGAAAGCGCCGCTCTGCAAACGGCGTCCAGCCGCAGCGGGCCAGGATCGGCTCGTCGCTGACCGGCTTGCCTGCAGGCTCGGGTTTGATCAGCACCAGGTCGGCCCAATACCCTTCACGTAAATAACCCCGGTCCGGGATGGCGAACAAGTCGGCAACGCGGTGGCTGGTTTTCGCCACCAGGGTGGTCAACGGCAGCAGCCCGTCGGCGACCAATTCCAACAACGCCGGCAGCGCGTGCTGCACCAGCGGCAGACCCGCTGGCGCGTCCCGGTACCCCAGCTGCTTTTGCGCCCAGGTATGCGGCGCATGGTCAGTGCCAATCACATCCAGGCGATCACTCAACAAGGCCCGGCGCAGGGCGTCGCGGTCGCCGCGGGTCTTGATCGCCGGGTTGCATTTGATCTGGTGGCCAAGGCGGTGATAGTCGCGGTCATCGAACAGCAGGTGGTGCACGCAGACTTCCGCGGTGATGCGCTTTTGCGCCAGGGGCAGGTCTTCAAACAGTTCCAACTCTCGGGCGCTGGTCAGGTGCAGTACGTGCAAGCGCGTACCCAAGCGCCTGGCTAACTCCACGGCAAAGGAAGACGAGCGATAACACGCTTCGGCATCGCGGATCAGCGGGTGGGCAACCGCCGGGATCTTGTTCCCGAAGCGCTCGCGCAGGCGCTGTTCATTGGCCTGGATGCTCGGCGTGTGTTCGCAGTGGGCGAGGAGCAGGGTGGGCACCTCGGCAAACAGTCGCTCCAGAACCTTCGGGTCGTCTACCAGCATGTTGCCGGTGGAGGCGCCCATGAACACTTTAACCCCGGCCACTTCGCGCGGATCGAGCGCGGCAATGGTGTCGAGGTTGTCGTTGCTCACGCCGAAGTGAAAGCCGTAGTTGGCCACCGAGTGCAGGGCCGCGCGGCGCTTTTTATCGGCCAGGGCTTCCAGGGTCAGCGTGGCCGGGTTGGTGTTGGGCATGTCCATGAAACTGGTGATGCCACCGGCCACGGCCGCCCGGGACTCGCTGTAGAAACTGCCTTTGTCCGGTGCGCCAGGCTCGCGGAAATGCACTTGGTCATCGATCATGCCCGGCAGCAGCCACTGGCCTTGGGCGTCAATGGCCACCGGCGCATTGCAGCCCTCGATGCTGGCGGCGATCTTCTCGATGCGGCCGTTGGCAAGCAGTACGTCGGCGTCGAATTCCTGGCCCTCATTCACCAGGCGGGCGTTGCGGATCAGCAGGCGGCTCATGGTTCAGAACTCGTTTTGCAAGGCTTTGTAGCCGCGTACCAGGTCGACGTTGGTACGCGCCACGTCTTCGGAAAACTCCGAGGCGCTGACGCTGACCGGCGGGAATTGCGACAGGTCGGTGTTGGGCCCGATGCGCGTGGTGGAGGGCACGTAAAACGCGGCGGGCAAGTCGCGACCGTCGACCACCGAGTTGTGGCGCACTACGCAGCCATCGCCTACGGCGCAATTGAACAGCACGCTGTTGAAGCCGATGAACACACGGTCGCCGACGGAGCAGGGGCCGTGGACGATGGAGCGGTGTGCGATCGAAGTGAACTCGCCGATGGTCACCGCCGCGCCGGACTTGGAGTGGATGACCACGCCGTCCTGGATGTTCGAGTTGGCGCCGATGGTGATTGGGTCCATCGCGCCGCTGGCGTCGACTTCGTCGGCGCGGATCACGGCGTAGGGGCCGACGAACACGTTCTCACCGATGATGACCTTGCCGCAAATGATTGCGGTCTTGTCGACGTAGGCCGATTCGGCAATCACCGGCAGATCGCCGGAAGGGTTCTTGCGGATCATGCCGCGGGCTCCGTAATGATGTGAACGTAATGACCGTCGATGGCGTTATAGAAACAGGTCGGGCGGCCGGTGTGGCAGGCCGGGCCCTGCTGGTCGACGATCAGCAGCACTGCGTCGCCGTCGCAATCGAGCCGCGCTTCCACCAGCTGTTGCCAGTGGCCGGACGACTCGCCTTTGCGCCACAGCTGCCGGCGCGAGCGCGACCAGTAGCAGACTTGTCCGGTGGCCAGGGTTTCGGTGAGGGCCTGGCGGTTCATCCAGGCCAGCATCAATACCTCGCCGCTGCCGTGTTGCTGGGCAATGGCGGCAATCAGCCCATCGCTGTTCCACGCCAAGGCATCGAGCACCGAGTCGAGTGGAAAGCGGCTGCCGAGGGCAGCCTCTTCCAGTTCGAGCATGCTCACGGTCATGGCTTGCCCAGGGCGGCGCACAGGGTGTTGAGGTTGTATTCGAACAGCCCGGTGAAGGTGCTGGCCGGGCCTTCGGCGGCCAGGGCATCGGAGTACAGCGTGCCGCCGATCTGCGCGCCGCTTTCGTCAGCGATCTGCTTGAGCAGGCGCGAGTCCTTGATGTTTTCCATGAACACCGCCTTGACCTTGTCTTTGCGGATCTGGGTGATCAGCGCAGCGACTTCGGCAGCCGACGGTTCACGCTCGGTGGACAAGCCTTGGGGCGCGAGGAACTCGATGCCATAGGCCTGGCCCAGGTAACCGAAGGCGTCATGGGAGGTGACGATGCGACGGTTGCCCGGCGGCAGTGCGCCGAACTTGGTCTTGGCTTCGGCCAGCAGGCGGTAGATTTCTTTCAGGTAGGCCTGGCTGTTGCGCAGGTAGTCGGCCTTGTTGGCCGGGTCGGCGGCGACCAAGGCCTTGGTGATGTTGTTCACGTAGATTTCGGCGTTGGCCAGGTTGTGCCAGGCGTGCGGGTCGGGGATGGTTTCGCCGTCTTCTTCCATGGTGTGGGAAATCACGCCCTTGCTGGCGGTGACCACGGTGGCCTTGGTTTCGGTGCTGGTCACCAGGCGGTCCAGCCAGGGTTCGAAGCCCAGGCCGTTCTTGATGATCAGCCTGGCCTTGAGCAGCGCCTTGGCGTCGTCCGGGGTGGGCTCGTAGGTGTGGGCGTCGGAATCCGGGCCGACCATGTTGCTGATCTGGATGTGATCGCCACCGATCTGGTGGGTGATGTCATCGAGAATACTGAAACTGGTAACCACCTGGAGTTTGTCAGCGGCCTGGGCCGTCGATAACGACAGCACCAGACTGAACAGCACGAGTAAAGCGCGCATCGGGAAACACCTCATTGGGATGACAGCAAGGGCGGGCGGCGCAGCAAGCCGTGCACCGGACCGAAGACCACGGACAGCAAATACCCGACGCCAGCCACCAGCACGATCGCCGGGCCGCTGGGCAGCGAGTAGTAGAACGACAGCAGCAAGCCAAACCACACCGACAGGCATCCCAGCACTGCCGATACCGCGATCAGCACCGGCAGGCGCCGGCTCCAGAAACGTGAAGCGATGGCCGGCAACATCATCAAACCCACCACCATCAACGCGCCGATAGCCTGGAAGCCGATCACCAGGTTCAGTACCACCAGGGTCAGGAACAACCCGTGGGCGAGCGGGCCGAGGCGGCTGACGGTTTGCAGGAACAGCGGGTCGAGGGTGTCCAGCAGCAGCGGTTTGTAGATCAGCGCCATGGCGAGCAGGCTGAAACCGGAGACCCAGAGCATGCCGGTCAGGGTGGTTTCATCCACCGCCAGGGCGGAGCCGAACAGCAGGTGCAAAAGGTCCAGGCGCTTGCCGGCGATACCCAGGATCAGCACCCCGGCGGCGAGCGAGATCGGGTAGATGGCGGCGAGGCTGGCGTCTTCGCGCAGGCCGGTGCGGCGGGTGATCCACGCCGACAGGCCGGCCATGCCCAGGCCTGCGCCGAGGCCGCCGATGGTCAGCGCGGGAAGGCTCAGGCCAGCGAACCAGAAGCCCAGCGCGGCGCCGGGCAGGATGCCGTGGGCGACGGCGTCACCGATCAGGCTCATGCGCCGCAGGATCAGAAACACCCCCAGCGGCGCGGTGCTGCAAGCCAGTACCAGGCCGCCGATCAAGGCGCGACGCATGAACACGAAGTCGAGGAAGGGCATCCACAGGTGGGCGGCGAAGTGCATCAAGCCACCTGCATGTGCGGTTGCGGGCGGATCAGCTCTTTACTGGCCCCGAACACGCAGCCGGTGCTCTTGATCTGCACAACTTGCTGAGTGTGGTGGCGCACGGAGGCGAGGTCGTGACAAACGATCACCACAGTGCGGCCTTCATCGTGCCAGGCGTGCACATGTTTCCAGCACAGCGCCTGGCCTTCTTCGTCGAGGGCGGCGTGGGGTTCGTCGAGCAGCAACACTGGCGCTTCGGCCAGGCTCATGCGAGCGAGCAGGGCGCGTTGCAGTTCACCACCCGACAAGGCCATCAACGGGCGATGTTCAAGGCCGCTGAGGCACCAGTCTTCGAGTACTGCTTGCAGGCGTTCGCTGCGTTGCGGCGGCGTAAGCCGGGTGCCCCAGAAACCGGCGGCAACCAACTCTTGCAGGCTGATGGGGAACTGGCGGTCGAGGTGCTGTTGCTGAGGCAGAAACGACAGGCCGCCGCGGCGTGGAACATCCACGATGACTTTACCGGCGAGCGGTTTTTGCAGGCCGGCGATGACTTTGAGCAAGCTGCTCTTGCCGGTGCCGTTGGCGCCGATGATGCCGGTGAGGCTGCCTTTTTCCAGGGTGAAATCCACCGCCGGCGTCAGCGGTTGGCCGGGGGCGCCCCAGCGCAAAGCGGTGCAGGTGATCATGCAGAGGGTCTCGTCCAGCGGCTTTCAGCCACGGCATCGTGCGCGTGCAGGCTTTCGGCGTGGATCACTTTCAGGTGGAAGGCGTTGATGGCATCCGAGCGCTTCAAGGCGAGGTTCAGGCGGCGGGCTGCGTCTTCGCAGAACATCAGGTTCTGCCCGTTGGCCAGGGCGAAGGCTTGTTCGTCCGCGCGTTTTACAGCGGTTTGTACGGCGGTGCCGAGGGCCGCCTCGACGTCGTCGATCAGCGCGGTGATGGGCAGGTCGGGCTGTTGGCCGTCCAGCTCGATCAACAGCTGCGCAGTGCTGCGTTGGCTGTGGGGCGTGGCAACAATGCCGTTGGCGCTGCCGAGCCAGGTGAGGACGTCTTCATGTTGCAAAGGCGTGTTGCCGAAATCTTCAACAAATTGCTGCTGAATCAATTGCCTGGCGAGGGCAGCCGAGCAAGGGCAAGTTGAGGAATAAGTAACGTCAATTTTTAGTTCCACGTGGAACATCTGGTTTTGCAGACGCGCTTCGACGCTCATCGGATAGCTTTTCCAGCCGGCCAGCGGGCTGACCAACGCCGGGCGTTTGAGCAGCAAATCGGTGTGGATCCGCAGGTAGGCGTTCTTAGATAAACCTTCATGACTGTCGAGAAAACGCTGCAGTACATTACGCAGAAGTGCCGGCGTAAGGGGCTGCTGCTCGAGCATCTCCAACGCCAGGTACAGGCGTGACATATGAATGCCACGGGCGGCGCCATCGTCCAGGCTCACGCCGGCATCGGCGGTGGCGGCCAGGCGATGGCCGTCGATGAGGATCGGCAAGGCGATACCGCACATACCGACCCAGTCGAGTGGCAAGGCTTGGCGTGAAGCCTGCGCGGCGATATCCGGCAGAGTCAGCGCATTCATGAGCAGGTCCATCGTTGGAAATAAAAAGACATGTTATATTATAACTATTGAGTCGACGATGATTTTTCTGCTCCAGCCTTTTTTCAGTCATGTCGAGCAGGGACGCTCCTTCATTTGCGGTATTTTTCATGCACAGACGTCAGCTCCTAAACCTGCTTCTGGCCAGCCCGCTGTTCACCTTGCCTTTCACCGCGTCGGCCACGCAGATTCGCAATGCGCGCCTGTGGCGCTCGGACGACAAGCTACGGCTGGTGTTCGACCTCAGTGGGCCGGTGCAATACAAGACCTTTTCGCTGAGCGCACCCGAGCGCCTGATCATTGATCTCAGCGGCGCGGGGCTCAGTGGGGATTTCTCCCAGTTGATGCTCAAGGGCAGCGGGATCACGTCGATTCGCTCCGGGCATTTCGGCAAGGGCGATACGCGGATCGTGCTCGACCTGGCCGCGCCGATGCAGCTCAACAGCTTTTTGTTGCCGCCCCAGGACGGCCAAGGGCACCGGCTGGTGCTGGACCTGACCGGCGCCACCCATGCGCCGCGCCAGATCGCGGCGCAGCCTGCGCCGTTGGTGGCGCCGGTGGACAAGGCTCATCCCAAGCGCGACATCATCGTGGTGGTCGACCCCGGCCACGGCGGCAAGGACCCCGGCGCCGTCGGCTCCAAAGGCCAGCGTGAGAAAGACGTGGTGCTGTCCATCGCCCAGCTGTTGGCCAAGCGGCTGAAGCGCGAGAAGGGCTTCGATGTGAAGCTGGTGCGCAATGACGACTTTTTCGTGCCGCTGCGCAAGCGCGTGGAAATTGCCCACAAGCACAACGCCGACATGTTCATCTCGGTGCACGCGGATGCCGCACCACGGATTACCGCGTCGGGCGCTTCGGTGTATGCCTTGTCCGAAGGCGGCGCCACGTCCGCGACCGCGCGCTTCATGGCGCAACGTGAAAACGGCGCCGACCTGCTCGGCGCCACCAGCCTGCTGAACCTCAAGGACAAGGACCCGATGCTGGCCGGGGTGATCCTGGACATGTCGATGAACGCCACCATCGCTTCCAGCCTGCAACTGGGCAACTCGATCCTGGGCAGCCTGGAAGGCATCACCTCGTTGCATCAGAAACGTGTAGAGCAGGCCGGCTTCGCGGTGCTCAAGTCACCAGACGTGCCGTCGATCCTGGTGGAAACCGGGTTCATCTCGAATGCGCGGGACAGTGCGCGACTGGTCACCGCGCGTCATCAACAGGCGGTTGCCGATGGCCTGTTCGAAGGTTTGAAGAAGTACTTCCAGAAGAACCCGCCGATGAACAGCTACATGGCCTGGGTGCAGGAACAGAAGGATGCCCAGGCCTAGCAGCCGGTTATCCGGCTGCAGGTGAACTTGGCGCTGGCGCCACCCGAACTGGAGAACCGGTTGAGGGTGGTCCAGCCCACGCGCCGTGTGTAGCCGACCCACGCCTCACCGTCCGAGGCCAATCCGGTAAAGAACGTCAGCTGCCCATAGCGGCTGTTGGTCTGTGCCCAATAGCGTTTGCCGATCACCTCGAAGCCGCGCAGGTACGTGGTGCTGCCGACCGTTGCCACGCTGTAGGCATTGCCCAGCGGGTCGATACACGCCAGCAGGTTGGCGCTGCGCGTGCAGTTGGCCAGCAGGCTCGGTGTCTGCGCGCAGGCCGAGCTTGCCGCTGCCAATAACAGGGCGCACCACAGATATTTCATAGGGCTTCTCGGGGCAGGGAGGGTTCCAGCATTGCGCCCTTCGTCGTGACGAGCAAGGGGGATTGGCTTATTTGCATTGTTATACTATAACATTAAACCACAGCCTGACCCGTGAACCGCTCCCCATGACTGAACAAGACCTCCTGGCCCAGCCACCCGCCGACTACATGAATGAAGCCCAGCAAGGCTTCTTCCGTGCGCTGTTGCTGGCCCAGCGCAATGAACTGCAAGCGCGTATCGATGCCGAGTTCCAGCAGCTGCGCGAGCAGGAAACCAACAGCGACCCCGCCGATGTGGGCAGCGCCGAAGAGCAGCGCCAGTGGCAACTGCGCCTGCTGGAGCGGGAAAAAAAGCTCCTGGACAAGATCGACGACGCCCTCGAACTGCTGGCCCGTGGCGAATACGGCTGGTGCCGCGAAACGGGCGAGCCCATCGGCCTGCAACGCCTGCTGCTGCGTCCTACCGCCACCCTGTGTATCGAAGCCAAAGAACGTGAAGAGCTGCGCGAACGCCATAAACGGGCGATTTGACCGGCCACCCTGATGAGGACTACCTGATGCCCAATCGTCTCCCCGTTACCGTGTTGTCCGGCTTTCTCGGCGCCGGTAAAAGCACGCTGCTCAATTACGTCCTGCGCAACCGCGACAACCTGCGCGTGGCGGTGATCGTCAATGACATGAGCGAAATCAATATCGACGGCAGCGAGGTGCAGCGCGACGTCACCCTCAACCGGTCCGAAGAAAAACTGGTGGAGATGAGCAACGGCTGCATCTGCTGCACCTTGCGCGAAGACTTGCTCGAGGAGGTCGGAAAACTCGCTAAGGAAGGTCGCTTCGATTACCTGCTGATCGAATCCACCGGCATTTCCGAACCGTTGCCCGTGGCCGAAACGTTCACCTTCCGCGACGAAGACGAGCAAAGCCTGGCCGACATTGCGCGCCTGGACACCATGGTCACCGTGGTTGATGGCATGAATTTCCTGCTCGACTACCAGGCCGCCGAAAGCCTGGCTTCACGCGGCGAAACCCTTGGCGAGGAAGACGAGCGCTCGATCACCGACCTGCTGATCGAGCAGATCGAATTCGCCGACGTGATCCTGATCAGCAAGATCGACCTGATCAGCAGCCGTGAGCGCGAGGAGCTGATGGCGATTCTCGAGCGCCTGAACGCCCAGGCGGAAATCATCCCGATGGTCATGGGCGAAGTGCCGCTGCACAAGATCCTCAATACCGGCCGTTTCGACTTCGAACGTGCAGCGCAGGCCCCGGGGTGGCTGCAGGAACTGCGCGGTGAGCATGTGCCGGAAACCGAAGAGTACGGCATCGCCTCCACCGCCTATCGCGCGCGCCGTCCGTTGCATCCGCAGCGCTTTTTCGACTTTATCGACCGCCCATGGGTCAACGGCAAACTGCTGCGCTCCAAGGGTTTCTTCTGGCTGGCCAGCAAGCACCAGGATGCGGGCAGCTGGTCCCAGGCCGGCGGCCTGATGCGGCACGGCTTTGCCGGTCGCTGGTGGCGCTTCGTGCCAAAAAGCCAGTGGCCCCAGGACGAAGAAAGCGTCGCGGCGATCATGGGTAACTGGCAATTGAGCACTGGCGATTGCCGTCAGGAACTGGTGTTTATCGGGCAGAACATCGACTTCGCGCGCCTGCGTGCCGAGCTCGATGCCTGCTTGCTCACCGACGCAGAAATGGCCTTGGGCGTCGACGGTTGGCGCTTGCTGGACGATCCCTTTGGCCCTTGGTATGACGAGGCGGCCGCCTGATGCTGGCCCCGGTTATTCCCCTGCGCCCGGTGATCCGCCAGACCCGCGGCGAAACCCCGCTGGCGCTGTCCGACATCCTCGAAGACGGCGTCAACCTGGCGCTGTGGCAGCGCCAGTTGCCGCTGCACATTGCCGAGTTCGGCGCGTTGCTGGTGGCGCTCAATGAGCCGTTGGCCGATTCGCTGGTCGTGGAGTTGAGCCGCGAAGACGCCGCGCCGAACTTGCAGGGCCTGGCGTCCAGTTGTCGCGATCTTGAAGGCTATGAAGGTTTTATCGCTGATGTGGCGTGGCTGGTCAGCGCGTTTGCCTGCCTGCTGGGTGCCAAGCGAATCGGTGTGCGCCTGCGCCTGTTGGACAAGGCCATGTGCCCGCGCTTTCACGTGGACCATGTGCCGGTGCGGCTGATCACCACCTATGCCGGGATCGGCAGCCAATGGTTGCGCGAAGGTGTGATGGACCGTCGCCTGCTGAGCCGACCGGAGGCCGAGCCTACCGAGCGAATCGAGCAGATTCACTGCGGCGAAGTAGCCTTGCTCAAGGGCACGAAATGGCATGGCAATGAAGGTCATGGCCTGATCCATCGCTCGCCCGCCCTGAAGGCGGATGAACGCCGCTTGATCCTGACGCTGGATTGGCTGGCATAACCGCGTAGGATCTAGCGTTCTACACGGTCTGAATGAAGCGTCTCATGCTGCAGAACATTCCCACCCACGTGATTGCCGGGCCCTTGGGCGCCGGCAAGACCAGCCTGATCAAGCACCTGCTCGCGCAACGCCCGGCCAACGAGCGTTGGGCGGTATTGATCAACGAGTTCGGGCAGATCGGCCTGGACGCTGCGCTGCTGACCCAGGATGACGACGGCATTGCCTTGGGCGAAGTCGCCGGTGGCTGCTTGTGCTGTGTGAATGGTGCACCGTTCCAGGTAGGCCTGGGCCGGCTGCTGCGTAAGGCCAAGCCGGACCGGCTGTTTATCGAGCCCTCGGGCCTGGGGCACCCGGCGCAGTTGCTCAAGCAATTGCGCCAGGCGCCGTGGCAGAACGTGCTGGCGGTTCAGCCCTGCGTGCTGGTACTCGATGCCCAAGCCCTGGCGGCGGGTAAACCGTTGCCTCCCGCGCAGCAGGAAACACTGGCCAGTGCCGGGCTATTGGTATTGAACAAGGATGAGACGCTGGATGCCGTGCAGCGCCAGGCTGTCGAACGGCAGTTGCCGAATTGCCCGGTGTACTGGACCCGCCAGGCCCAGTTGCCACTGCAGCAGCTACCCGGATTAAGCGCACTGGCCGCCGCCGCGGTGGATAACTTCGCTGTGCCCGAGGGGCTCGCGCAACTGCCGGCGATCTGGAGCGATCCCACGCTGCCGATTTGCTTGAGCCAGGCCCAGGAAGGCGGTTGGAGTATTGGCTGGCGCTGGCACCCGAGTCAGCAATTCGATGCCGTGAGGGTATCCGGATGGCTGGAAAGCCTGGAATGGCGCCGCGCCAAGCTGGTTATCCACAGCGCCGAAGGCTGGATGTCCGCCAACGCCGTGGATAACGCTTCGCTTGCCTGGCAACCCAGTGAATGGCGCCGCGACTCGCGGATCGAATTGATTTTCAGCGCACCACAGGACGTGGCCGCGTTGCAGATGGCGCTCGCGGCCTGCCGTCAGTGACGATTCTTGGCCGCGTGGTCCTCGCGCCATTGGCTCAGCTCGATCACATTGGCACTGGGCAGTGGGGTCTTGATCTCGAACGGGTAGGGCGCCAGTTCGATCTGCGCGCTTTGGGCGCCGAACTGGGTGATCGTCCCCGGATGGCGGGTCTCGCCGGTCACGGTGAATTCGAAATTGTAGATGCGCGCCAGGCGTCGCCGACCATTGGCATCCTTCACAAAACCGATGCGCTTGAGCGCCACCGCACCGTCGAGCAGCTCGATATCGAGCTTGGCGCAATGCTGCTTGACCCGTTCCAGCGCCCGCTCGCGCAGGCCGTGGTTGTGCCACACCCAGGCGGCAGCGGTCGCCAGCAGCATCAACACGAAGATGTTTCCCAGGGTCAGCATGCAAAGAACTCCAACAAAGTGAGAGCAGCTTAACTGTGTCGCCGCTCTGTCGTACAGGCTGCGTTTAGTCGCATACTGCGCGGCCAGAATTTCAATGGCTTTACGGAAATCTCCCGCATGAAACGCACACCTCATCTGCTTGCGATCCAGTCTCATGTGGTCTTTGGCCACGCCGGAAACAGCGCTGCCGTGTTCCCCATGCAGCGGGTCGGGGTGAATGTCTGGCCGCTGAACACTGTGCAGTTCTCCAACCACACCCAGTATGGCCAATGGGCGGGAGAAGTGTTGGCGCCGCAGCAGATTCCGGCGCTGGTGGAAGGCATTGCCGCGATCGGCGAGCTGGGCAACTGCGACGCGGTATTGTCCGGTTACCTGGGCAGTGCGGACCAGGGGCGCGCGATCCTCACCGGTGTGGCGCGCATCAAGGCCATCAACCCCAAGGCCCTGTACCTGTGCGACCCGGTGATGGGGCATCCGGAAAAAGGCTGCATCGTGCCGCAGGAAGTCAGCGATTTCCTGCTGGAAGAAGCGGCGGCGATGGCCGACTTCCTGTGCCCCAACCAGCTGGAGCTGGACAGTTTTGCCGGGCGCAAGCCGCAATCACTGTTCGATTGCCTGGCCATGGCCAAGGCGTTGCTGGCGCGCGGGCCGAAGGCGGTACTGGTCAAGCACCTGGATTACCCCGGCAAGTTGCCGGATGGCTTCGAGATGCTGCTGGTGACCGCTGATAGCAGCTGGCACTTGCGCCGGCCGCTGCTGGCGTTTCCGCGCCAACCGGTGGGCGTCGGCGACTTGACCTCCGGGCTGTTCCTGGCGCGTGTGCTGCTCGGCGACAGCCTGCTGGCGGCCTTCGAGTTCACGGCGGCGGCAGTGCATGAAGTGCTGCTCGAAACCCAGGCCTGCGCCAGTTACGAACTGGAACTGGTGCGCGCCCAGGACCGCATCGCCCATCCGCGTGTACGTTTCGAGGCCACGCCCATTGGGTTGTAGGCCTCCGCCGAATTGAGCCAGGCCAAGAGCGTCCGGTACTATCGGGCGCTTCTTATCCCCCTGTGCTTTTCAAGGAAGATCCATGTCGCCATCCCTTAGGGTTTTTTCCGCGCTCAGCCTGGCCTCGCTGCTCAGTGCCTGCAGTGTCAACGGCAGCTACCCGGACGCCACCGAACCTGATGCGGCGAAGCTGCGCTTTATCTCCAACACACAGAACTCCACGCTCGACCTCTTCGATGCGCAGCACTGCGCAGGCCGTACCACCGGCATGCTCAACAACTTCATGATGGCCGATACCCGCCGCCGCGCCGACATGAGCGTGCCGCCGCCAGCGAAAACCCGTGGCCTGCTGGAGGTGAAGTTGCCCGCCGGCCAGCCGCTTTTCGTGCGACTCAATACCAACGGCGGCTCCTACGTATGCGCCAAGGCGTTCAATTTCACGCCCGAAGCCGGCAAGGAATATGAAGTAACCTTCGACGTCGATGGGAGCAACTGCATTACCACGTTCCGGCGCCTGTCACGGTTCAATGGCAAAGACGCGCGCACGCCACTGCCAATGTTCGAAACGCCGTTGCTGGCATGCGCCGGCAGCACGCCGATGTTCCCCAGGCAGCTGCCCGAAACCGCCCAGCGCACAGCGTTGATCAACACCATCGTCGACACCAACGTGCAGTTGTTCAAAATGATGAACCCTGACACCCCGGCCGAAGCACCGACGACCGCCAAAGCCCTTGAGGAGCAGATTGCCAAGCGCAAGGTGGCGATGGGATCGTTTACGTTGCCGCAGGATTACTGGGCGCAATATCGCCAGAACTACGCACTGTTGAATGAAGAGGCTGCAGCCCAGCAGACACGCACGCTGGGGTTCTACAAGGAAGTTTATCGCTTCCGGCTCACGCTTATCGAGGACGCGGTGCTGCAACAGTGGCTGAACCCGACGGACCTCGCCACGCGCGAGCGGGTCAAGGCCAACGACAAGATGATGACCACGTACTACACCAATACACGCACGTCAGTGATGATCGAGGTGCTCAACCATCACATGGAGCGCATGAGCCAGTTGGACCAGCGCTTTGATGTCTGTGCCCACTATGACAAGTGCTGGCACCTGTAGGCATGGGCGCGCTCGCGCTTACTAGGCGTCTGCCTTGATCTCCTGGTAGCGCTTCTCCAGCTCCTGGCGAATCTGCCGACGCTGCTGGGCCTGCACGAACCGGCGCTTGTCTTCGCTATTGTGGGGCTGCAGTGGCGGCACGGCGGCGGGTTTGCGCTGGTCGTCCACGGCCACCATGGTGAAGAAGCAGCTGTTGGTATGGCGCACCGAGCGTTCGCGGATGTTCTCGGTGACCACCTTGATGCCCACTTCCATCGACGTGTTGCCGGTGTAGTTGACCGAGGCGAGGAAGGTCACCAATTCGCCGACATGGATCGGCTCGCGAAAAATCACCTGGTCGACCGACAACGTGACCACATAGCGACCGGCATAACGGCTCGCGCAGGCGTAGGCCACTTCGTCGAGGTACTTGAGCAGGGTGCCGCCGTGGACATTGCCTGAGAAGTTGGCCATGTCAGGGGTCATCAATACCGTCATCGACAGCTGGGCGTTTCCGGGTTCCATAGCACACTCACGGGTTGTAGGCATTGGTTGGGGGGCACCTCTGCGGGTGCTGGAATCTTTGCAGCGCCATCCTTTACGGGACGCCGGTGGGCGCCTTGCCGTCACGCGTGCACCGATCTGTTTCCATATATTGCACCGGCTTTCCGGCGGAAGTCGCGGTGTTAACCTTCAAAAGCCCATCTCAGGGCATTTCTTACGATCAAGGCAGACTCTTCCTCTCGCTCTTTGCGACCGTTCAAAGGCGCGGACGGATGCAGGAAGAGCGCCAGTACCTTCAAGGAGCCCCTCGCCATGCACGCCATCAGCTTTATCCAGGACCTGGCCGTGATCATGTTGGTGGCCGGGGTTGTCACCATCCTGTTTCACCGCCTCAAGCAACCCGTGGTGCTGGGGTACATCGTCGCCGGCTTCATCATCGGCCCCCATACGCCGCCCTTCGGCCTGATCCACGACGAAGACACCATCAAGACCCTCGCCGAGCTGGGGGTGATCTTCCTGATGTTCTGCCTGGGCCTGGAATTCAGCCTGCGCAAGCTGTTCAAGGTCGGTGCCACGGCGTTCATCGCGGCGTTCCTGGAAATCATCCTGATGATCTGGATCGGCTACGAGATCGGTCGCTGGTTCGACTGGAATACCATGGACTCGCTGTTCCTCGGCGCAATCCTGGCGATCTCCTCGACCACCATCATCGTCAAGGCGCTCAATGACCTGAAGATGAAGAACCAGCGCTTCGCCCAGCTGATTTTTGGCGTGCTGATCGTGGAAGACATCCTCGGGATCGGCATCATTGCCTTGCTGTCGAGCATCGCCGTCAGTGGCACGGTCAGCTCCGGCGAGGTGTTCTCCACGGTCGGCAAGCTCTCGCTGTTCATGATCGTCGCACTGGTCATCGGCATTTTGCTGGTGCCGCGCCTGCTGGCCTACGTGGCCAAGTTTGAAAGCAACGAGATGCTGCTGATCACCGTACTCGGCCTGTGTTTCGGCTTCTGTCTGCTGGTGGTCAAGCTGGAGTACAGCATGGTGCTGGGCGCGTTCCTGATTGGCGCGATCATGGCCGAATCGCGTCAGTTGATTAAGATCGAACGCCTGATCGAGCCGGTTCGCGACATGTTCAGCGCCATCTTCTTCGTCGCCATTGGCTTGATGATCGACCCGCAGATCCTGCTGCAATACGCCTGGCCGATTGCGGTAATCACCGTGGCGGTGGTGCTGGGCAAGATGCTGTCCTGCGGCCTGGGCGCGTTTATCGCCGGCAATGATGGCCGGACCTCACTGCGCGTAGGCATGGGGCTGTCACAGATTGGCGAGTTTTCCTTCATCATCGCCGCGCTTGGGATGACCTTGCAGGTGACCAGCGACTTCCTGTACCCGGTGGCGGTTGCCGTTTCGGCGATCACCACGTTGCTCACGCCGTACCTGATTCGCGGTGCCGACCCGTTGTCGTTGAAGATTGCCGCCGTGATGCCCAAGCGCATGAGCCGGGTGTTTGGCCTGTATGGCGAGTGGCTGCGCAGTATCCAGCCGCAGGGTGAGGGCGCGATGCTGGCGTCGATGATTCGCAAGATTATCCTGCAAGTGGGGGTGAACCTGGCGCTGGTGGTGGCGATCTTCTTCGCCGGCAGTTACTTCGCGGCGCGCATTGGCGGGTATCTGGAGGGGTGGATCAGTGATCCGAGCTGGCAGAAGGCATTGATCTGGGGTGGGGCGCTGCTGTTGTCGCTGCCGTTCCTGATTGCGGCTTACCGCAAGCTCAAGGCGTTGTCGATGTTGCTGGCAGAGATGAGCGTGAAGCCGGAAATGGCCGGGCGGCACACCCAGCGTGTACGACGCGTGATCGCCGAGCTGATCCCGCTGTTGTCGCTGCTGGTGATCTTCCTGCTATTGGCGGCCTTGTCGGCCAGCATTCTGCCGACCAACAAGTTGCTGGTGCTGATCGCCGTCGTCACGGCTGCGGTGGCGGCCGTGCTCTGGCGGTGGTTCATCCGCGTGCATACGCGCATGCAGGTCGCCTTGCTGGAGACCCTGGATAACCACAAGGACACGCCGGAGCATTAAGAGCAACGGTGGCGAGCGAGCTTGCGCTGGGCTGCGCAGCAGCCCTGAACAGTGACCTCGCCACAAAGCCTTGTGGGATCAGCTTTCCAGCCAGACGTCCCGCGCCCAGTGCCACACCGATTCCCAGGTTTCTTCGGTGACGAGTTCTTCTTCGCCGGACCACAGCACCACGGTGCCATCTTCTTCGACGCAGTAGTAGTCGTCACCGTCCTGGCAGATCGGGATCATGCTGCGATCAACGCCGGCATCCCAGGCGTTGGCGGCCACGTCGGGCAGGTAGGTGTGGGATTGCGGATCAGTGACGGTCACCGGCTCCAGGCTGCCGTAGACCACGTCGCTGACGGTCAGCAGGAATTCGCGGAACACAAACGGGATGTCGATGAACAGTTGTTCCTCGATTTCCACCAGTTGGTCTTCGTCAGGCAGTTCCAGAGGAACCGGGACCGGTTCGTTGGCTTCACGCAATTGTTCGATGATTTCTTCCACGGCCGGGATCCTCTTGCTAGATGGCGCGGTTTATAGGGGCGTTTTATACAGTAGCTCGCTATAAGTGCAACCGTGAAATAGAAAACCCCGGACAGGTCCGGGGTTTTTTGTTACGGCTTGCTCAAGCGCGCGGGTATCAGCCGTTCTGGCGGATACCGGCGACCAGCCAAGGCTGGTTGTCGCCTTGGGCGCGTTCCATGTTCCAGCTTTCGCTGAACACTTCGCCCTGGTCGAAACGCGAGGTCTTCGACACACCGCTGAAGGTCAGGGTGGCGATGGTCTTGTCGGCGCGATCATCCACACCTTCCAGCTGTACGCGCAGGTCGTCGATGTAGGTCGACTGGAAGGCGTCGCCCAGGTCGGCGCGTTCGCGCTTGAGGAACTCCAGCAGTTGTGGGGTCACGAACTCGGAGATCTTGTCCATTTCGTTGGCGTCCCAGTGCTGCTGCAGGGACTGGAAGTGGCTGCGGGCCGCTTCGACGAAACGCTCTTCGTTGAACCACGCCGGGGCGTTGATCACCGGACGGGCGGCGGCAGGCGCGGCCGAACCACCGAAGATCGAACCCATGGCTGGCTTCTGCTCGAACACTTCACGCTGCATCGGCGCGCCGGCTGGAGCCAGGTGCTCCTGCTGCTTGCGTCGACGGGCGGCGATGAAGCGGAAGATCACAAAGGCGATGACCGCCAGGATCAGGATGTCGAAGATCTGCATGCCCTGGAAGCCGCCGCCCATGAACATGGAAGCGAGCAGGCCACCGGCCGCGATACCGGCCAGAGGGCCCAACCAGCGCGAAGCACCGCCGGCCTTGGCCGCGGCGCCAGCAGCACCGGCTGCGCCTGCGGTGGCGGCTGCACCGCCCATGCCGCCGGCGGAAGGAGCCATTTGGCTGGTCTGGTGAGTCGGTGCCGAGCCCATGCTTTTGCCGCCACCGAAGCGCTTGGCGTTGGCGTCGATGCTCATCGTCAGGCCGATGCACAACGCCATGGCGATGCTAAGAAAACGTTTCATAAAGGGAATTCCCATTTGTGGATTGCACGCGCGCCATGTTGCACAGGTGTAGTGACAGTGGCTAGCGACATAATGTTTCGGGCTTTTGCGTAAGACCGAATCAGAATGGTCTGTAGGACTTAATACAGATATTGGCCCGTGCAGGTGAAATACAAGGGAGGGTCACAATTCTTCACATTGTAGGAGCCGGCTTGTCGAGTCGTCGCCCGCAGCGATGGCGGTCTTAGGACCGCCATCGCCAGCAAGCCGGCTCCTACAAAGGGGAGGGTGTCAGATGGCCTCGAGCTTCGCGTAGCCCATCATCAGCCATTTGCTGCCTTCAGCGAAGTTCACCTGTACCCGTGCCTGGGCGCCGGCGCCTTCGAAGTTGAGGATCACGCCTTCGCCGAAAATCGCATGCTTGACCTGTTGGCCCAGGCTGAACGGGGTTTCCGGGATTTCGGAACCGGCAAACAGACTGCTGGAGTTCTGCTGCTGGCCACCACCGAACGGGCGGCTGACGCTGTTGGACAGGCGCACTTCCTGGATCAGCCCCTTCGGCACCTCACGGACGAAACGCGACACCTTGTTGTAGGTCTCGCTGCCGTACAGGCGTCGGGTCTCGGCGTAGGTCATCACCAGGTTCTGCATCGCCCGGGTAATGCCCACGTAGGCCAGGCGGCGTTCCTCCTCAAGGCGGCCAGGCTCTTCCAGGCTCATCTTGTGCGGGAACAGGCCTTCTTCCATGCCCACCAGGAACACGTAGGGGAATTCCAGGCCCTTGGCGCTGTGCAGGGTCATCAGCTGGATGCTGTCTTCATGCTCATCGGCCTGGGTATCGCCGGCTTCCAGCGAGGCATGGCCGAGGAAGGCCGCGAGCGGGGTCAGCTCTTCGTCTTCCTCGGTGTTCTCGAACGCACGCGCGGCGCTGACCAGTTCCTCAAGGTTTTCTACCCGGGCCTGGCCTTTCTCGCCTTTTTCCGCTTCGTGGTAGGCGATCAACCCGGATTGCTCGATTACGGTCTGGGTCATCAAGTGCAGGGGCATTTCCGAGCACTTGGCGGCGAGGTTCTCAATCAGTTCGACAAACACGCCCAGTGCCCCGGCAGCGCGGCCGGTCAGGCCTTTATTGGCGATCAGTAAGCGCATGGCTTCCCACATCGAAACATCGGCGTGGCGGGCGTGGTCGCGGATCGCTTCCACGGTTTTTTCGCCGATGCCGCGGGCCGGGATGTTGATCACCCGCTCCAGCGCCGCGTCGTTGCCACGGCCTTCGAGCAGGCGCAGGTAGGCCATGGCGTTCTTGATTTCGGCTCGCTCGAAGAAGCGCTGGCCGCCATAGATGCGGTACGGGATGCGCTCGCGCAGCAAGGCTTCTTCCAGCACCCGCGACTGGGCGTTGGAGCGGTACAGAATCGCGATATCGCTGCGCGCCAGGCCGGTCTTCAACGCGCTTTCGATGGTTTCCACCACGTAGCGCGCTTCATCGTGCTCGTTGAACGCGGCGTACAGGTTGATCGCCTCGCCTTCGCCGCCGTCGGTCCACAGCTCTTTGCCCAGGCGCCCGGTGTTATTAGCGATCAGGGCGTTGGCGGCCTTGAGGATGCCGGCGGTGGAGCGGTAGTTCTGCTCCAGGCGGATGGTGACCGCGTCCGGGAAGTCTTCGGAATACTGGTAAATGTTCTCGATTTTCGCGCCACGCCAGCCATAGATCGACTGGTCGTCATCGCCCACCACCATCAAGCTGTCGCCGCCCTTGGCCAGCAGGCGCAACCAGGCGTACTGCACGGCGTTGGTGTCCTGGAACTCGTCCACCAGGATATGCCGGAAGCGTTTCTGGTAATGGGCCAGCAAGCCTGGGTTGTCGCGCCACAGGTCGAGGGCGCGCAGCAGCAGTTCGGAGAAGTCGATAACGCCGGCCCGCGCGCAGGCGGCCTCGTAGGCTTCATAGATGCTGCGCATGGTGGCCAGGAACAGGTCGCCGCTGGCCTGGATATGTTGCGGGCGCAGGCCTTCGTCTTTCTGGCCGTTGATGAACCATTGCGCTTGCCGCGCTGGCCAACGCTGTTCGTCGAGGCCCAGCTCGCGGATCACGCGCTTGACCAGGCGTTGCTGGTCATCGCTGTCGAGGATCTGGAAGGTCTGGACCAGGCCCGCTTCCTGCCAGTGCGCCCGCAACAGGCGGTGCGCCAGGCCGTGGAAGGTGCCCACCCACATGCCGGCCGGGCTGATGCCCATCAACTGCTCGATGCGATGGCGCATCTCGGCAGCGGCCTTGTTGGTGAACGTCACCGACAGGATGGAGTGCGGCGACGCGTTCTCGACCTGGATCAACCAGGCGATACGGTGCACCAGCACTCGGGTTTTACCGGAGCCAGCACCGGCCAGGACCAACTGACGGCCAACGGGGGCGGCTACGGCCTGGCGTTGGGCATCGTTGAGGGAGTTCAGCAAAAGGGAGAGATCATCGCGCATCGGCGCATTCTAGGGTGCCGGGGGGGCTCGGGCAAATCCCAATGCCGGGCGGGCGACGGAAAACATCCAGGCTGATCCGCGCCGGGCAAACATTCTGCATCGGGTGATGACTGGTCGGTCAATGGCCGCAGCCCCCGCCGTGTCTCGCTCAAGCCGTCTGGCACCTAGGTTTGCGCTGGATAAACGTGAGGTTTTTATGACGTGGAGCAGTTTGGCCCAAGCGCGTGCTTGTGTATGCTCCGTCGACGTTTCGGGCTCACCATTATAAGAACACTGCCTATGACCCTCAGCACCGACCTGTTCGGCCCCACGATGGCGCCCGCGCAGGTCATCCACAAACATTACGCCACCGAGATGGCGGTCGAGCGCACGCGCCTGCTCTACCAGGGCTCGTTGCTGCCTACCTTATTAATGCTGGTCAACGGCCTGGTCTGCGCCTGGCTGCTGTGGAACCCCAAGCAATACCTGCTGGACAGCATCTGGCTGGTCTGGCTGCTGGCGTTGGTGGCGATGCGCGTGATCCAGGTGGCGGCGTTTGACTCGGCCATGCCCAGCCGCCAGGCCCAGCCGATCTGGCGCCGCATGTTCATGCTGGGTTCAGCGGTCAGCGGACTGACCCTGGCCGTCGCCGCCATCGCGCTGGTACCGGTGGACAGCTTTATGCAGCAGGCCTGGGTCTTTGGCCTGATCGGCGCCGCGACGCTGTCGGCCAGCGTGGCCTATGCCGTGAGTCTGCCGGCGTTCCTGTCCTTTTCCCTGCCGTGCCTGGTGCCGGCCATCGCGTACCTGTTCTGGAACGGCGCCCCGCAGCAACAAGGCTGGGGTGTGCTCGGCCTGATCCTGCTGGCCTCCTTGAGTGTGGTGGCGTGGCAGGTCAATCGCTTGATCCAGCGCGGGCTGCTGCGACGCTTCCAGAACCAGGCGCTGATCGAGCATCTGCAACAGGCGCAGCAGCGCAGCGAACAGTTGAATCAGGAACTGGTGCGCGAAGTTGAGCAGCGTCGCCAGGTCGAACAGGAACTGCGTGAAGCGCAGATCGGCCTGCAGGACCGCGTGGCGCAGCGCAGCCAGGAGCTCGACGCCGCCAGCCTGGCCCTGAATAAAAGCGAGGCGCGCCTGGCCATGGCCCTGCAAGCCAGCGAACTGGGTCTGTGGGACTGGAACCTGCAGACCGACGAGGTCCATCACACCCAGCTCAAAGAGTTGTTCGGCCTGGAACCCGAGTACGTCACAGCGATGCTCAGCCACCTCAAGCCGCGCCTGCACCCCGAGGACCTGCCGTTGCTCAAGCGCGCGCTGGTGGAACACCTCAAGGGGCGCAGCGAGGACTACCAGGTCGAATACCGCGTGCGCCATGGCGATGGCCATTGGGTGTGGATCGAAGACCGTGGCCGCGCCGTCGAGCGCACGCCCAGCGGGCGCGTCACGCGCATGCTCGGTACGCGCCGCGACATCAGCGCCGGCAAGGCCCTGGAAGAACAGCAGCGCCTGGCTTCGACGGTATTCGAGGCTGCCAGCGAAGGCATCGTGATCCTTGACCCGGATTACGCGTTGATTGCGGTCAACCAGGCCTTCAGTCGCGTCACCGGCTTCGACATCGACGACATGCTCGGCCGCAATGTGGTGGAGCTGCCCAGCAGCCGCGATGCGCGGCGCCACTTCCCGGTGATCCGCCAGGCGCTGCTCAGCCACGGCACCTGGCAGGGCGAACTGGTGGAGACGCGCAAGAACGGCGAGTTGTACCCGCAGTGGCTGCAACTGAACGTGGTGCGCGATGTTCGCGGAAAAGTCAGCCATATCGTGGGGTTCTTCGCCGATTTGTCCGCGCGGCGCGAATCCGAGGAGCGCATGCGCTACCTCACGCATTACGATGAATTGACCGGCCTGGCCAATCGTTCGCTGTTTCGCGAACGGTTGCGCGAAGCCCACCAGCGCGTGCGCCTGGGCGGGCGGAGCCTGGCGCTGCTGCACATCAACCTCGACCGTTTCAAATTGCTCAATGACAGCCTCGGCCACGAAGTTGCCGACCAGCTGTTGCAGAAAATGGCGCGGCGCTTGATCAACGCCTTGCCGGAAGCCGACACCATTGCGCGGCTGTCCGGTGATGAATTCGCCGTGCTGTTCGATGCCTATGGCAACCTCTCGAGCCTGGCGCGGGTGGCGACGCGGCTGCTGGCCAAGTTGCGGGTGCCGGTGACGGTGGAAGGGCATGAGTTGGTGGTCAGTGCTTCGATGGGGGTCAGCCTGTTGCCGGATAACGCGCGGGAAATTTCCGCGCTGGTCAGCCAGTCGAACATGGCCATGCAACATGCCAAGCATTTGGGCGGCAACAATTTCCAGTTCTACACCGACAGTCTGCAAGCCAGCACCCTGGAGCGCCTGCAGCTGGAAAACCACCTGCGCAAGGCCATCGAGGAGCGCCAACTGACGGTGTTCTACCAGCCGAAACTGTGCCTGGCCACCGGCAAGCTGAATGCCGCCGAAGCGCTGATTCGCTGGGAGCATCCGCAATGGGGCATGGTGCCGCCGGGAGACTTTATCGGCCTCGCCGAAGAGACCGGCCTGATCGTACCGCTGGGCGAATTCGTGCTGCGCCAGGCCTGTTGGCAGGCGTGCGAGTGGCAGCGCCAGGGGCTGGCGCCGATCCGGGTGTCGGTGAACCTGTCGGTGCATCAGTTGCGCCAGGGCAAGCTGGTCAGCCTGGTGCGCCAGGTGTTGGAAGAGACCGGGCTGGACCCGCAATACCTCGAGCTGGAGCTGACCGAGAGCCAACTGCTCGACAGCGTCGAACACATCATCGCGACCTTCCAGCAGCTGCGCGACCTGGGTGTGAAGCTGGCCATCGACGACTTTGGCACCGGTTATTCATCCCTCAGTTACCTCAAGCGCATCCCCGTGGACTACGTGAAGATCGACCAGACCTTCATCCGTGGCCTCGGGCAGGGTCGGGAGGACGCAGCGATCACCCGGGCGATCATCGCCATGGCGCATGGGCTGGCGCTCAAGGTGGTGGCTGAAGGTGTGGAAGATCAGCAGCAGCTGGATTTCCTGCGCGGCGAGCGTTGCGACGAGGTGCAGGGCTACCTGATCAGTCGGCCGATGGCGGCCGAAGGGCTGGCCGATTTGTTACGGAAAAATGCAGTTTTTCCTTAGCCGCACGGCTTCAACCCCAGCGGCTACAACTTGGCCGCCCTTAGATTCAAAGGCGGACAGGGCGATTTAGTGATGCATCGGACGGGCAAAACGACAATTCTTGTAGTATAACTACAAGCTTGCTACATGCCTGGCACCTGCCAATAACAAGAGTCCTGCCCTTTGAACCTGTTGCAACATATCGCCCAGTCGCGCCACCTGTTACGCAAATCGGAACTCAAGGTTGCCGATCACGTGCTGCTTGACCCTGCGGCAGTGATGCACAGTTCCATGGCCGACCTGGCCCACAGCGTGGGCATCAGCGAGCCGACCATCGTGCGCTTCTGCCGCGCCATCGGTTGCTCCGGGTTCCAGGACTTGAAACTCAAGCTGGCGCAAAGCCTGGCCGCCGGTGCGAGCTTCGGCCAGTTTGCGATTCATGAAGACGATTCCGTCGCCGACTACAGCCTGAAAATCTTCGACACCACCCTGCACACGCTGATGGAAGTGCGCGAGAAGCTTGACCCGGTGGAGCTGCAAAAGGCCGTGACCGCCATGTCCCAGGCCCAGCGCGTCGAGTTCTACGGCTTCGGTGCGTCTGGTGCGGTGGCCGCCGATGCCCAGCACAAATTCTTCCGGCTGCTGCTCACCGCTGCGGCCTACAGTGATCCGCACATGCAGGCCATGTCGGCGGTGACCTTGAAGCCTACCGACGTGGCGATCTGCATTTCCCAGTCGGGCCGTTCCAAAGACCTGCTGATTACCGCCAACCTGGTGCGAGAAAGCGGCGCGACCCTGATTACGTTGTGCCCGAGCCAGACGCCGTTGGCAGAGCTGTCCACGGTCAACCTGGCGATCGATGTGCACGAAGACACCGAGATCTACACGCCGCTGACCTCGCGCATCGCCCACCTGGTGGTGATCGACGTGCTGGCGATGGGCGTGGCAATGGCGCGCGGCCCTAGCCTGGTCAACCACCTCAAGAGTGTGAAGCGCAGCTTGCGCAGCCTGCGTCTCTCGCCCAAATCAGTCAAAGCCCTCGACGATTAATCGGGTGTACACAGATCGATGTGGGAGCTGGCTTGCCTGCGATGGCGGTCTGTCAGCTCGCACATTCATTGACTGATCTCCCACACGGGACGTGCACAGCGCCTGAAGATTCATCGTCCTGTAACCCCCGCGCCGCCAAACCGTCATCCCCCAGGGCCATCCTGAACTCCCCGTACTCGCATTGGGAGACTGAAAATGGCCCGGCACTACGAAGACAGCAACAGCTCCGTCAAAACCCGTCGTCAGCAGGAAGACCAGCGCCGCATGGCGTTCCGTCGTGCAATCGAAGACCGCTGCGACGAGCGTCAACTGCAGCAGAGCATCACTGACTACCCGGAACTCCACTGGCAGGCGCCCTTGGCTGCCCAGCGAAACGCTCAGCCAACGCGCTGATCTGCACCCGTTCGCTGCGGATAAAGCCCAGGAACGCATGGGCCACCGGTGACAGGCGCTTGGCCTTGGCCTGCACCAGGCACCAGCTGCGGTACAGCGGCAGTTCTTCCACCGGCAGCTCCTTGAGCCCGCCGGTGGCCAGCTCCAGGTTGACCGCGTGGCGCGTCAGCAAGGCCACGCCCAACCCTGCGTTCACGCATTCACGCTGCGCCTCGGCCGAGGCCACTTCCACCGTCTGGGTGAAGTGCACGCGTTTCTCCTTGAAGTATTCCTCGCACGCCAGCCGCGTACCGGAACCCGGTTCGCGCAGCAGCAGTGTGTAGGGCTCCAGGTCCTGCAGGCGCAGCGGGCCTTGCAGGCTCAACGGATGTTCAGGTGGGGCCACGGCCACGATCGGGTTGTTGAGGAACGGCAGGAATTCCAGGCCCATGTCTTGGGGCACCATGGACATGATCACCAGGTCGTCGCGGTTGTCCGAAAGCCGGCGAATCACCTGGGCGCGGTTGACCACCGTCAGGTGCAGCTGCACCTCCGGGTGCTGGCGCTTGAACGCCGCAAACAGGTGCGGCACGAAGTATTTGGCGCTGGATTCCACCGCCAGTTTCAACTGGCCCTGCAGCGAGCCTTGCATGTCCGACAGCTGCATATCGAGGTTTTCCAGGCGCCCGAAAATGTCCCGGCTGGCACGTTGCAGGGCTTCGGCGGCTTCGGTCATGTAGAGCTTCTTGCCGACGTAATCGAACAGCGGCTGGCCAATCAGCTCTTCCAACTGACGAATCTGTAGGCTAACGGCCGGTTGCGTAAGCGACATTTCCTCGGCTGCACGGCTGTAGGAACGCAAATCGCACACTTCATTGAAGATCTGCAATTGACGCAATGTCATACGCATCAATGACTTACGCATTATTTAGTGATCCCGGCCTACCCCTGATGCATCGACTATAAGTCTTTACTTATACACAGCCCAATAATTATTGATTTTTGTTAATCCCTGTTGGGGCTTAGTGTGTGTCTCGCGACTGTCATGAAACATTTGGTCACGCGCCGACCCGGATCCAGGGGGTTGAAGACGCAGCAATCGGCTCAAGGGAATTTCCAAGTGATAAAAAAGATCCTGATCGCCAACCGTGGTGAAATTGCCGTACGAATCGTGCGTGCCTGCGCCGAGATGGGCATTCGCTCGGTCGCGGTCTATTCCGACGCCGACCGTCACGCGTTGCACGTCAAGCGTGCCGACGAAGCCCACAGCATCGGGGCCGAGCCCCTGGCCGGCTACCTGAACCCGCGCAAGCTGGTGAACCTGGCCGTGGAAACCGGCTGTGATGCGCTGCACCCCGGCTACGGTTTCCTCTCGGAAAACGCCGAACTGGCAGACATTTGCGCTGAACGCGGGATCAAGTTCATCGGCCCGTCGGCTGAAGTGATCCGTCGCATGGGCGACAAGACTGAAGCGCGCCGCAGCATGATCAAGGCGGGCGTGCCGGTCACGCCGGGGACTGAAGGCAACGTTGCCGACATCCATGAAGCCCTGACCGAAGGCGACCGCATCGGCTACCCGGTGATGCTCAAGGCCACGTCCGGTGGTGGTGGTCGTGGTATCCGCCGCTGCAACAGCCGTGAAGAACTCGAACAAGCCTTCCCCCGCGTGATTTCCGAGGCCACCAAGGCCTTCGGTTCGGCGGAAGTGTTCCTGGAAAAATGCATCGTCAATCCCAAGCACATCGAGGCGCAGATCCTCGGTGACAGTTTCGGCAACGTGGTGCACCTGTTCGAGCGTGACTGCTCGATCCAGCGCCGCAACCAGAAGCTGATCGAAATTGCCCCCAGCCCCCAACTGACCCCGGAACAGCGCGCCTACATCGGCGACCTGTCGGTGCGCGCGGCCAAGGCGGTGGGCTACGAGAATGCCGGTACCGTGGAGTTCCTGCTCGCCGAGGGCGAGGTGTACTTCATGGAGATGAACACCCGGGTGCAGGTGGAACACACCATCACCGAAGAAATCACCGGGATCGACATTGTCCGCGAGCAGATCCGCATCGCCTCGGGCCTGCCGCTGTCGGTCAAGCAGGAAGACATCCAGCACCGTGGCTTCGCGTTGCAGTTTCGTATCAACGCCGAAGACCCGAAGAACAACTTCCTCCCCAGCTTCGGCAAGATCACCCGTTACTACGCGCCCGGCGGTCCCGGCGTGCGCACCGACACGGCGATCTATACCGGCTACACCATTCCACCGTTCTACGACTCCATGTGCCTGAAACTGGTGGTCTGGGCGTTGACCTGGGAAGAAGCCATGGACCGCGGCCTGCGTGCCCTGGACGACATGCGCCTGCAAGGTGTGAAGACCACCGCCGCCTACTACCAGGAAATCCTGCGCAACCCGGAATTCCGCAGCGGCCAGTTCAACACCAGTTTTGTCGAAAGCCATCCTGAGCTGACCAACTACTCGATCAAGCGCAAACCCGAAGAGCTGGCCCTGGCCATCGCCGCCGCCATCGCCGCCCACGCAGGCTTATAAATAAGCAGCTGCAAGTTGCAAGCGGCAAGCTACAAGTTAAAGCGGATCAGCGTTTACTTGCAGCTTGTAGCTTGAAACTTGCCGCTATGAGGAGATCCGAATATGACTAAGAAAATCTTCGTAACCGACACCATCCTGCGCGACGCCCACCAATCGTTGCTGGCGACCCGCATGCGCACCGACGACATGCTGCCGATCTGCGACAAGCTCGACAAAGTCGGCTACTGGTCGCTGGAAGTCTGGGGCGGCGCGACCTTCGACGCCTGCGTACGCTTTTTGAAAGAAGACCCATGGGAGCGCCTGCGCAAGCTGCGCGCCGCGTTGCCTAACACGCGCCTGCAAATGCTCCTGCGCGGCCAGAACCTGCTGGGCTACCGCCACTACAGCGACGACGTGGTCAAAGCCTTCGTCGCCAAGGCCGCCGTGAACGGCATCGACGTGTTCCGCATCTTCGACGCCATGAACGATGTGCGTAACCTGCGCGTGGCCATCGAAGCGGTGAAAGCTGCCGGCAAACATGCCCAGGGCACCATCGCCTACACCACCAGCCCGGTGCACACCATCGAAGCGTTTGTGGCCCAGGCTAAGCAAATGGAATCCATGGGCTGCGACTCGGTGGCAATCAAGGACATGGCCGGCCTGCTGACCCCGTACGCCACCGGCGAACTGGTCAAGGCGCTGAAGGCCGAGCAGAGCCTGCCCGTGTTCATCCACTCGCATGACACCGCCGGCCTGGCCGCGATGTGCCAACTCAAGGCCATCGAGAACGGTGCCGACCATATCGACACCGCGATTTCCAGCTTCGCCTGGGGCACCAGCCACCCGGGGACCGAGTCGATGGTTGCCGCGCTCAAAGGCAGCGAATTCGACACCGGCCTGAGCCTGGAGCTGCTGCAGGAAATCGGCCTGTACTTCTACGCAGTGCGCAAGAAGTACCACCAGTTCGAAAGCGAATTCACCGCCGTCGACACCCGCGTGCAAGTCAACCAGGTGCCGGGCGGGATGATTTCCAACCTCGCCAACCAGCTGAAAGAGCAGGGCGCACTCAACCGCATGGGCGAAGTGCTAGCCGAAATCCCGCGGGTGCGTGAAGACCTTGGCTTCCCGCCGCTGGTCACGCCGACCTCGCAGATCGTCGGCACCCAGGCGTTCTTCAACGTGCTGGCCGGTGAGCGCTACAAGACCATCACCAACGAAGTGAAGCTGTACCTGCAAGGCGGCTACGGCAAGGCGCCGGGTACCGTGAACGAGAAACTGCGCCGCCAGGCCATCGGCAGCGAAGAGGTGATCGACGTGCGTCCGGCCGATTTGCTCAAGCCGGAAATGACCAAGCTGCGCGGCGAGATCGGTGCGTTGGCCAAGTCGGAAGAAGACGTGCTGACCTACGCGATGTTCCCGGACATCGGGCGCAAGTTCCTTGAAGAGCGTGACGCCGGCACCCTGGCCCCTGAAGTGCTGCTGCCGATCCCTGAAGCCGGCGGTGTGGCGCGTGCTGGCGGCGAAGGCGTGCCGACCGAGTTCGTCATCGACGTGCACGGCGAAAGCTACCGCGTGGACATCACCGGCGTCGGCGTGAAGGCCGAAGGCAAACGCCATTTCTACCTGTCCATCGACGGCATGCCGGAAGAAGTGGTGTTCGAACCGCTCAACGAATTTGTCAGCAGCGGCGGCAGCAAGCGCAAGCACGCCACTGAGCCGGGCCACGTCAGCACGGCAATGCCGGGCAACATCGTCGACGTGCTGGTCAAGGAAGGGGATGTGGTCAAGGCTGGCCAGGCCGTGCTGATCACCGAGGCCATGAAGATGGAAACCGAAGTGCAGGCGTCGATCGCCGGCAAGGTCACCGCTGTGCATGTGGCCAAGGGCGACCGGGTCAACCCGGGCGAGATCCTGATTGAGATCGAAGGCTGATACAGCCTTCGACATAACCGTTTAATCCTCGGGGGAGCAGGTGCTCCCCTTTTTTTTGCCTGTCGATCGGGCTTCCCGGTGCCTTAGAACGCCACCGCCCATTGGCCCATCAACCCCTGGTTGCGACTGTGGCTGCCAAACTCTGCGCTATAGGCCAGGCCTACGCTGTGCTCGTCCGACAGCGCCAGCTCCACGCCGGTGCG
The DNA here is from genome assembly GCF_025466155.1 of Pseudomonas sp. 13B_2.1_Bac1. Lineage (NCBI taxonomy): Bacteria > Pseudomonadati > Pseudomonadota > Gammaproteobacteria > Pseudomonadales > Pseudomonadaceae > Pseudomonas > Pseudomonas sp. 13B_2.1_Bac1. The sequence goes on along the minus strand of NZ_JANLOH010000058.1, from coordinate 43,927 downwards.
CAGCGCCAGGCTGTCACGGTCCAGGGACGTGCCGCCGACGGTGAACGCGCTGTTGAAGTCCTCACGTTTTTCCCAGGCGAAGGACTGACGTACGCGGCTGCTGGTGTCGCCATAGAGATGCTTCCAGCTTGTGCTCAGGTGCGGCTTGAGGATCATCTGGTTGCCCAGCGTCACGTCATGGGTCACGCGCAGGCCGAAGGTGCTGCTGAGGTTCTGCTGGGTCTGCGTACCCACGTTCAAGGCGCTGTCGCCGCCTTTTTCCTGGAAGCGTTCGCGGTGATAACGCTGGAAACCCACGCCGGCAAAGGGCTCGGCGCGCCAGTCAGCGGTCTGCAGCTGATAGCCCAGCTCGGCAAACGCGTTTTGGCTGCGGGCCTTGTACTTGCCCGAGAGGTGATCGCGGTGATTGACGAAGTCGAAGTCGACCGTGCGTTTGTTTTGTCCGCTATGGCTGCTGTACAGCGCGCCGAGGCGCAGCGCGAGTGGCCCGTCCAGCCGGACGGCGTAGGCGCCGAGGTGCCAGCTATCCACTTCACCCTTGAAGCGCCTGGCGCTCAGGTCAGTGCCGGATTTGCCGCCCACCACACCCACCCGCCATGCGTCGTCGATTGCGCCGTCGGCCCCGAGTAACAGGCCTTGGCTGCTCTGTTTCAATCCGGCACTGCCGTGTTGCGCGTCAAGGCTGCCGCCATTGCCCAGGCCTTGCAGCCATACGCGACCGGTGTCGCCGGTGTCCTTATCCAGCTGGCGTATGGCTGCCAACAGGTTGGCGTTCAAGGCTTTCAGGCTGTTCTGGGTGGCAGTGCCGAGGTTGGCGTTCTGGCTTCCCGCCAGTTGCTCGAGCACGGCACCTATTCGGCTCGGCTCCAGGGTGCTCAAGTACAGGCCGTAACCTTCGAGCCGGCTTTTTTCCCACTCGTTGAACTCGTCCGACGCCAGCAATCCATCCACGGCGGCGTCCAGCACCCGAGCGACGCTCAGGGCGTTTCGGCTGGTAGCCCGGTCGGCGAAGTAGAAGTCTTCAGGCGCCGGCAGCGCCGGCGCGGAATGACCCTTGTTGCCGGGCTGTGCGAACCATTCACTGTCTGGCTCCATATCGCCCCTGGCCTGTGCGTATTGAGCGCCGAGGGCACCCAGCGCCAGGGTGATGGCGAGCGCGAGTTGTTTGTGTATGCGCAGCATGTAATCCCACCTCTTGATGTATGAGGCGGGGAATTTAGCGAGGCTGCGGGGGGATAAATGTCAGGCCGGGCGACCCTTGCTTGCGGGAGATGTCGCTAGTCTGCAGCGATAATTGCGGCTATTGCCAAGGGATTGGGCCGACGCGCATTGCGCCGCCGGCCCAGCGGTTGAACCACGGCTCACAGCGCCTGCTGGCGACACTCCGCGAGGCTCTTCAACTGCCCAGAACCCGACTGGTTGGCCTCTGACAGCCAGGCCTCGAAACCCGCGCCAATCGCGGGCCATTCCGAATCCAGGATCGAGTACCACGCGGTATCGCGGTTCTGCCCCTTTACCACCATGTGCTGGCGGAACACCCCTTCAAAACTGAACCCCAGCCGCTCGGCCGCGTATTTGGAGCGGGCGTTGCCGTTGTTGCACTTCCATTCCAGGCGGCGATAGCCCTGTTCGAACGCATGCTTGGCGAGCAGGTACACCGCTTCGGTGCTTTTCGGCGAGCGTTGCATCGGTGCGCCGAAGGTCACGTGGCCGATTTCGATGCGGCCCTGGGCCGGGACGATGGACATCAGGCTTAGGATGCCTTGCACCTGGCCGCTCGCCCGGTCGACCACGCTGAAGAAATACGGATCGCTGTGTTGCGCATGGTTGTTGAGCCAGTCATTGAAGGCGCCGCGCTCGGGGAATGGGCCGTAAGGCAGGTAATCCCACAGTTTCGGGTCGGCGCCGGGGCCTTGCAGGGCTTGGAACAGGTCGTCGCCATGTCGTGCCGGGTCGAGTTTTTCCAGGCGGATAAAGCGCCCTTCGAGCAGTTGGACCGTAGGCGCCGGGACGCCTTTCCAGTCGGCGGGTGAGATAGGCATGCTGCGCTCCTTAAAGACCTTTGCGAAATTGAATGAAACCCGGACGTTCGGCGATGCGCTCGTACAGTTGGATCGCCGTGGCGTTGGTCTCGTGGGTCAGCCAGTGCACCTTGGCGCAGCCATCAGCCTTGGCGGTGGCATAGACGAACTCGATCAGTTTGCGGCCGACGCCGGTGCCGCGCTGGGCCGGGTCCACCAACAGGTCCTGCAGGTAGCACGAGTTCTCGATGCTCCAGTTGGAACGGTGGTAGATGAAGTTGACCATGCCCACGGCCTTGCCGTCCTGCCAGGCGAGTGCGGAATGGGTCGGCTCCTGTGCATCGAGCAGGCGTTGCCAGGTGCTCTGGGTCACGGCGTCCGGCAGCTCGGTGTTGTAGAACTTCAGGTACGCCTGCCACAACGGCAGCCAGGCGGCGTGGTCGGCAGCAGTGACCGGGCGGATGTCGATCTGGCTCATTCTGAAACTCCTTGGGGAATAAAGCGGGCGAGGGTCTGGTCGCGCACATCGGCGCTGGCGGCCAGCCCTTTACGGACACCGTCGATGTCGGCCTGGCTGCGGTTCTGGCTGAGTTTGCGCTTGCCGATCAGGCGCTCGATCGGCAGGGCGAAGCCGACGATGGCCTTGAGCATGCCGTCGATGTAATCGGCCGGGGCGTCGCTGACCTTCCACGGCTGGGCACGGTTGCCTTCATGGCGATCGGTCAGGGCGCTGACCAGCGCAAGCAGGCGCTCGGCGTCGGTAAACACTTCAGCCTTGCCGTAGGCATGCACCGCCAGGTAGTTCCAGGTCGGGACCACCTTGCCGTGCTCGGCCTTGGCTGGGTAGAACGCCGGGCTGATGTAGGCCTCGGCGCCGGCAAAGATCACCAGGGCCTCGCTGCCGTTTTGCAGGTCGCGCCATTGCGGATTGGCCTTGGCCAGGTGCCCGTAGAGGGTGCCATTGGGGCCTTCATCGGGGTTGAGCAGCAGCGGCAGGTGGCTGGCTTGCAGGCCTTGCTCGCCAACGGTCACCAACTGCGCCAGGCGCGTGTGCTGAATCAGTTGCTGCAATTCGGGCAAGTCTTCGAGGGCAAAGGCGCGAGGTGTGTACATGAATATTTTCCTTGGCGAATGCCTGCATCGTAGGCAGGCTAATGGTCTGTTGTAAGAGCCATCTCAGGCCAATTTCATAGGTCCAATATGCCGCCGCTTTCGCCGCCTCTGTCATTCAACCCTGCCGGCATCGAGCTGGACCGGCGCCAAGGCCTGACGCGCCAGCTGTATGAGGCCCTGCGCCAGCGGGTGCTGGACGGACGCCTGGCCAGCGGCACGCGCTTACCCGCCAGTCGTGACTTGGCGGCGGCCCTGGCGATTTCGCGCAACAGCGTGGTGCGTGCCTACGATCAACTGTACGCCGAAGGGTTTATCGAAGGCCGAGTCGGTGATGGCACCTATGTGGCCCAACTGCCCCAGCCGAAAAAACTATCCACAAAAGTGTCCACAGGGTTACCCACAAGCTTATCCCCAGCCTTATCCACAAAATGGATGGATTTGCCCGAAGATCTGGATAACGAAGTTATCCACAGACCGGGCCTGGCGCGGGTGAAAAACAACCATCTTTCACAGCCGCCTGCGGGCCCGCCCAGGGCGTTTCGCGTGGGTGTGCCGGCCTTCGACCTGTTTCCGTTTGAGGTGTGGGCCAAGCTGAACGGGGCATTCTGGCGCAAGCCGGACCTGGAGCAGCTGTGCTACGGCGACCCGGCGGGCGATGCTCGCCTGCGGGGCCTGATTGCCGCTTACCTGCGCAGCTCGCGGGGCATGCAGTGCGCGGCTGAGCAAATAGTGATCACCTGTGGTGCACAGCAGGCAATCAGCCTTTGTGCACAGTTGCTGGTGGAGCCGGGTGACGGCGTTGCGGTGGAAAACCCGGGTTACCGCGCTGCCGGCCATGCATTCGCCCTGGCCGGTGCAAACCTGCAGGGCGTGCCGGTGGACCACGAAGGCATCGACTGCCACACCCTCAACAGCCTGAAAGATTGCCGCCTGGCCTATGTCACGCCGTCCCACCAATACCCATTGGGCGTGGTCATGAGCCTGGCGCGGCGCCTGGAACTGCTGGCCTGGGCCGAGCGCACCGGCGGCTGGATCATCGAGGACGACTATGACGGCGAGTACCGCTACAGCGGCGCACCGCTGGCGCCCCTGGCCGCGCTGGACCGCAGTGGTCGCGTGCTCTACGTCGGCACCTTCGGCAAAGTCGCGTTCCCGGCCCTGCGCCTGGGGTATCTGGTATTGCCGCCGGGGCTGGTGGATGCGTTCTCGCGGCGCCGTGCGGTGGACATGCGCCACTCGGAAGTCAGCACCCAGGCGGTGATGGCCGAGTTCATGGCGGCCGGGCACTTCCAACGCCATATTCGCCGCATGCGGCGGGCGGCGTTGAGTCGCCGCAATGCGGTGCTGGCCGGTTGGCCGAGCGGCTTGTCGGGCGTCGGCGAATTGCCCAGCGTGGCGGCAGGGCTGCACATGACGGTGCGCGTGGACAGCCTGGCCCGCGAGCAGCAACTGGTTGAGCAGGCCCAGGGCGTGGGGGTCGAGGTCAATGCGCTGAGCAGTTATTGGCTGGCGCACTCCACCACGCCGGCGGACCAGCGCGCCGGCCTGGTGCTGGGCTTTGCCGCCGTGCCCGAAGCGGCCATCGCCGAGGCCCTGGCTAAGCTGCGCAGGGCCTGGCAGGGCGGTTGACCTCAGATCTGGAAGAACAGTGAACGAGCCAGCTGCGGGCTGATTTCGCTGCGATAAATCGCGATCTGATCGCCGTCGCTCAGGCCGGTGCGATGGATCGCGCCGCCGAGTCGCTGCTGATCACGGGTCTTGAGGTGGCCGGCGGTGAACTGGTCGAGCTCGGCGGGCGGCGAATCGTAATGAAAGTGCGCATACCACAGCACTTCCTGGGTGTCGTGATCGCTGATCGCGTACTCATCCAGGTAGTCCTTGCCGGGGCCCTTGAGGCGCCGTCGGGTGATCACCTTGGCAATTTTCACCGCCCCTTGGCTGTGCAGCCATTGCACTCGCGCCGCTGTAGGCCGTTGCTGTTTGGTCATGCTGACGCGGGTACTGGTGCCCAGGGCATAAAGCCGTTGCATGGCGTCGTTGAGTTGGCGGTTGAGGGCGGCGGCAGACGGTCGATCGCTCTCCGTGAGGTTGCGTTGGGTCAGCGCCTCTTCGATGCTGCTCGCTGCCTGCCCCATACGGGCGGCGTGTTGGTGCAGCATCTCTTCGATTTCCACCGGGATTCGCCCGGCTTTTCTTGACTGCGCCAGGAGGCGCTGAGTCGTGGAGGGCTCCTCATCCAGCAGGTTTTGCGCGGTGCTCATGCTGGTGTCGAGGTCCGCAGCCGGTGGCCGTTGCGGCCTTGAGGCCGGGGTTATGCGCTCGACCCATACCCCGGGGCTTTTTTCGTGGAAGGTCGCAATGACCTTGCCCGTGACCGGCGCCTTCACGTCCAGGAGCCCCTCGTCAGAGGGGCGTGGCTCACCCACCACCACTGCGTTGAAGCGGGTCTTGATGACCTTCTTCTTCGGCACCTGCGGCGTTTTTGACGGGCCGGCCTTGGTCTCCCGCGGCTTGCGTTCTTTCAACAGTCTGGCCAGTTCATGCACGGCTTGCCTGTTGAAATCGTCGATGCGTTGGCGAAGGCTCTCCAGCGGTTCCCTCTGCACGTAGTCCGGGTGTTCGGCGTGCAGGTCCAGCAGGCGTTGGTCGACCAGGGAAAATTGTTCGACCAGGCTGTTGAGCACCTCGATCCGTTCGCTGGGGTCGCTGACACTGGCGTCGGGCATGGCCTCGATCCATGTTTGTATGTTGAGGTCGGCGATATTCACGATTTCATTGAGCTGGGTGTGGGCATCGACGAAGGCTTCACCACTGCCTTCCTTGATGCACAGGTAGCGATTCAAGGTGATTTGCAGGGCCTTGAGGTCGTGCAGCTTGAAATCAGGCAAGGCATGGAGGGTGTTCTGGATGACTTTCAAACCGTCGATGCCCAGTTCCTGCAGGTGCAGGTAACGGGTTTGCGCGTATTCGAGGCGGCTGATCATGTCCAGGTTCAGCTGCGACATTTTCTCGGCGAGTGCGGTCTGTCTTACGGTTTGCATCGGCGCGAGGGCCTCCATCTCATCCAGCGTCGACAACAGTTCTGTTCGAAACGTCGGCAGGGTTTCAGAGACGGCGAAACGGGTGAGCAGCAGTTGCTGGTTCAAGTAGTCGATCATGTCGCATTGGTAGTTGGGCACCGTATCGATGACGTTCAGCGCCCGAAGCTGGCGGATGGGTACGTCGTACTCGGCCAGGCGCGTGTCCAGTTTTTCGATGAATGCCCGGCGTTGTAGGTTGGCAGAGGGGCCAGGTTGCGGCTCTATTGCGGCGTGCGCCGTGGCAACCTCGGCCTGCCCGCGTTTCTGGCCTGCATTGAAGGTGGTGAGCTGGTCTCTGAGCTCGACAATTCGCGATGGTTTTTGGGCCCGCGCGGCCTTGCGCCGATTCCTGAACCCGGCGCCACGCAGGCGTAGTCGTGTGTCGACGTACCATTGGCCAGCGAGGTTGCTGATCAGCATGGGGCCGACGTGGGAAGGCCGCTGCGGGTCGATGATCATGACGGTGTCGTTCTCATCGAGCATGACCTCGAACCAGCGCTCCTTGACCGGTGCATACCATTTATCACCCAGGGCATAGAGATGCAGGTGAATGCCGGGCTCGTTGACTGGCTCCCCCAGCCCATCCGGTTTGTCGACCTTGAAGCGATCCAGTGTTGCCGCAAGGCTTGAAGGTAAGCGATTAACTGCGCCGCTGTTGTGCAGCGGGCCCAGATGGCGTGCCGGCAGTTCGGCATCGGGCAGGTTGGGTTGCTTTGTCACCGGGATCTTTTGCGGCAGTGGCGTGGGGTGGGCACTCGCTGGCAGTTGCGCCTGTGTGGGTTCAATCCTCGGAGGCCGTGCCTTGAGCGGGCGGGGCTGTGGCGGATGGCGTAGGGCAACATGCAGCACCAGGGCCATGCCCAGGTTGAGCAACAGGTCGACCTGCGCTGTCCAGGAGGTCTTGCCGTCAGGCCCGGACTCGGCTTGGGTGGCTTCCTGCAGGTCGTCCATGATTTGCCAGATCCAGGCGGCGATCCCGACCGTACGCCCCAGAAAGGGCAACGCCGCGCTGAAAATCAGCCAGCCGGCCTGCCGGTAAGTGGCCCAGCGTTTCTTCACGTTGGACACCGATTGCCGGTTGGCCAGTTCAACCATCGCATTGGCGTTGTCCTTGAACAGGGTCGCCAGGGGGTCGTTGCCCAAGACCTCATCACTCAAGGCAATGGGGCCGCTCATTTGCACCAACACCTGCGGTTCCACTAGCCCGCGCACAACGGTCCATGGCGAGGGCAGGGCAGCAGGGAAGACGTACTGCTCGTAGTTGAAACGGCTGTCATTGGGTAACCAGGCCAACACCGAGTCGCGCAGGCTGTGGTTATGTTTGATGGCATACAGCAGGTTTTGCCGGGACGGGAACTGCAACAGAACCGGCTCCAGCAGTGGGCGATATAGCAGGCATGGGCCTTGGGTGTGGTCGTGGGGGCCAATCACGAACATATTCTCCACCCCATCCTGTTCCTTGCCGGGACGCAAGATTGGGATAAAGGCCAGGCGACGGATGACAATCTCTTGCCCGTCGACCTGCCTGTCGTGCGCTTGTGTCTGCACAGCGGCGGCGACATAACGGTAACCACGTTCATCAATGCCGTGCAGGCCTTGAATTTTCCACTGCAGCGCCAGCAATGGCAGTTGCGTGCGCAGGTGCGAGGTGTAGAGGGTCTGCCGGCTCCTGGACTGTTGCGGATCATCCAGCAAGATTTTTTTGATCAGCTTGGGGTAGCGTCCGCCGATGTCGAGAGTTTCGATCACGCCCTTGAGGTAGTCGTACGTCAGCCACGCGGGACCTTTCCCGCCGTTGTAGTGCACGCTGGGCGTGCCGGTCGGCAGGCCCGTGAGGTTTTCCAGGGCCAGGTCGATCAGACTGCGCCGGGTGATATCGCTGGTACCGGGTAACACGAAGGTGCCCCAGACCACGGGGCTCTCGATGCTGATTTCGACCTTGTCCAGATTCAGGTTCGCGCGATTTCTATGCCAATTGATCTGCTTGTGCAGCTGTTCGCGTGCGTAATCTCGGATCGGTGGAACGTCGTCCTGGAACGTTCGACCAAGGTTGTGGGTATGCACCTCGGCCAGTTCAATCACGTACCGGCTGTAGGTCGATACGTCGAGGTCCGAAGCGTTGGCGAGCCAGTCGGGGAGTTGTTCATGAATCTGGCGGATGCTCGACAGCGAGTGCTCGCTCAGATCCTCGATCACCGGCAGGATCCGTACGACCGCCTGGCTGGTGGTGACCGTCACGGGGGCGACGTCGAGGCCGGTCGGGCCAATCGAACCGATCGCCTGCAGTTGCAGGGCGATCAGGTTGCACGCCAGGCTGTCGAAGAAATCTGCGCCGGGTTCGTACAGTCGCCACTGCACACCCTCACCCGGTTGATATTGCGCCAGGCTTGCAGGTAGCGACTCACCGAGCTTTTCCAGCGACTCGAACTTCTCATAACCCTTGAGCAGCGAATAGGCCAGGATCCGCTCGCTCTGCTCGTGTTTGCCGATCAGCACCGCCATGTCCGACAGGCCAATGTGCGTGGATTGGTTATTGAGGCTCGTGTCCATGTCGATCAGATAAGCGTGGACCTGGTACGTATCGACGGCCTTGCGTTTGGCCTGCTCTGGAAACCGGTACAGCAACCTGGCCATGGCGCAGTCGTGCTCGTCCCAGCCCTCCTGCGTGGTGACGTTCCACACGTTGCGCAAGGAATGTGAGAGCAGCTGCCAGCGCGGGCCAGTCAAGCCGCTGGAGGCATTCCAGTAGTCGAGTTGCTGCTCCTGGTAGGCAGTGAAAATCAAGGCTGCCAGCTCATTGATCAACCGCGCGATGTCATCGATCTTCACCGGCAGGTGTTCGGCGCGGGGTGCCTCTGGCTGCGCCGTGAGGAAATGCTCGCCGTCGATATAAATCACCGGCTCCGGCGACAGGGCCTGGTTGGCCAGGACCGAGGTCAGCGACTCCATGGCGGGGGGCGTTGACTGAATGAGATCGTCGACGATGCGCCAGTGTGGCGTGACGACGGTGGCCAGGTCCGGGTCGATATTCAGTGTCGGGTATTGCTCCTTGAGGGCGGCGCGCAACAGATTGGCGGCGACTTCGCGGATGGACGGGCCGGTACTCAGTTGTGTCAGCAGACTGTAGGTGCTGGGCGGGCGGTTATTGGTGGGGATCGAGTCGGTGGGCATTTGCAGCTCCTTGGCCGGTATCAGGCGTGAAGAGCTGCAAGGTAGAGTCTGGCAAGGCGGGCGAGACGGTAGATAAGTAGTAACGGCCGGGGCCTGCACGCCCCGGCCGTGGCCGATCAGGTCCCGGACTTGATCTTGGTCCAGGCGCGGGTCCTGGCGCGTTCTGCGTCGCGGCCCAGGGGTTTCAAGGTGTAGAGCGTGGCCATTGCCGCTTCGGTGGGGTACAGGTTGGGGTTGTTGCGGATCGCCGGGTCAACCTGTTCAGTCGCATCCTTGTTGGGATTGGGGTAGCCGACGAAGTCACTGATCGGCGCGATCACACCAGGTTGCAGCAGGTAGTTGATGAAGGTGTAGGCGTCCTGCGGGTTCTTCGCGCCTTTGGGGATGGCAAGCATGTCGAACCAGATCGGCGCGCCTTCCTTGGGCAGGCGCATGTCCACTGTCACGCCGTTCTTGGCTTCCTTGGCGCGGTTGGCGGCCTGGGAAAAGCTGCCGGAATAGCCGACGGCGACGCAGATGTCTCCATTGGCAATGTCGGCCATGTACTTGGAAGAGTGAAAGTAGGTGATGTACGGGCGGATCTTCATCAGCAGCGCTTCGGCTTTTTCATAATCCTTGGGGTTGCTGCTGTTGGGGTCCAGGCCCAGGTGCTGCAGGGCCAGTGGCAGGATCTCCGACGGCGAGTCCAGCAGGGCGACGCCGCACTGCTTGAGTTTGCTGATGTTTTCTTCCTTGAAGATCAGGTCCCAGCTGTCCACCGGCGCGTTGTCGCCCAGCGCCGCCTTGACCTTGGCCGGGTTGAAGCCGATCAGGATGGTGCCGTACATGTAGGGCACGGCGAATTTATTGCCGGGATCGTTGGCCTCGATCAGCTTCATCAGCTTGGGATCGAGGTGGTTCCAGTTCGGCAGTTGGCTGCGGTCCAGGGGCTGGAACACGCCGGCCTCGATCTGCTTGGCCAGGAACACATTGGAAGGCACCACCACGTCATAGCCGGAGTTGCCGGTGAGCAACTTGGCCTCCAGGGCTTCGTTGGTGTCGAAGATGTCGTAGACCAGTTTGATCGCCGGGTTCTGCGCCTTGAAGTCATCCAGGGCCTTGGGCGTGATGTAGTCGAACCAGTTGTAGACGCGCAGGGTTTTTTCTTCGGCGTGGGCGGCAGTGCTGAGCACCGCCGCGCAGAGTACAAGCGACTTGAGCATGTTCATTCGGCTGACCCCTCAAAACCTTCGAGAACGTTGACGGCATTGATGCCGATTTCTTCCACGGCGTAGCCGCCTTCCATCACGAACAGCGTGGGCGTGCCGAGCTGCGCGATGCGTTTGCCCATGGCCAGGTAGTCCGGGCTGTCGAGCTTGAACTGCGAAATGGGATCGTCCTTGAACGTGTCCACGCCCAGGGAGACCACAACGATGTCGGCGCCGTAGCGCTCGATTTCACCGCAGGCCTGCTCTAGGGCCGCGCTCCAGGTGTCCCAGCCGGAACCGGCTGGCAGCGGGTAATTGAAGTTGAAGCCTTCCCCGGCGCCCTCGCCCAGCTCATCGGCGTAGCCGAGGAAGAACGGAAACTCCGCTTCCGGATGCCCGTGGATCGAGGTGAACAGCACATCGCTGCGTGCATAGAAGATCGACTGGGTGCCGTTGCCGTGGTGGTAATCCACGTCCAGGATCGCGACTTTCTTATGGCCCTGGTCGAGAAAGGCCTGGGCGGCGATGGCGGCGTTGTTGAGGTAGCAATAGCCGCCCATCAAGTCGCTGGCGGCGTGGTGTCCCGGTGGCCGGCACAGGGCGAAGGCGCTGCGGGCGCCGTGTTGGATCGCCTGTTGCGCGGTGAGCGCGACCTGCGCCGCGCTGTAGGCCGCTTGCCAGGTGCCGGCGGTAATCGGCGCGCCGCCGTCGAAGCTGTAATAACCGAGCTGGCCGTGCAGGCTGGTGGGCAACACGCGGCGCAAGGTGCGCGCGGGCCAGGTGTAGGGCAGCAGGTCGCCGTCCTGGTTGAATTCGGTCCAGCGTGCCCAGGCGCCTTTGAAAAAGTCGAGGTAGTCGTGGCTGTGGATGCGTTGCAGCGGCGCCAGGCCAAAGTCCTGCGGCGCGTGCACAGGGCCCAGTTCGCGGTCCTTGACCCGCTGGAGCACGTGGTCGGCGCGCGAGGGCATTTCGAAGCAGGGCATCAGCTGCCCGTCCATCAGTTCGCAACGGCCATGGTGCAGGTGGTGATCGTCCGAGTAGATCGTCAGCATATTGTTGTTCTCCGCAGGCGGTATCGGTGCATGCAGTCTTGCGGGCGACGGCGATTATGAGAACGGCAGGAGCGGCCAAAAGGGGATAAATGTGGCCAAATTGTCTGTCCGAAATTCGCCCCTCAATGGGGCGTCATGGTCGAAATTGGCTCGGCGCCACGCCGCTCCAGCGCACGAACGCATGGCGAAAGCTGGCGGTCTCGCTGAACCCCAGGGCCTCGGCGATCCGATAGATCGGCCACTGATCTTCAGCCAGTAACTGTTTGGCGCGTTCAAAGCGCAGCTCGTCGAGCAGTTCCTGGTAGCTGCAGCCCAGGTCATGCAGGTGTCGGCGCAGGGTACGCGCCGAGCACTTCATCTGCTCGGCCAGGCCTTCGAGGCCAGGTGCGGCGTGCAGTTGTGCCGCGAGCAACTGGCGGATCCGTCCCAGCCAGGCTTCGCGCCCGGTGAATTCGGTGTTCTGTTTACGGCAGCGCTCGGCCATGGCCTGGTGGGTCACGGTATCGGCGAGGGGCAAAGGCTGGGAGAGCCAGCGTTGGTCGAAGGCGAACGCATTGGCGGTCGCCTGGAACTGCAACGGGCAGTCGAAAGACTCGGTGTAGCGCGCCTGATAATCCGGCGCATCGTGCTCAAAGCGCGCGCCCAGCAAGGGCAGCGGATGGCCGAGCAAGTCGTCGCAGATGACCTTCAGCGATCCCAGGCACAGCTCGACGTTGAAGGCGGTCAGCGCCGGGTTCTCGCGATAATCGCCGGCGGTGAACCAGATACGCTCGCCGTCCTCCTCCAGGCTCAGTTCGAACAGTGTTCCCAATAGCGCCGGATACCGCAGGGCCAGGCGCAAAGCGTCACCGAAAGTGGCACTGGTGAGCAGGGCATAGCCGAGCATGCCGTAGGACGAAACGTGCATGCGCCGCCCCACGATCAGGCCGATATCGCGCTGCAGCGCCACGGCATTGGCACACACCTGCATCTCCTGGTGGGTGGCAATGCGCGTGTCGGCGCGGCTCAAGTCCGCCGCGCAGATGCCGCTGCCGGCCAGCAGCGCTTCGGCGGGCAGGCCTTCGGCCTTGAAGGTGCTGAGCACCAGGGAGACGGCATTGAGGGTAGTGAGGTGGGAGTGCAGCATGCGGACTTCCAGCCAGATGATGGCTGGAAGTGGAGCAAGTTATATGCCGGTCAGCTCAGTTCGCCACACAGGTCGAGTTCCACCAGGCGGCGGACGTCTGCGGTGGCGAGGCCGGCACCGAGCAGCGCTTGCAGCTTGCCGAATGCCGCTTCGCGGGTCATGCCGCCCCCGGACAACACACCGACACCGCGCAAGCGGCTACCGGCTTCATACACGTCCAGTTCTACGCCGCCTTCATGGCATTGGGTGATTGCCACCACCACCACGTCCCGATCCTGCGCGCGCTGGAGGCTAGCCAGGAACGCCGGGTTATCGCTGGGCCCGGTGCCGCTGCCGAAGCATTCGAGCACCAGTGCCTGGATCCCGCTGTCGATCAGTGCATCCACCTGCACGGCGGCAATGCCTGGCACCAGCGGCAATACGCCGACATTGGCCAGGGCCTTGGGCTGGCGGTAGTCCAGGGCGGCGGGGAGCGTCTCGGCCTTGGCCACGCCACCGTTACGCTGCAACGCAGCAAACGGATGGCGACCAAAACTGCGGATTTTCGCGCAGCGGGTCGGGGCCATCAGCGCGCCGTGGAAGTACAGGTGCACACCCGGGGCCAGGCCTTCGCCCAGCGCTGCCAGCGAACCGCTGACGTTTTCCCAGGCGTCGCTGTCAGGCACGCCGGCGGGCAGCATCGAGCCGGTAAATACCACGGGCACCGGCAAACCCAGCAGTTGGAAGCTCATGGCCGCTGCGCTGTAGGCCAGGGTATCGGTGCCGTGCAGGACCAGCACCGCGTCGCAGCCTGCGTCCACGGCTTCAATCACCGCGACGCGCAGGCGCTGCCAGTAGGCGGGAGTCATGTTGGCGCTGTCGATCAGCGGCGCCATTTCCCGGAAGCGCCAGGCGGGCACGGGCTCGTTGGCGAGTTGTTCGCGCATGCGGGCTTCGAAACCGGATGCGGGCGCCAGGCCGTTGGCGCTGGCCTGCATGCCGATGGTGCCGCCGGTGTAGAGCACCATGATGTTGTTAGCTGGGGACATCGAAGAATCTCCTGAACGAAAAACGCCGCCGGGCCCAGAGCATGCCCAAGGCCGGGCGGCGTGTCATCTATCTAGGCTTACGACGCTCAGCGTTGCGCTTGAGCGTTCAGTTCAGCCGATGCTTGAGCCGCTGGCTGCGACTTCACCGGATTCGCCGGCCAGGCCTTGCGATCCAGGTCCAGGTCAGGGAACTGGCTGGAGTCGAACACCGGGGTCTTGATGCCCGCTGCGCGCTGGTTGTCGTAGTCATTCAGGATGCGCATGGCGATCTTGAACAGGAACGCCAGGGCGAACAGGTTGACGAACGCGAGCATGGTCATGGTGATGTCGGCGAAGGCGAACACGGTGCTCAGGTTCTCGATCGAACCCCAGAAAATCAGCACCAGCACCAGCGCGCGGTAGCCCATCAACACTTTGCGGTTGTCGCCCACGATGAAGCGCAGGTTGCTCTCGCCGAGGTAGTAGTTGTACATGATCGAGGTGAACACGAACAACGCCAGGGCCACCGAGATGAACATCCGGCCCCAGTCACCGACCACGGCCGCCAGGGAGTTCTGGGTCAGGGCAATGCCGTCGCCTTCAAAGCCCGGGGTGTAGAAACCGGAGAGCAGGATCAGCAGCGCCGTACAGGTGCAGATCACGAAGGTGTCGAGGAACACGCTGAACGCCTGCACCACGCCTTGGGCGATCGGGTGTTCTACCGACGCCACCGCTGCCACGTTAGGCGCACTGCCCAGGCCGGCTTCGTTGGCGAACACGCCGCGCTTCACACCCATGATGATCGCGCTGCCCACCAGGCCACCGAAGGCCTGGTCCAGGCCGAAGGCGCTCTTGACGATAGTCGCGAGCATGGCCGGCACGTGGTCGAATTGCAGCACGATCACGTACAGGGTCACGGCGATGTAGACGAGGGTCTTGACCGGTACCAGCAGGTCGGCGATCGAGGCAATACGCTTGATCCCGCCGATGAACACCAGGCCCAGCAATACCGCCAGCGCCAGGCCGGTGTAGGTGGTGTCCAGGCCGAAGGCGTTGTTCAGCGAGTGAGTCACGGCGTGGGCTTGCAGGCCGTTGAAGGCAAAGCCGAAGGTCACCAGCAGCAGGAAGGCCATGACCATGCCCAGCCAGCGTTTCTTCAAGCCATGCTGGATGTAGTAGGCCGGGCCGCCACGGTAGGTGCCTTCGGCGTCGGTGCGCTTGTACAGCTGGCCGAGGGAGCATTCGATGAAGCTCGAGGACATGCCCACCAGTGCGGTGACCCACATCCAGAACACGGCGCCCGGACCGCCCAGGGTCACGGCAATGCCGACGCCTGCGATGTTACCGGCGCCGACGCGACCGGCGAGGCTGAGCATCAGCGCCTGGAACGAGCTGAGCTGGCCGGAGCTGCTTTTCAGGCTGTCGCGAAACACCGAAAACATGTGGAAAAAGTGACGCAATTGAACGAAACGCGAGCGGATCGTGAAGTAGCCACCGAGCCCGACAATGAGCACGATCAATACTTTCCCTGAGAGGAAGTCGTTGATGACTTCTAGCATGGAGTGTTCCTCGCTGATTTTTCTAATGGCAAACGCAGGACGGTCCGACACGTCGTATGGCACCAGGCAGTGCACGACGGTTCGACCCCAATCCTTTTGCGGGTGTTGTTATTCATGCGGTTTCGCGCTTCCAGGGTCTCGTTACCGACGACCGCTGACGCGAAGAGGGGCGGCACTATACCTAGGAGTGTGTGATCCGTCTGCACGAGGCGATTAAAGGTTTCAGCAGGCCGGGGTCGGGCAAGGCGGGTTTGCAGGGCGATATTGGAGTTTTTATGGACGTCATTTCACAACCTTGAGGCAAAAAAAAGGGCCTGAAGAACGAGCCTTCAGGCCCTCAAAAGGTGAGAGGTGTCTAGTCCCTCAACCTGGTGAGCGGTGCAACAAACGCTTAGGCCTTCAACGGGACCAAACGTGGGGCAATCATGTTTTCGGGGCGCAGGATGTCGTCGAGCATGGCGTCGTCGAGCAAGCCTTCTTCACGCACCAGTTCCAGCACGCCGCGGCCGCTTTCGAGGGCGATGCGCGCGATGCGGGTGGCGTTTTCATAGCCGATGTACGGGTTCAGCGCGGTGACCAGGCCGATGGAGTGCTCCACCAATTCGCGGCAGCGGGCTTCGTTGGCGGTGATGCCGACGATGCAGTGCTCGCGCAGCATGTCCATAGCGCGTTGCAGCAGGCGGATCGAGTCGAAGATCTTGAAGGCGATCAGCGGCTCCATCACGTTCAACTGCAGTTGGCCGCCTTCGGCTGCCATGGTCAGGGCCAGGTCGTTGCCGATGACCTGGAACGCCACCTGGTTGACGGCTTCCGGGATGACCGGGTTGACCTTGCCGGGCATGATCGAGCTGCCTGGCTGACGCGCCGGCAGGTTGATCTCGTTGATGCCGGTACGTGGGCCGCTGGACAGCAGGCGCAGGTCGTTGCAGATCTTCGAGAGCTTCACCGCGGTGCGCTTGAGCATGCCGGAGAACAGCACGAAGGCGCCCATGTCGGAAGTGGCTTCGATCAAGTCGGCAGCCGGTACCAGCGGCTGGCCGCTGATCAGGGCCAGGCGTTGTACGGCCAGGGCCTGGTAACGCGGGTCGGCGTTGATGCCGGTACCGATCGCGGTGCCGCCCAGGTTCACTTCGGTCAGCAGTTCTGGCGCCAGGGTTTTCAGGCGGGCCAGGTCTTCACCGAGGGTGGTGGCGAAGGCGCGGAATTCCTGGCCGAGGGTCATCGGCACGGCGTCTTGCAATTGGGTGCGGCCCATTTTCAACACATGACCGAACTCGACGCCTTTGGCAGCGAAGGCCTGGATCAGGCTGTCGAGGCTGGCCAGCAGCGCGTCGTGGCCCAGCAGCAGACCCAGGCGGATCGCGGTCGGGTAGGCGTCGTTGGTCGACTGCGCCATGTTCACGTCGTTGTTGGGGTGCAGGTACTGGTACTCGCCCTTGTTGTGGCCCATGGCCTCCAACGCGATGTTGGCGATGACTTCGTTGGCATTCATGTTGGTTGAAGTGCCGGCGCCGCCTTGAATCATGTCCACCACGAACTCTTCGTGGAAATCGCCGCGGATCAGGCGGGCACAGGCTTCGCTGATAGCAGCGTGCTTGGCTTCGCTGAGCTGGCCCAACTCGCGGTTGGCGTCAGCGGCTGCTTGCTTGACCATTGCCAGGCCGACCACCAATTTCGGGTAATGCGAAATCGGAACGCCCGAGAGGCGGAAGTTATTCACCGCTCGCAGGGTCTGGATGCCGTAATACGCTTGGGCAGGTACTTCGAGTACGCCAAGCAGGTCTTTTTCTGTGCGGAATGATGCAGCGGAGGACATGACGGAAATCATCTCGATATGGACCCGGAACAGGCCGGAACGCTGCGAATGCTAGGCTTGTAGAAGTTTTTGGGCCAATGCTGTTAAACACTGGCCTATGCACAAACGGCATAATGTCGGTGTGACCCGGTTATCATGGCGGGCGTGTGTGCCAAAATGGTGCGTACCCGTGGGAGGAAATGATGAACCTTGAGAGCAAATGGCTGGAAGACTTCAGCGCCCTGGCGGCAACCCGCAGCTTTTCCCAGGCGGCGGAGCGGCGCTTTGTCACCCAGCCGGCGTTCAGTCGGCGTATTCGCAGCCTGGAAGCTGCGCTGGGCCTGACCCTGGTCAATCGCTCGCGCACGCCGGTTGAACTGACGGCAGCGGGGCAGTTGTTTCTGGTGACCGCGCGCACGGTGGTCGAGCAGCTCGGTGAAGTGCTGCGCCATTTGCATCACCTGGAAGGCGGGCAGGGCGAGGTTATGCAAGTAGCCGCCGCCCACTCCCTGGCACTGGGATTCTTCCCGCGCTGGATCGCGCAACTGCGCAATGAAGGCCTGAACATCGCCACGCGGCTGGTGGCCACCAACGTCGGCGACGCCGTGCATGCCCTGCGCGAAGGCGGCTGCGACCTGATGCTGGCGTTCTACGACCCGGATGCGGCGATGCAGATGGACGCCGAGATCTTCCCGTCGCTGCACCTGGGCAATACCGAAATGCTCCCGGTGTGCGCCGCCGATGCGGATGGCAAGCCGCTGTTCGACCTGGAAGGCGAGGGCAGTGTGCCGTTGCTGGCGTACAGCGCCGGTGCGTTCCTGGGGCGTTCGGTACATCTGCTGCTGCGCCAGCGCGCATTGCGCTTTACCACCGTGTACGAAACCGCCATGGCCGACAGCCTCAAAAGCATGGCCCTCGAAGGCCTGGGCATTGCCTGGGTGCCGCAGTTGAGCGTGCGCGCTGAACTGGCACGGGGCGAACTGGTGGTGTGCGGCGGGCCGCAATGGCATGTGCCGCTGGAGATTCGACTGTATCGCTGCGCGCTGGTGCGCAAGGCGAACGTGCGGTTGTTGTGGCGCAAGCTGGAAGGCGGCGCAGCACAGAATACTTGAGCCAACACAGATCAAATGTGGGAGCTGGCTTGCCTGCGATAGCGGTGTATCAGCCGACATTTCAGGCACTGACCCTCCGCCATCGCAGGCAAGCCAGCTCCCCCAGTATTTTGTGGTGCTTTCGCTGACCTGGAAGTCAATAAAACCGCCTGTTTGAGGTGTAAGACAGATGGTCATCCAAGGGGCTGTTTATCTGGATTATTACGGTATACTGCGCGGCCTTCGGCCGGTCCAACCGGCCAAATTTCGTACAACAAGCCACGCCGGATTTCCCGCGTGGCTTGTTGTTTTTTGACGCGCCTGCGGGCGCCCAGAGAGAAGAGGCACGACGATGAGTGCATTGGTTGGCGTGATCATGGGCTCCAAGTCCGATTGGTCCACCCTTAGCCACACCGCCGATATGCTGGAAAAACTCGGCATTCCGTATGAAGTGAAAGTGGTCTCTGCCCACCGCACCCCGGATTTGCTGTTCCAGTATGCCGATGAAGCAGAATCCCGTGGCATCGAGGTGATCATCGCCGGTGCCGGCGGGGCGGCGCACCTGCCAGGCATGTGTGCGGCCAAGACTCACCTGCCAGTGCTTGGCGTCCCGGTGCAGTCGTCGATGCTCTCGGGCGTGGATTCGCTGTTGTCCATCGTGCAGATGCCGGCCGGTATCCCGGTGGCGACCCTGGCGATCGGCAAGGCCGGCGCGATCAACGCCGCGTTGTTGTCCGCCAGCATCCTGGGCGCCAAGCACCCGCAGTTTCACGCGGTGCTGAAAAAATTCCGTGCTGAGCAGACAGACAGCGTGCTGGACAATCCAGACCCACGTATCGCCTGAGGTTGTTGACGATGAAAATCGGTGTAATCGGTGGCGGCCAACTGGGCCGCATGCTGGCCCTGGCGGGTACCCCGCTGGGGATGAACTTCGCTTTCCTGGACCCGGCGCCGGACGCGTGCGCGGCTGCACTGGGTGAACACCTGCGTGCTGACTACAGCGACCCGGACCATCTGCGCCAACTGGCCGACGAAGTCGACCTGGTGACCTTCGAGTTCGAAAGCGTCCCGGCCGAAACCGTGGCATTCCTCTCGCAGTTCGTGCCGGTGTACCCGAGCGCCGAAGCCCTGCGCATCGCTCGGGATCGCTGGTTCGAGAAGAGCATGTTCAAGGACCTGGGCATCCCGACCCCGGCCTTCGCCGATATCCAGTCCCAGGCCGACCTCGACGCTGCGGTGGCCAGCATCGGCCTGCCGGCCGTGTTGAAAACCCGCACCCTGGGTTACGACGGCAAGGGCCAGAAAGTCCTGCGCACCGCCGCCGATGTGGTCGGTACCTTCGCCGAGTTGGGCAGCGTTGCCTGCCTGCTGGAAGGCTTCGTGCCGTTCACCGGCGAAGTCTCGTTGATCGCCGTGCGTGCCCGTGATGGCGAAACGCGTTTCTACCCGCTGGTGCACAACACTCACGACAGCGGCATCCTCAAGCTGTCCGTGGCCAGCACCGACCACCCGTTGCAGGCCCTCGCGGAAGACTATTCCAGCCGCGTGCTCAAACAGCTGGATTATGTCGGCGTGATGGCGTTCGAGTTCTTCGAAGTCGACGGTGGCCTCAAGGCCAACGAAATCGCGCCGCGCGTGCACAACTCCGGGCACTGGACCACCGAAGGTGCCGAGTGCAGCCAGTTCGAGAACCACCTGCGGGCAGTGGCCGGCTTGCCGCTGGGCTCCACGGCCAAGGTCGGCGAGAGCGCCATGCTCAACTTCATCGGCGTGGTGCCGCCGGTTGACCGCGTGATCGCCATCGATGACTGCCACCTGCATCACTACGGCAAGGCCTTCAAGGCCGGGCGCAAGGTCGGCCACGCCAACCTGCGCTGCAAGGACCGTGCGACGCTGCAAGCGCAGATCCTCAAGGTCGAAGCGCTGATCGCCGAGCAATAACCCAAGGATCGGCGGGAACCATTGGTTGCCGCCGTCTCTCTGATTGCAGGATGGCGAAGCCTGACTAGGCTTTGACATGACTCACATTCAATCAGAGGGAAATGCCATGGGTATCATCGGAACCATCTTCATCGGCTTGATCGTCGGCCTGCTGGCGCGTTTCCTCAAGCCAGGCGATGACAGCATGGGCTGGATCATGACCATCCTGCTGGGTATCGCAGGTTCGCTGGTCGCCACCTACGGTGGTCAGGCCCTGGGCATCTACCAGGCGGGCCAGGGCGCAGGCTTCATTGGCGCGCTGATCGGTGCCATCGTGTTGCTGGTGATCTACGGCCTGCTGCGAAAAAAATGATTTAGCTTCATGGCCCTCTGCGCTGCGCAGGCGCGGAGGGCTAGAATGCCGACACTGTTAACCTTGTCGAGCCTCTCCATGCGCCGTCTTCTGTTCACTCTTCTATTACTGGGCTCCGGCCTGGCCCACGCCGGCGAACTGCCGGAAACCGACTGGCTCGACCTGATGCCGCTGTCGGACCAGAAAGCCCTCGAAGCGATGCCCGAGATCGATCACAACTCCCCCGAAGCCCAAGGCACGTTCACCGACAAAGGTGGCTTGAAGCAGAGCAAGGGCTTGCCGGCTGTGATGTATTCGACCAAGACCGTGGCCGCCATGAACGGCAAGAACATCCGCATCGGCGGTTACCCGGTGCCGCTGGAGACCGACGCCAAGGGTCGCAGCACGCTGTTTTTCCTGGTGCCCTACCCAGGCGCCTGCATCCACGTGCCGCCACCGCCACCCAACCAATTGGTGCTGGTGCGGTATCCCAAGGGCCTGAAGCTGGATGATATCTACACGCCGCTGTGGGTTACGGGCACGTTGAAGGTGGAGAAGGTCAACAATGACCTGGCCGATGCGGCCTATGCACTGGATGCGGGGAAGGTGCGGGTGGTGAAGGAATCCGACCTCTAGACACCGCGAAACCCGTAGGCGCTGGCAAGCCAGCTCCTGCATCGGGTTCGGGTTTACAGGGCTAGCGCTTTGATGCTCACGCCCAGGGTATGACTTTCGCCCGGCGCCAGGCTCACCACATCATCCAGCACATTCGCCGTCTCGATGCACAGCATGCCTGTCCACCCATCATCGGCCATGTCATCAAACGCCTTGGCGCGTTCGGTCCAGGGGTTCCAGATCACCGTCGACTTCGAGCCCTCGGCAGTGAGTTGGATGCGGCGCTGCCAGTCTTTGTCGACAATAGTCAGCTGGGGCGGCGTGTCGAGGTAGATGCGATCCGTCTCGGCGGTGAAGTGCAGCAGCCCCGATTGCGTCTTCTCGGTCCAGCCGTCGGCGGTATCGATGTACGACAGCCCGTCCAGGCCTTCGACCTGCACGTTGCGCACATCGCTTGCGGCGAAGTAGGTGTGCAGCGCCTGGCTGAGCGTCACGGTATCAGTGCCGCGGTTGTGGCTGGTCAGGTGGATATGCAGTTGGTCGTCCAGCCGCAGGCTCAGTTTCAGGTCGACCTGATGCGGCCAGCCGGGGAAGCCTCCCGCAGGCACCGGCAACACCAGGTCGACCCGCAGCGTTTCGCCTTCGAGTTCCGTCGCGGCCAGTTCCCACAGGGCGGTGCGCACAAAACCGTGGGCGCCGGCGGGCTGGTCACTCTGGCGCATTGCCTTGACGCTTTGCGGATTGCGGTCAAACACGCCAAACCATGGCCAGCACACCGGAACGCCGGTGCGAATGCCTTTGCCTTGCTTGAACACCGCCTCAGGATTCGGCCAGATCAGCGGCTGCTCGCCTGCGCGTTGGTAACTGAAGATGTGCGCGCCTTGTCGGGCGACTTTCAGTTCGGCGCCGTTGTGGCGAATGTGCCAGCAATCCAGCTCGTCGATTTTCACGGTTTCAACGTGGGGCGTAGGCATACACAGCACTCTTTATGGCAGGCAATGGGGCAATTGACCGTCAAAACCCGATGAGGTTTAACGCGCGCGCGACGGGACCGAACGCGTGCGGCCGCTGCCATCGATGGCGACGAACACGAACACCGCCTCGGTGACCTTGCGCCATTCGCTGGACAGCGGATCATCGCTCCACACTTCGACCATCATCTGGATCGAGCTGCGACCGATTTCCAGGGCCTGGGTATAGAAGGAAAGCTGCGCGCCCACCGCCACCGGGACCAGGAACGCCATGCGATCAATCGCCACGGTGGCCACGCGGCCACCCGCGACCTTGCTGGCCATGGCGGTACCCGCCAAGTCCATCTGCGCGACCAGCCAGCCGCCGAAGATGTCGCCGAAACCGTTGGTTTCACGCGGGAGGGCGGTGATTTGCAAGGCGAGATCGCCTTGCGGGATAGGATCTTCTTGTTCGAGTTCGATCATGCCGGGGGTGCCTCTGACCCGTGACGCTTCATGGGTATTTCAAGTGGATAGCCGTCTTCTGGAAAAACGTTTCAGCACCAACATACACCGCGTGATGCGTTTCTCGTAAGGCGTACTAAAAGGGAAACTCTGCCAAATCGGCTGGATGGCACCCAACGACGTTTTGGCACAGCAGCCCCTCAAGACTGGGGTTCTGCGCTTGCAAGGGCCGAGTATATCGAGACACATGCGCCACGACGACCTCTGGGCACTCATTTGGTCGGCAATTCGCGGCTGTATCGCGGCTTTTTCCGGCAACTGTGCTTCTGATTGCGGTTAATGTGCGGTCACCGGGGATAATTTGCACACTGGAACTGTTATCAGCTCACCGCTGTGCTTTTCCAAGCGATTTGCTATCTTGCCGAACCCGCCCTGGCGCAGCCAGCACCCCGGATCTGCCGTCCTGACTAATAAGAGAAGCCTTGCCATGTCCTCCGTGCCCGCAAGCAGTGCGCAACCTTCGCGCCCGCTGACCCGCAACGACTACAAAACCCTGTCGCTGTCTGCCTTGGGCGGGGCGTTGGAATTTTATGATTTCATCATTTTCGTGTTTTTCGCCACCGTGGTCGGAAAACTGTTCTTCCCCGTGGACATGCCCGAATGGCTGCGCATGATGCAGACCTTCGGCATCTTCGCCGCCGGCTACCTGGCGCGTCCGTTGGGCGGCATCATCATGGCGCACTTCGGTGACCTGCTGGGCCGCAAGAAGATGTTCACCCTGAGCATCTTCATGATGGCCGTGCCGACCCTGATCATGGGCCTGCTGCCGACGTACGCGCAGATCGGCCTGTGGGCGCCGATCCTGTTGCTGCTGATGCGCGTCATCCAGGGCGCGGCGATTGGCGGCGAAGTACCGGGTGCCTGGGTGTTCGTTTCCGAGCACGTGCCACCGCGCCATATCGGCTACGCCTGCGGCACCCTGACCAGCGGCCTGACCGCCGGGATCCTGCTGGGCTCGCTGGTGGCCACCGCAATCAACACTATCTATAGCCCGGAGCAGGTCTCGGATTACGCCTGGCGCATCCCGTTCCTGCTCGGCGGTGTGTTCGGCCTGCTGTCGGTGTACCTGCGCCGCTGGCTGCATGAAACGCCGATCTTCGCCGAGATGCAGCAACGCAAGACCCTGGCCGCCGAGCTGCCGTTGCGCGCCGTGCTGCGTGATCACCGCAGTGCCATCGTGTTGTCGATGCTGCTGACCTGGCTGCTCTCGGCCGGCATCGTCGTGGTTATCCTGATGACCCCGACCGTGTTGCAGACCGTCTACCACTTCAGCGCGACCGTGGCGCTGCAGGCCAACAGCCTGGCAATCGTCACATTGAGCCTGGGCTGCATCGCCTCCGGCGCGCTGGCCGACCGTTTCGGCGCCGGGCGTGTGTTGATCTTCGGTTGTGCCCTGTTGCTGGCGACCTCCTGGACGCTGTACCACAGCCTCATCGCCCACCCCGACTGGCTGTTCCCGCTGTACGCCTTGACCGGTTTGTTCGTCGGCACCATCGGCGTGGTGCCGTACGTCATGGTCAAAGCCTTCCCGCCGGTGGTGCGTTTCAGTGGGTTGTCGTTCTCCTATAACGTCGCCTACGCCATATTCGGCGGCCTGACGCCGCTGGCGGTGTCGCTGCTGATGAAGGAAAGCCCGATGGGCCCGGCCTACTACGTTGCTGTCCTGTGCGTGATGGGGATAGTCGTGGGTGGGTTCCTGTGGAAACGCGGGCGCTAAGACCCGCCCGATCATCGAGTGTGGCGAGGAAGCTGGCTCGCGCAGCGGCCCTGAAAAAGGCACTGTTGCGCAGTCCCGCGGGCGCAGGCTGCCTCGTCACAATTCAATGTTTCTGCCCTCGTAGCCTGCGCTCCTCTCGATAGTGGCCTTTCATCTAATTGTCACATTGCAGACATAGAGTGTTCACACGGCCTCTCGATACTTGGCCCCGATCCAACTATCCCTATCTGCTAGGAGCAAGGCATGAAACTGAAGCGTTTGATGGCGGCAATGACTTTTGTCGCTGCTGGCGTTGCGACCGCCCACGCGGTGGCCGCTGGTGTTGACCCGGCAATTCCGGCTTACGCCAAGACCACTGGCGTATCGGGCAACTTGTCCAGCGTTGGTTCCGACACTCTGGCGAACCTGATGACTTTGTGGGCTGAGTCCTACAAAAAGGAATACCCGAACGTCAACATCCAGATTCAAGCTGCCGGCTCCGCCACTGCGCCACCTGCACTGACTGAAGGCACCTCCAACCTGGGCCCGATGAGCCGCAAGATGAAGGACACCGAACTGGCGGCCTTCGAGCAGAAGTACGGCTACAAGCCAACCGCAATCCCGGTTGCCGTGGATGCCCTGGCGGTATTCGTGCACAAGGACAACCCGATCCAGCACCTGACCATGGAACAGGTCGACGCGATTTTCTCCTCGACGCGTCTGTGCGGTGGCAAAGCCGACGTGAAAACCTGGGGTGACCTGGGTGTGACCGGCGACCTGGCCAACAAGCCAGTGCAATTGTTCGGTCGTAACTCGGTATCCGGCACCTACGGCTACTTCAAGGAAGAAGCCCTGTGCAAAGGCGACTACAAGCCAAACGTGAACGAACAGCCTGGCTCGGCTTCGGTCGTGCAGTCGATCAGCTCATCGCTGAACGGCATCGGTTACTCGGGCATCGGCTACAAGACCGCCAGCGTGAAGACCGTGGCCCTGGCCAAGAAAGGCAGCACTGACTACATCGAAGACAGCGAAGAAAACGCCCTGAACGGCAAATACCCGCTGTCGCGTTTCCTCTACGTTTACGTCAACAAAGCCCCGAACAAGCCTCTGGCCCCGCTGGAAGCCGAGTTCGTGAAGCTGGTTCTGTCCAAACAGGGCCAGGAAGTTGTAGTGAAAGACGGCTACATCCCACTGCCAGCCAAAGTTGCCGCCAAGGCCCTGGCTGACCTGGGTCTGAAAGAAGGCAACTGATTGCCTCTGCGGGGCCGGCCTGCCGGCTCCGCATCCGAATTTTCTAGTCCGCTGCCAGCTTTGCTTCGCGGCGGATTTGTTGCGTCACTGCACTGTCATCTTTCTGTCATACAGGATCGCTAGGGTGTGCGCATGAATGATCTGGCCAATTCCACCATGACGACGACTTCCCCTCCCAAGCGCATTGATTTCAATACGCCTGAGCTGCAACGCAAGCGCCGCATCCGCGCCCTCAAGGATCGCCTGACCCGTTGGTACGTGCTGGTAGGCGGCCTCGCCGTCCTCGGCGCCATTACCCTGATCTTCTTCTTTCTGGCCTATGTCGTCGCGCCACTGTTCCAGGGCGCCTCGCTGACCAAGGAAGACGCCCTGACCCCGGCCTGGATCCAGGACGCCGGCAAGCCGCTGATGATCTCCCTGGAAGAACAGAACCAAGTCGCCATGCGGGTTTCCGACAAGGGCCAGGCGCTGTTCTTCAACGTCGAGACCGGTGCCGAGCTCAAGCGTGTCGACCTGCCACTGCCCGCCGGCACCCGTGTTGCCTCCATCGGTGAAGACCAGCCCGGCAGCCCGCTGGTGATCCTCGGTTTGTCCAATGGCCAGTCCCTGGTGTTCCGCCACACTTATAAGGTGTCCTACCCGGACGGCAAGAAAACCATCACCCCGGCGATTGAATACCCTTACGGCGAAAACCCGATCGTGCTGGACGACGCCGGTCGCGCGCTGGAGCATGTGGCCCTCAACGCCACCGACTCCTCCCTGGTCGTTGCAGGCTCCGCCGGTTCGCACTTGAACGTGCTGACCCTGAGCCGTGAAGAAAACATGATGACTGGCGAAGTCACCAGCGAGCAGAAGCGCATCGAGCTGCCGCAGATGACCGAGCCGGTGAAGGCGATTTTCATCGATCCGCGCCAGCAGTGGCTGTACGTGATCAACGGTCGCGCGCTTGCGGATGTCTTCAGCCTGCGCGACAACAGCCTCAACGGGCGCTACAAATTGTCGGAAGATGGCACTGCCGAAATTACCGCCAGCACCCAGTTGGTGGGCGGCATCTCGCTGATCATCGGTAACTCCAAGGGCGGCCTGGCTCAGTGGTTCATGGCCCGTGACCCGGATGGCGAGCAGCGCTTCAAGCAGATCCGCACGTTCCAGATGGGCACGGCGCCTATCGTCGAGATTACCGCCGAACAACGTCGCAAAGGCTTCACCGCCCTGGATGCGTCCGGAAAATTCGGCGTGTTCCACAGCACCGCGCACCGCACCTTGCTGGTCGACCCGGTGGTCGACGGCCAGGGCGTGTTCGGCATGTCGCCACGTGCCAACCGCGTGATCGTCGAAGCCGGCGGCAAGTTGCAGCCGCTGGTGCTGGACAACCCGCACCCGGAAGTGTCCTGGAGCGCGTTGTGGAGCAAGGTCTGGTACGAAAACTACGACGAGCCTAAATACGTCTGGCAATCGACCGCCGCCAACACCGATTTCGAACCCAAGATGAGCCTTGCGCCGCTGACCTTCGGCACCCTGAAGGCGGCGTTCTACGCGATGCTCCTGGCCGCGCCACTGGCGGTTGCCGCCGCGATCTACACCGCCTACTTCATGGCCCCGAGCCTGCGCCGCAAGGTCAAGCCGGTGATCGAGCTGATGGAAGCGATGCCGACGGTGATCCTCGGCTTCTTCGCCGGCCTGTTCCTGGCGCCGTATGTGGAAGGCCACCTGCCGGGGATTTTCAGCCTGCTGATGCTGCTGCCGATTGGCATCCTGGTGGCCGGTTTTGTCTTCAGCCGCCTGCCTGAGTCGCTGCGCCTGCGGGTGCCGGACGGCTGGGAAAGCGCGATCCTGATCCCGGTGATCCTGTTTGTGGGCTGGCTCTCGCTGTACATGAGCCCGTACCTGGAGACCTGGTTCTTCGGCGGCGACATGCGCATGTGGATCTCCCACGACCTGGGCATCACCTACGACCAGCGCAACGCCTTGGTGGTCGGCCTGGCCATGGGCTTTGCGGTGATCCCGAACATCTACTCGATCGCCGAAGACGCCGTGTTCAGCGTGCCACGCGGCCTGACCCTGGGCTCGCTGGCCCTGGGTGCCACGCCGTGGCAGACCATGACCCGCGTGGTGATCCTGACCGCCAGCCCGGGCATCTTCTCGGCCCTGATGATCGGCATGGGCCGCGCCGTCGGCGAGACCATGATCGTGCTGATGGCCACCGGTAACACGCCGGTGATGGAGATGAACCTGTTCGAAGGCCTGCGCACACTCGCGGCCAACGTCGCGGTGGAGATGCCCGAGTCGGAAGTCGGCGGCAGTCACTACCGCGTGCTGTTCCTCTCGGCGCTGGTGCTGCTGTTGTTCACGTTCGTCATGAACACCCTCGCCGAGCTGATTCGTCAGCGTCTGCGCAAGAAATACTCGTCGCTTTAAGAAAGGTAGAAGTCTGTGAAACAGAACTCCCTGAATGGATGGTTCAAGAGCGGCGCCCCCGGCGTCTGGATCAGCGGTGGCGCAGTGTCCATCGCGGTCATCATGACCATTGGTTTGCTGGCCGTGATTGCAGTGCGTGGCTTGGGCCACTTCTGGCCGGCCGACCTGATCCAGGCCAACTACGACGTGCCGGGCCAGGCCAACCATATCGTCATCGGCGAAGTGGTGCAGAAAGAAGAAGTGCCGCGCGAGCGCCTGAAAAGCGCGGGCCTGCCGGTGCCGGATGCGGGTCCGGAATTCATGACCCGCGAGCTGATCAAGGTCGGCAACCGCGACCTGAACGGCAATGACTTCACCTGGATTGTCGGCGAGTGGCTCAAGGACCAGACCACGCCGGCGAACTTGATGACCATCGAGCGTCGTGAGTGGGGCAACTTCTACGGCACCCTGGTCAACGTCAAGCAGGATGGCAAGGTCATCGCCGAAGGCGACGCCGCTTGGCCGGAGCTGCAGGCGCGGGTCGACCGCGTCAACAAGCTCGCTGCCCAGCTCAAGACACTCGAAAAATCTGACATCGGCGCGATCAACGCCGGGCTTGAACGCATCCGCCTGCATGGCCGCAAACTGGAACTGGAAGGCAAGCTCGACGCCGCCGCCCAGGCCGACATGGACTCCGGTCGCGCCGAGCTGAATGCCCGTTACCAGGACATCGAAGCACGCCTGGCCGACCTGCACGCCCAGTTCAATCGCGATGCCCTGACGGCGCGTGATGCGAACGGCAAGGAAGTCGAAATCGGCATCGGCAAAGTCGTTCACGCCTACCAGCCGAACGCCATGGGCACACTGACCAAGATCGGCTTCTACTTCAGCAAGGTCTGGGAATTCCTCAGCGATGACCCACGGGAAGCCAACACCGAGGGCGGGATTTTCCCGGCTATCTTCGGCACCGTGATGATGACCCTGATCATGGCGATGATCGTTACCCCGTTCGGCGTGCTGGCAGCCGTGTACCTGCGTGAATACGCCAAGCAGAACACCCTGACCCGCGTTATCCGGATCGCCGTGAACAACCTGGCCGGCGTGCCGGCCATCGTCTACGGCGTGTTCGGCCTGGGTTTCTTCGTGTATGTACTGGGTGGCTCGGTTGACCGCCTGTTCTTCGCCGAAGCCCTGCCGGCCCCGACCTTCGGTACACCGGGCCTGCTGTGGGCCTCGCTGACCCTGGCGCTGCTGGCGGTGCCGGTGGTGATCGTGGCCACCGAAGAAGGCCTGGCGCGGATTCCTCGCACCGTGCGCGAAGGGTCCCTGGCACTCGGCGCGACCAAGGCGGAAACGCTGTGGAAGATCGTACTGCCGATGGCCAGCCCGGCGATGATGACCGGCATGATCCTCGCCGTGGCCCGTGCCGCCGGTGAAGTGGCGCCGCTGATGCTGGTGGGCGTGGTGAAACTGGCGCCGTCGCTGCCGCTGGATGGCAACTACCCCTACCTGCACCTGGACCAGAAGATCATGCACTTGGGCTTCCATATTTATGACGTCGGCTTCCAGAGCCCCAACGTCGAAGCCGCGCGGCCGCTGGTGTACGCCACCGCCTTGCTGCTGGTGCTGGTGATTGCCACGCTCAACTTGTCGGCGGTGTGGATTCGCAACCACCTGCGCGAAAAATACAAAGCGTTGGACAGCTAAAGCTATTAGCCACAAGCGGCAAGCTACGAGCCGCTTTTGCCCAAATCTTGCAGCTTGCAGCTAGAAGCTGGCAGCTACGAACGGAGTGAGACCATGCAACACGACACCCATTCCCACGGCATCAACATGTCTGCCCTGGGTCGCGACAAGCAGGGCCTGAACCTGGCCCAGGAGACCGTGGCCATTGAAGTGCCGGGCCTGAGCCTGTACTACGGTGAAAAGCAGGCGCTGTTCGACGTCAGCATGAACATCCCCAAGCAGCGCGTGACGGCCTTCATCGGCCCCTCGGGCTGCGGCAAGTCGACGTTGCTGCGCACCTTCAACCGCATGAACGACCTGGTCGACGGTTGCCGCGTGGACGGCGCCATCAACCTCTACGGCACCAACATCTACCGCAAGGGCGAAGACGTCGCCGAGCTGCGTCGCCGGGTGGGCATGGTGTTCCAGAAGCCCAACCCGTTCCCCAAGACCATCTACGAAAACGTGGTCTACGGCCTGCGCATCCAGGGCATCAACAAGAAGCGCATCCTCGACGAAGCGGTTGAGTGGGCCCTCAAGGGCGCGGCGTTGTGGGACGAGGTCAAGGACCGCCTGCACGACTCGGCACTCGGCTTGTCCGGTGGTCAGCAGCAGCGCCTGGTGATCGCCCGTACCATCGCGGTGGAGCCGGAAGTGCTGCTGCTCGACGAACCGTGCTCGGCACTCGACCCGATTTCGACGCTGAAAGTCGAAGAGCTGATCTACGAGCTCAAGTCCAAGTTCACCATCGTCATCGTGACCCACAACATGCAACAGGCGGCGCGCGTTTCCGACTACACCGCGTTCATGTACATGGGCAAGCTGGTGGAATTCGGCGACACCGATACGCTGTTCACCAATCCGGCGAAGAAGCAGACCGAAGACTACATTACCGGTCGTTATGGCTAGTAGCGGCAGTTGCGAGCCGCAGGTTTCAAGCGGCAAGTAAAAGCAGCTCAATGGAACGACACACATCAGCTTGCAGCTTGTAGCTTGCGGCTTACAGCTTTTGCGGAGCAAACGCATGATTAGCAAAGAAGGCCTTACCCACCACATCTCCGCGCAGTTCAACGCCGAGCTTGAGGAAGTGCGCAGCCACCTCCTGGCGATGGGCGGGCTGGTGGAGAAGCAAGTCAACGACGCAGTCACCGCGCTGATCGAGGCTGACTCGGGCCTGGCCCAGCAAGTGCGCGAGATCGACGACCAGATCAACCAGATGGAACGCAACATCGACGAAGAATGCCTGCGCATTCTGGCCCGTCGCCAACCTGCGGCGTCTGACCTGCGTTTGATCATCAGCATTTCCAAGTCGGTGATCGACCTGGAGCGCATCGGCGACGAAGCCACCAAGATCGCCCGTCGCGCTATCCAGCTGTGCGAAGAAGGCGAAGCGCCACGCGGTTACGTGGAAGTGCGCCACATTGGCGACCAGGTGCGCAACATGGTGCGCGATGCCCTCGACGCATTCGCCCGCTTCGACGCCGAGCTGGCGTTGTCGGTGGCCCAGTACGACAAGATCATCGACCGCGAATACAAGACCGCGCTGCGCGAGCTGGCCACCTACATGATGGAAGACCCGCGCTCTATCTCGCGGGTGTTGAGCATCATCTGGGTCCTGCGTTCGCTGGAGCGCATCGGCGACCACGCGCGCAATATCTCCGAGCTGGTGATTTACCTGGTTCGCGGGACCGATGTGCGGCACATGGGCCTCAAGCGCATGAAGGCTGAAGTTGAAGGGTCAGCCGATCTAATCCCTAATGTTCCGGGCGAAACTGACGATAAGTAAGGTTGCCCGAGAAATTAACGCCCGGCCCTTGGCCGGGCGTTTTTGTTTGTGGCAGCTGGATTTTTTGCGCGTCGGGTCAAAGAAAGTCCCGCCGTGACTACAGAGTTTTGGCAAAATGCCATCAGTCAGGCGTTCTGCGTGCCGCGGTTTTTATAGGAAATAGGGTCGATGAGTAAAGTCAGTGTATTGGTGGTGGATGACGCCTCGTTTATTCGCGACCTGGTGAAGAAGTGCCTGCGCAACTACTTCCCCGGGATCAAGATCGAAGATGCGGTGAACGGCAAAAAGGCCCAGGCCATCCTGATGCGCGAGACCTTCGACCTGGTGCTGTGCGACTGGGAAATGCCCGAGATGTCCGGGCTTGAGCTACTGACCTGGTGCCGCGAGCAAGCGCACCTCAAGGCCATGCCGTTCGTGATGGTGACCAGCCGTGGCGACAAGGAAAACGTGGTCCAGGCCATCCAGGCCGGGGTTTCCGGCTATGTCAGCAAACCGTTCACCAACGAGCAGTTGCTGAACAAGGTCAAGCAGTCCCTGCACAAGATCGGGCGTCTCGACGCACTGATCGCCAGTGCGCCGACCAAGATGAACTCGGCCTTTGGCAACGACTCCCTCAGCGCCCTGACCGGCGGCAAGCCCGAAGCCGTGCGCGCGGCCCCGGTTGCAGCGGCTGCCCCGGCGCCCAGCAAAGGCCTGCTCAACAGCCCACCGGTGCAAGCGCCTGCCGCCTCGCCGGCGGGTGGTCGTGGCCAGGGCCAATTGCGCCTGTCCAGTGGCAACCAGCAATGTGTGATCAAGGCGCTGAGCATCAAGGAAGCGCTGCTGGTGGTGCGTCGCGGTGAAGTGCTGCCGCAGGTATTGGAAAGTGCCGTGCTCGACCTTGAGCAAGGCGATAACGCTGAAATCGCCCGCCTCAATGGCTACCTGCACGCCGTCGTCGCCTTCGAACCCAAGCCTGATAGCGACTGGCTGCAACTGACCTTCCGGTTTATCGACCAGGACGCGCAGAAGCTCGATTACATCTCCCGCCTGATCGCCCGCGGCACTGCGCAGAAGCACTTCGTGCCGGGCGCGTGACCCCCTGAATACCGGAGTCGACCGGTTGTCTGATTCGCGCTCGATGCCCGACGGACAGCCGGTTTTCAGTTGGAGCTCTTGCAGGCTGCACTAAGACTCTGGATCAGCCAGCCCCGTCTTAACCACGTCCTCACTGGCAAGATCGACAAACTGTCTCTGGATGCGCGGGTCAATTTGTCGGCGGCGGCCCGGATAAACGTGGATATCGGTTTCAACGGACTGCCGCCTAAAGCTGTCATCAAGCCTTGCTAGCCTGCCGTTCAGTCATCCTGGCAGGTTCGCGTCATGCTCCTTCGCCTATTGCTGTTCTGCATGCTGGCCACGGTCGCCACCTCGACCCTGGCCATGACCCTCTATCAATCCACCGATGCCAATGGCGCGGTGTTTTTCAGCGATCGACATACCCCGGGGTCCCAGGCGTTCGTGATTCAGGAACGCAGGGTCGAGCCTGTGCGAAGGCCGCTGTTGCAAAGGCCACGCGCAGTTTACCCACGACCAGCCTACCGCTACCCCTTGCCCTGGCGTGGCGGTCCGTTCCGCCTGACCCAAGGCCCCAACGGCAGCTTCAGCCACACCGACGCCAAGAGCCGCTACGCCATGGACATCGCCATGCCCGAAGGCACGCCAATCATTGCGGCGCGCAGCGGTACGGTAGTGAAGACCGAGAACAACCAGATCGGGCGCGGTAACGATGCGTCCGGCAATTTCGTGCGCGTGCAGCACGATGACGGCACCCAGGGCGTGTACCTGCACCTCAAGCAAGGGTCGGTCAGCGTGCGGGTGGGGCAGCGTGTCGCGGTGGGAAGCCTGCTGGCGCTGTCGGGCAATACCGGCAACAGCAGCGGCCCGCATCTGCACTTCGTGGTGCAGCAGAGCACCGAGGCCGGGCTGGTGTCGATCCCGTATGAGTTCAACCAGCCCGTCGGTACATTGCCCAACTTCGCCGCGGGACTGTAGGAGCCGGGCTCCTACAGGGGTTTGGGGTGGCTCAGTCCAGCAGCAGGACTTTGGCCAAGACGATCTTCGGCCCTTTCATCTTCTTGATGATGATCCGCAGGCCTTCGACCTCCAGCACTTCTTCCTCTTCCGGCACCCGCTTGAGGGTGTCGTAGATCAGCCCGGCGAGGGTTTCGGCTTCGATGTGGTCGAGGTCGACACCCAGCAGGCGCTCCACCTTGAACAACGGCGTGTCGCCACGCACCAGCAGTTTGCCGGGCTGGTAGGCGAGGATGCCGCGCTCGGCCTTGCGGTGTTCGTCCTGGATATCGCCGACCAGCACTTCAAGCACGTCCTCCATGGTCAGGTAGCCGATGATCTTGCCATCGGCTTCTTCGACCAGGGCGAAGTGCGCGCCGCCTTTGCGGAACTGCTCCAGCAGTTGCGACAGCGGCATGTGCCGCGACACACGCTCCAGCGGACGAGTCAACTCGGCCAGGTTGAACGATTCGGGAATGTGGTCCAGGGCGGCCAGCTCGAGCAGCAGGTCCTTGATGTGCAGCAGGCCCACGAACTCGTTGCGCACCGCGTCATACACCGGGTAGCGGCTGAATTTGTGGCGGCGGAACAGTGCGAGGATTTCCTTCAACGGCGCGTTGAAGTCCAGGGTGACCAGGTCTTCCCGGGAGTTGGCCCAGTCGACCACTTCCAGTTCGCCCATTTCCACGGCCGAGGCCAGCACGCGCATGCCTTGGTCGCTCGGGTCCTGGCCACGGCTGGAGTGCAGGATCAGCTTGAGTTCTTCGCGGCTGTAATGGTGTTCGTGATGCGGGCCGGGCTCGCCTTGGCCGGCGATGCGCAGGATGGCGTTGGCGCTGGCGTTGAGCAGGTAGATCGCCGGGTACATGGCCCAGTAGAACAGGTACAGCGGCACTGCCGTCCACAGCGACAGCAGCTCGGGCTTGCGAATCGCCCAGGACTTGGGCGCCAGCTCACCGACCACAATGTGCAGGTAGGAAATCACGAAGAAGGCGGCAAAGAACGACACGCCCTTGATCACTTCCGGCGACTCGACGCCTACGGCGCCCAGCAGCGGCTCGAGGATGTGTGCAAAGGCCGGCTCACCGACCCAGCCCAGGCCCAGGGAGGCGAGGGTGATACCCAGCTGGCAGGCCGACAGGTAGGCGTCGAGCTGGCTGTGCACGGTGCGCAGGATCTGCCCGCGCCAGCCGTTCTTGTGGGCGATGGCCTCGACCCGGGTGGCGCGCAGTTTGACCATGGCAAACTCCGCCGCAACGAAGAAACCGTTGAGCAGTACCAGGATCAGTGCAAAAAGAATCATGCCGAAGTCGGCGAAGAGTGTAGCGAGGGTGATGCCAGGGGAAGGGTCCATGATGGGGTTTTGCAGGTTCCGTGTGTTCAATTAGGGGTGGCAGGTGGGCCTGAAAGACAGGCGCAAGTCGGCCAATGTAGCGGCTGACGGGGCGCTTGCCTAGTGCCCACTGCCCGGCGGGACTTGGAATGCCCTCTACACAACAACACAAATCCAACGTGGGAGCGGGCTTGCTCGCGAATGCAGTGGGTTAGTCAACCCATGTGTAGCTGGCCGACCGCATTCGCGAGCAAGCCCGCTCCCACATTTAGGGCTGTGTCGTTTTCAAGTTACTCATCTGTTCCAACCCCCCGCGAACGGGTTACCTGCGCCGGCGGAAAATGGCAGGTGAACGTGCTGCCATGGCCCAGCACGCTGCTGATTTCCAGGCGCGCGCGGTGGCGCAGCAGTACGTGCTTGACGATCGCCAGGCCAAGCCCGGTGCCGCCGGTGTTGGAGTTGCGGCTAGAGTCGACGCGGTAGAAACGTTCGGTCAGGCGCGGCAGGTGCTTGGCGTCGATGCCGATGCCGGAGTCCTGCACGCTCAAGTGCGCGCCGTGCTCGTCGGCCCACCAGCGGATGCGGATATTGCCCTTGTCCTGGGTGTACTTCACGGCGTTGAACACCAGGTTGGAAAACGCGCTGCGCAACTCGCCTTCGCTGCCCTTGAGCAGCACGGCCGGATCGGCTTCCAGGGTGATCTGCTGCCCGCGTTGGCCGGAGAGCGCCTGGGCGTCATTCTTGATGGTCTGCAACAGGCTCTGCACGGCCACCGGATGGTTATCCGAGGGGTAGTCGGTGGCTTCGAGCTTGGCCAGCAACAGCAGGTCGTTGAGCAGCGTCTGCATGCGTGAACCCTGCTGCTGCATCTGCTGCAGGGCGCGGCTCCAGCGCGGGTTGATCTCGTCGACATTGTCCAGCAGCGTCTCCAGGTACCCGCAGATCACCGTCAAGGGCGTGCGCAGTTCGTGGGAGACGTTGGCGACGAAGTCTTTGCGCATCTGTTCCAACTGGTGGATACGCGTCACGTCGCGCACCAGCATCAAGTGCTCGTTGTTGCCGTAGCGCGTCAGGTACAGCTGGATGCGTACGCGGTCATTGGTGGGCGAGGGGATTTCCAGGGCTTCTTCGTAGTTCTCCTGCTCGAAGTACTCCTTGAAGCGCGGGTGACGCACCAGGTTGGTCACCGGCTGGCCGCTGTCCTGGGGCGTCTTGAGGCCCAGCAGGGTTTCGGCGGCGCGGTTCCACCATTCCAGGTTGCCGTCGCTGTCGAGCATGATCACCGCGTCTTTGAGCGCGGCGGTGGACTCCTGCACCCGGTCGATCACCGCTTGCAGGCGTCCGCGCACCCGTTGGTCGCGGCGTTGCAGGTGGTAGATGCTGTCGAACACCTCGCCCCACAAGCCGTAGCCGTCGGGTGGCGCTTCGTCGGGTTTGTGCTGGCGCAGCCATTCATGCAGGCGCAGCAATTGCTTGAGGGTCCAGCCCAGGTACAAGGCAATGCCGACTGCCAGGCTCCAGCCGTAATAACCACTCACCAGGCCCACCAACAGGCAGCCGGTGATCAGCAAAAGCATGTGGCGGATCAGGGTGCCATGCCAGTTTTGGTTCACAATCGGTCCTTCGGACAGTGAAAAGTTTCAAGCTGCAAGCTTCAAGTCAGAGCAGATCAGCTTCTACTTGCCGCTTGTAGCTGAGAGCTTGCAGCTGCTTTCAACCCTTGGTGGAAAACCGATAACCGGTGCCGCGCACGGTTTGTACCAGATTCTCGTAGGCATCGCCCAAGGCTTTGCGCAGGCGGCGGATATGCACGTCCACAGTGCGCTCTTCGACATACACGTTGCCGCCCCACACCTGGTCGAGCAACTGGCCACGGGTGTAGGCACGCTCCTGGTGGGTCATGAAGAATTGCAGCAGGCGGTATTCAGTCGGGCCCATCTCGGCTGGCTTGCCGTCGATGGTCACGCGGTGGCTGATCGGGTCCAGCAGCAGGCCGCCGACTTCGATTGGCGCTTCACCATCGGTAGGGCCGGCGCGCCGCAGTACGGCTTTGAGGCGAGCGACCAGTTCGCGGGGGGAAAACGGCTTGGTGATGTAGTCGTCGGCGCCGACTTCCAGGCCCTGGATCTTGTTGTCCTCCTCGCCCTTGGCCGTGAGCATGATGATCGGGATGTCCCCGGTCAGCTCATCGCGCTTGAGGCGGCGGGCCAATTCGATACCGGAGGTGCCGGGCAGCATCCAGTCCAGCAGGATCAGGTCCGGCTTGCGGTCGACGATAATGGCATGGGCCTGCTGGGAGTTCTCCGCCTCCAGGCAGTCATAGCCGGCCATTTCCAACGCAACGGCGATCATCTCGCGAATGGGCGCTTCGTCGTCAACGATCAGAATGCTCCTGCCAACCATGCCTAAAATCCTCTTGTCATTTAACTGTCTTGCGCCGCATTAGATAACGGAATTATTGCAGTCGTGTGACAGTAATTTAGTCGCTTGGGCAATTCGCGCCTCTCTGGACTACGCTTTGGGTCCGAATCCTTACAACCAAAAAAGGAAGGTTCCGATGACTTACAGCACAATTTCCTGGAAAGCCCTGCTGGTCACGGCGGCGTTGACGCTGCCGACCCTGGCATTCGCGGCGGAGCCGGCGATGACTAAAGACGGGATGCTTGTCGACCACAAGGGCTTGACCCTCTACACCTTCGACAAGGATGCCGACGGCAAATCCGTGTGCAAGGATCAATGCGCGACCAACTGGCCGCCGCTGAAGGCGGATTCCACCGACAAGTCGACCGGTGATTGGACGGTCATCACCCGTGACGATCAGACCAGCCAATGGGCCTACAAAGGCAAGCCGGTGTACACCTACAAGGATGACAAAAAGGCTGGTGACAAGACCGGTGATGGCAAGGGCGGTGCGTGGCACATCATCAAGCCGTAAGGTAATCCTGTCGCGGGGGGGCCTGTTGTGGTGAGCGGGCTTGCCCCGCGTTGGGCTGCGCAGCAGCCCCTGTAGAAACTACTGCGGTATTTCAGGAATAACGCGTCGCCAGGTTTTGGGGCCGCTTCGCGCCCCAACGCGGGGCAAGCCCGCTCGCCACATCAAGCCCTATTGCCCTGGCAGCCAGGCTCACCGCAATGCGTAATCCGCCACAATCCCGACAAATATCGCCAACCCGGCCCAGTGGTTGTGCAAGAACGCCTTGAAGCATTTGAGGCGGTCCCTGTCGCGGGTGTACCAGAACTCCCAGGCAAAACAGCCCGCTGCCGCCAACAATCCCAAGTGGAACCAGCCACCCAGCTCAAACCTTGCGCCGGCGAGCAACAGGCACACCAGTGCCAGGCCCTGCAGGGACAGGATGATCACGCGGTCCGCATCGCCAAACAGAATGGCGGTGGATTTCACGCCGATCTTCAAGTCGTCGTCACGGTCCGTCATTGCGTAATAGGTGTCGTAACCCACCGTCCACAGCAGGTTGGCGATATACAGCAGCCACGCCGTGGCCGGCAGGTGGCCGGTCTCGGCGGTGAACGCCATCGGCATGCCCCACGAAAACGCCGCGCCCAGCACCACCTGCGGGTAATAGGTGTAGCGCTTCATGAACGGGTAGCTCGCCGCCAAGGCCAGGCCGCCCAGGGACAGCAGGATGGTGGTGGCGTTGGTCAGCAGTACCAGCAGGAAACTGATGCCCATCAGCACCGCGAAAAACACCAGCGCCTCTTTCGAGCTGATCTTGCCGCTGACCAGCGGGCGTTGCTCGGTGCGCTTCACATGGCCGTCGACCTTGCGGTCGGCCCAGTCATTGATCACGCAGCCGCCGGCCCGGGTCAGCACCACGCCCAGCACGAAAATCACGATATTGCCCAAGGACGGCGAGCCCTTGCCGGCGATCCACAGCGCCCACAGCGTCGGCCACAGCAGCAGGTAGATGCCGATGGGCTTGTCCATGCGCGTCAACTGAATGAAATCCCAGGCCCTGGGGTTCAGGCGGTTCAGGGACTTGAGCAGACGTTGGTACATCAGCAGTTCTCCGGATGATCATGCAGCGCCTGCCAGAAGCTCGGCAGGAAGATTTCCGCCACCAACACGCTCAGCGGCCCGCGATCAAAGCGCGAGCGGCGTGCCCACAGCCCGTCGACCTGGTCCGCGGTGGGCAGCCATGGGCGAGGGTAGCGGCATACTTCGATGGCCTGGCGGGTGAACGCATGGTCGCAGAACAACAGTTCGCCCAGCGAACGGCTGCCGAGTTCGTCCATGTGCAGCCCGTCGCCCTGCAGTGCACTGCGGGCCGCGACGCTGCGGGCGAACACCCACGGCTGGCCGTGCCCGCGCAAATACACTTCGCGTACCCAGCCGATCGTGGCCGGGGCCAGGCCCAATGCGGCACATTCATCGTCGCGCAGCGGCTGCCAGCCTTCGAACAGCGGCGTCACGCTGAAGCCGTCGTCGGACAGCCACGTCAGCCGGCGCGTGAGCGAGCCTTCGTCGAACAGCCAATCGAGGGTCAAGGGTGCAGGCGCTGGGACCAGAAGGCTCTGGGTCAGCCATTGGCAAGCATCGGGAAGGGCAGTTGAGTGCGGCACAGTGAGTCAGTATTGGCAGCAAAAGAGGCGGCGAGCTTACCATGGCATCCTGAGCTTTTGCCGGGCGGAACCCGCCGTTTGCGTCGATCATGCTTGCATCTGCCGGCCCCGATCAGTACAAAACGCCCTGAGCCGCACGGCAACGTTGGTCTATCGACCGTCGGCCAAGATGCCTGGACCCTGAGGAAGCAAGTAATGAAGAAGTGGCAATGTGTAGTCTGCGGCCTGATCTATGACGAGAAAGACGGCTGGCCGGATGACGGAATTCTGCCTGGCACCCGTTGGGAAGACGTCCCGGAAGATTGGCTGTGCCCGGACTGCGGCGTGGGCAAGATGGATTTCGAAATGATCGAAATCGGCTGATCTGAACATTTAAGAAACGTACTACAAGGAGAAAGGAATGAACGCACCTGTCGTGATCATCGGCACAGGATTGGCCGGTTACAACGTGGCCCGGGAGTTTCGCAAGCTCGACAGCGAGACCCCGTTGCTGCTGATCACTGCGGATGACGGCCGCTCCTACTCCAAGCCCATGCTCTCCACCGGCTTTGGCAAGAACAAGGAAGCCGATGGCCTGAGCATGGCCGAACCGGGTGCCATGGCCGAGCAACTCAAGGCCGAGGTGCGCACTCACACCCGCGTCAGCGGCATCGACCCCGGCCACAAGCGCCTGTGGATCGGCGAGGAAGCCGTGGCCTATCGCGACCTGATCCTGGCCTGGGGCGCCGAAACCGTGCGCGTGCCGGTCGAAGGCGATGCGGGCGAGCTGGTGTTCCCGATCAACGACCTCGAGGACTACGCGCGCTTTCGAGCTGCCGCTGCCGGCAAGCGCCGCGTGCTGCTGCTTGGCGCCGGGTTGATCGGCTGCGAATTCGCCAACGACCTGATCCTTGGCGGCTATGAAATCGACCTGGTGGCGCCGTGCGAGC
The DNA here is from genome assembly GCF_025466155.1 of Pseudomonas sp. 13B_2.1_Bac1. Lineage (NCBI taxonomy): Bacteria > Pseudomonadati > Pseudomonadota > Gammaproteobacteria > Pseudomonadales > Pseudomonadaceae > Pseudomonas > Pseudomonas sp. 13B_2.1_Bac1. The sequence continues at coordinate 3,616 of NZ_JANLOH010000058.1, read as the reverse complement.
AAGTCATGCCGACCCTGCTGCACCCGGCGGCAGCCGCGGCCGTGCAGGCCGGGCTCGAGAGCCTGGGCGCACGCTTCCATCTCGGCCCGGTGCTCAATCGCCTGCAGCGCAGCGCGGACGGCCTGGAAGCGCACCTGTCCGACGGTGAAGTGATCCACTGCGACCTGGTGGTCTCGGCCATCGGCCTGCGCCCGCGCGTCGACCTGGCGGCGGCTGCCGGCTTGCAGATCAATCGCGGGATCATGGTCGACCGCCACCTCAAGACCTCCCACGCCAATATCTACGCCTTGGGCGACTGCGCCGAAGTCGACGGTCTCAACCTGCTGTACGTGATGCCGCTGATGAGCTGCGCCCGTGCCCTGGCCCAGACCTTGGCCGGCAACGCCACGGCGGTCAGCTACGGCCCGATGCCGGTCACCGTCAAGACGCCGGTCTGCCCGCTGGTGGTGTCGCCACCGCCACGCGGCACCGAAGGCGTGTGGAACGTTGAAGGGCAGGGGGCCGACATCAAGGCCTTGTGCCGCGACGCCAGTGGCCGCCTGCTGGGTTATGCCCTGACCGGCAGCGCCGTGATGGACAAACTGGCCCTCAACAAAGAGCTTCCGCCTTTGCTGGCGTAAATACCGGTCGTTCTGTCGGAATAAGCACGTTTTTGTGCCCAGAAAGGTCGCCGCGAGACTGGCGGAGCGTGCGAGGGCATGCCATCCTCACTCCCGTCTGCCGCAGAGTAGAGCCTGCGGCGCCTTGGGCGCTGCTCCAGAAGAGAGCAGCACGGACATAACAACAAAAAACCGTCAAAGAGGCTTCACTTATGCGTAAACCAGAACTCGCAGCCGCTATTGCAGAAAAAGCAGACCTGACCAAAGAACAGGCCAACCGCGTACTCAACGCCGTACTCGAAGAAATCACCGGCGCGCTGCATCGCAAGGACAGCGTCACCCTGGTTGGCTTCGGCACCTTCCTGCAACGCCACCGCGGCGCCCGCACCGGCAAGAACCCGCAAACCGGTGAGCCGGTGAAGATCAAGGCGAGCAACACCGTTGCGTTCAAGCCGGGCAAGTCGCTCAAAGACAGCGTCAACCCGTAATAGCGATACCGTCTCGTAGGGAGGCGGGGCGGTAAAAAAGATGGGCACGCCGACTGGGTCGGGTGCCCATTTTTTGTGGGGTGTTATTAAGCTTTTTTAGTGACTTGCTCGTCTCAAGTGAACTGAGTCAGGAAATAGCCACCCAGATCTCCTTCTTTCATCTTCTTCGCCCGATTATCAGCAAAAATATAGCCGATACCCCCACCGAATAACCCTTCGTGGCCAGGGCTTATTTTTGTGATGTCGGTTTCGGTTAGCTGTGCCAAAAAATAGTAGCGAGGGCTTTCATATAACGGGTCTTGCAACCAAGCGGGTCGTCCTAGAACTTTGCTGATCCCCGCGCCACTGTCCAAGTCTTCCAGCTCTTCTTGCATTTGGTCGGGTGTCAGTGGTTGCTGGGCAATATAGGTTCGTGGGATTGGATCAACCAACATCGCGGGTTTGAGTTCAGAAGACGCAAGCGTATGAAGCAGAACGCAGCTATGGCCAAGTTGAAGTTTTTCCATCTCCGTTTGTTGATGGACAGCCAATTTGCGTGCCGATGGCCGTGTGCAGGTGTCATCATTTCGCTCAACGCAAACAAAAACGGTCAGCGCCATCCCTGGAGGTAAAAATGGTACACGTAAAAAAGTAGAGGTCATCGTTATCACAGGCAGCATGAACTGACCGGTTTGAGGCGCTTTAGGCCATAGGTCGAGGCTTGTAAGCCAAGCTCCGCCACCTATTTGTCCAAGGTCATGGTCCTCCTCTGAGAGCACGATTTGATTGATAGCCATAAGCCGTAATCCTTTTTCTCTTTGTCGACTTTGGACAGTCTGTAGGTTTCCCAGACCAGTGGAGCGATCCAACCAATAGAGTTCGGTGAGCTGTAGTAGAGATTCAGCCCGCCCGATAGTCCTATCGGTTCCTGGATCATACTAAGCCGGGTTAGATCGCTGGTGCAGGAAACATTAAGCTGCTTCCAACCAGCACGGACCAATTAGCTGAGTCAGGCGCTCCCAAGTCTTCGTTCGTTACGGCAAAGTCGGAACGCTCAAGAGCTGGTGACTGAATCTGAATCGCCTCTTTTGTCCCAGTCATTTTTGACGATGTAGATCCTTTACCAATCACCTCTCCATTCCTCTGCGAACTCCGATGCCGGGTCAACGCCCACAATTTCCCCTAAGGTATAAATAATCTCAAGTATGGACTCGCGCTCTACGGTTTCAATCTCATCGTGAAAGTTGTTAATGCTCAGTATGCATTTTTTAAAAAGATTTAAGATAGTTGGCTTAGATGCTTTTTCGGGCAGAGCAAGTAAGTGCTTAACTAGTTTCTCGATTATTGGAGTTACATTGTTAATAAGATTTTCTTCGCCATCTAAAGAGACGCCGCCTTGTGTTTGGAAGTGCGCTAGCTCTTTTCTTTTCATGGCTACTGGTTTCTAATTTTTGCGGAGGGAGGAGAAATGCCTTTGAATAAAAATTCCTTGGATTTATCCCAGTTTATCCCGTCCTCAAAATATTTAATCAAGCGATTTCGCAGTTTTTCCGGATCGCCGATCATGCCTGATAATTCATATTTGTAAATTGTATCTAGATCGTCGGGCACGGTTAAATTGCTTTTTAGTGTGATTGCGTCAAGTGTTTCGAAAGAGTCAGTCAGCTCGATAAGATCTGCGCCATAATTACCGCCAATAATAGCGCTCAACATCTTTTTCTCGGGAGAATGCCCATCTATGGAGATGTTGTCCAATGACGGTTCGCTGATGGCCAAGCCCTTTAAAGCCTTCGTAGACGTGAAAATAAAAAATAGCGTATCGACTGTTTCTAGGTCTATGCCTTCCCAAATATCCTGAGTGCGCGTCAAATCAAAAAACTGCAGGTAGTAGTTTTCGCGCATCTGAACAAGCGTGTACAGGTCATCTCTCAGTTTCAAACTGAGAACCTTTCCTTCTTGCCATGTGATTTTCTTCAGCATCTTCCAGGGCCTTTAAGTTTTCGAGTTGGGTTTTGAGGCTTAACACCTCTGTGTTTGTCAGCAGCCGCGAGATAAATATCCCGTCTTTTGTTATTTGGGCCAACGGGCCTTTGTTTGTTCGCGACAGCGCCCTCTTTCAATTTGTCCTCATAGATCCTTTGCTCTAGGCCCCTTGCAATGTCTTTTCCTTTTTGCCCATCTCCTTTGAATACCGCCTTTGGCTCAACGTCAAAAATTTGCTTGTTAGGATAGCGGTAGTCCAACACAGCTTGCGAGGAGTGTCCGAGGCCAGGCTTGCTGGCATAGCCCACATAAGGCTTGCCATCCTTCACGCCGACATAGGTGATATGAGTGGCATTGGCCGGGTTACCTGCCCAGCCCCAAGGGTCAATCCAGCCGATGGGGTTTGGCGCGTACTGGTACAGATTGAATCCACCCAACAACCCAATCGGATCCGGCGTCGTAAACCGCCCCACATCCGGATCATAAAACCGAAACGTGTTGTAGTGCAGCCCAATCTCCCGATCCAGATACTGCCCCTGGAACCGTAAATTCTGCTCCTCGATAAAC
>NZ_JANLOH010000094.1:0-106151 GCF_025466155.1 Pseudomonas sp. 13B_2.1_Bac1 | reverse complement strand
TCGGCGGTCGAAAAGCACGCCCGGTAGAGGACAGCGCGTTCCCCTGGCCACGAATAGGCGTCCTGATCTGAAGCCTTGCTGGGCTTGATCCCACACTTTCATGACAAAAATCGCTATCGGCATGCCGTTCGGGGAAATCGATGCAAAGTGTTTCTGCATTTTTGGTATGGTGCAGCACATTTTCACAAGGACTGATCTTTATCCGCAGGATGCGGCGTCGACCTTCTTCAACGAGATGCTGTAGAAATGCCTGAACCAATACCCATCAAGGATCACGAAAAAGAAAACCGCCTGGTCAACAAGCGCCTGCTCGCCTGCGCGCTGCTGGTGATCGGCATCACCTGTGCCCTGGTGGGCCGCATGTATTTCCTGCAGGTGGTGCAGTACGACTATCACTCGACGATTTCCGAGAATAATCGGGTCCACGTCCTGCCGATAACGCCGACTCGTGGGTTGATCTACGACCGGAATGGCGTGGTGCTCGCCGACAATCGCCCCAGCTACAACCTGACCATCACCCGGGAGCGCACCACAGACCTCAAGGGTGAGCTGGACGCCATCGTCAACCTGCTGCACCTGCCTGCTGAAGACCGTGCGGTGTTCGACAAGGCCTTGAAGCAGGCCCGCCATCCTTTCGTCCCGGTGACATTGTTTTACGAGCTGACCGAAGAGCAGATCGCGGTCCTGGCCGTGAACGAGTTTCGCTTGCCTGGCGTCGACGTAGAGCCGCAGTTTGTCCGGCACTACCCGCTGGGTGCGCACTTTGCACACTCCATCGGCTATGTCGGGCGCATCAACGAGAAAGAGTCCAAGGCTCTCGACTCTGTGGAGTACCGCGGTACACAGTCCATCGGCAAGACCGGCATCGAGCGTTTCTACGAGTCCGAACTGCACGGCCACGTCGGTTACGAAGAGGTCGAGACCAACGCCCAGGGGCGTGTGCTGCGCGTGCTCAAGCACACCGACCCGATCCCTGGCAAAAATATTGTGCTCAGTCTCGACGTCCACCTTCAGGAAGCCGCCGAGGAAGCCCTGGGCGATCGCCGTGGCTCGGTGGTCGCGCTCGACCCGCAAACCGGCGAAGTCCTGGCCATGGTCAGCAAGCCGAGTTTCGACCCGAACCTGTTTGTCACCGGCATCAGCTTCAAGGAATATGCCGCGCTGCACGATTCCATCGACCGGCCGCTGTTCAACCGCGTCCTGCGCGGGCTCTATGCGCCGGGTTCGACGATCAAGCCTGAGGTGGCCATTGCCGGGCTCGACAGCGGTGTGGTGACCGCCCAGACCCGCGTGTTCGACCCGGGTTACTACCAGCTCCCCGATTTTGATCACAAATACCGCAACTGGAACCACAGCGGTGACGGCTGGGTCGACATGGACGCCGCCATCATGCGTTCCAACGACACCTACTTCTACGACCTGGCCCACAAGCTCGGCATTGACCGCCTGCACGACTACCTGGCGGAGTTCGGCCTGGGCCAGAAAGTCTCCCTGGATATGTTCGAAGAGTCAGCCGGCCTGATGCCATCCCAGGCCTGGAAACGTGCGACCCGCCGCCAGCCATGGTTCCCAGGCGAAACCGTGATCCTCGGTATCGGCCAGGGCTATATGCAGGTCACGCCATTGCAATTGGCCCAGGCGACAGCGTTGATCGCCAACAAGGGCGTGTGGAATCGCCCGCACCTGGCCAAGACTATCAACGGCGTGCCGCCCGTAGACGAGAACCCGATGCCGAATGTGGTCCTCAAGGACCCGCGTGACTGGGAGCAGGTGAACCATGGCATGCAGTTGGTGATGCATGACCCGCGCGGCATCGCTCGGGCCGCCGCGCAAGGTGCGCAATACCGCATCGCCGGCAAGAGTGGTACTGCGCAAGTGGTCGCGATCAAACAGGGTGAGCGCTACAACCGCGACAAGACTCTAGAGCGGCATCGCGACAACGCCTTGTTCGTCGGCTTTGCCCCGGCCGAGCATCCGAAGATCGTGATCTCGGTCATGATCGAAAACGGCGAAGCCGGTGGCCGGGTGGCAGGCCCGGTGGTGCGGCAGATCATGGACGCCTGGCTGCTCGACCAGGAAGGTCACCTCAAGCCGCAGTATGCGACCCCGGCTAAAGCACCGGGTGACCCGCACGTCTGAGTCACACCTGCCACTCGTCCCACTGGTCTACGCCCGTGTAGGCCAGCCAGGGCACGTCATACGCCGTCCAGATGTGCGCGGTGGGCCGCACGCCCGGATCATCATCCAGCGTCGCCACCCGCACGATCACATGCGGCTGGTGCCCACGCTCGGCCATCAGGTGTGAGCCGCAGCGCGAGCAGAAATGCCTGAGCTTGCCCGGCGAAGACTCGAATGACGACAACAGACCCTCGCCTTGCGTCCAGCGAAAATGCTCACGCATCACCCCGGCTGTGGCCACAAACGCCGCCGCGTGCACCTTGCGGCAGCTGTCGCAGTGGCAGTGGCTGATGGGCATGTCCAAGCGGTCCACCTGGTAGCGGACGGCCTTGCAGAAGCAACTTCCATTCAACGCGTCAGTCATAACGTAAATGCCGGGTCAAGGATGGGGTCATCATCATCGCGCACAACCCAAGGTTGCGCATTGTTCGATGTCGCCTACTGTCAATGGAGGAGGTGACTTATGCACGTATTAGATCGCATAGAACGAAAAGTCCTGCTTAACGTTTCACGCAAACAAGTCTGGGAAGCACTCACCGATGCCGAGCAATTCGGCAACTGGTTCGGAATTGCTCTGAAGGGCAAAACCTTTGCAGCGGGGGAAACCATCAAGGCACCGATCACTTATCCGGGGTACGAGCATGTGATCTGGAATGCCAAAATCGAACGTATCCTGCCGCAGACACTGTTCTCTTTCTGGTGGCACCCCTTTGCGGTGGAGGAGGGCGTCGACTATGACCAGGAAACCCCGACACTGGTGGAGTTCACGATCGAGGATCGCGCGCCGGGCATTTTGCTGCGGGTCGTCGAGTCCGGTTTCGATAAAGTGCCCGAAGCCCGTCGGCAGAAAGCCTTCAAGATGAACTCCCGGGGCTGGGACGAGCAGATGAGCAACATTGAAAAATATTTGACCCAGGCCCGCCAGGCCTGACCCCAACGGGCATCATCACTGATGCCCGCGTTGATGACTGTCAGCCTTCGTGAGCGGTGGTGATTTCCAGGGTGTCGGTAAACGTCACCAGCACACTCTGACCGACCTTGAGGTCCTTGAGACCCGCGCGAATTTCCGGTTTCTCGACATTCAACACTTTGCTCGCACCGGCTGGGTTTTCCAGGGTGACCTGGTTTTTCTTCAAGTCGATGTGCGTGATCTTCAGTTGCACCTGTACCTGACGGAACGCTGCGCCGCCGGGGTTGGGATTATCAGCGGTGGCGCGGATCACACCGGTTTTTTCGCTGGCATCCGGCGCACTTTTGTCCACATCGGTGTCCAGCACGGCAGCGACCGAGTGCGTGGTCAGCACTTTGACCTGGTCGCCGACCTTGAGATTACCCAGGTCCTTGGCGGCGTCGGTAAGTTGCACATGCACCTCGCCACCTTCGGCGCCTTGCAGCACCACCTGGTGCTTGGCGGCATCCACGGCCAGCACTTTGGTGGTGACTTCGTCGGCTTCCAGGGTCTTGGACAGCGGGATATCGGCCGCGAAGGCCGTGAGGTTACCGGCGGCCAGCAGTGTGACCAGGGCGATGGCGTGGCGAAGAGGGCGCGTTACTTTCATTTAGGGCACTTCCATGTAAGAGGAACTCCTGAGTCTAGTGGAGGGGCGCAGATACACAAATGCGCTGCAGGTTGGGTGTTTTAACGATTGCAATGTGCCAGAGTCTGCGCAGATAATGAGATGAATTATCATTAACGTCTGGCAGTGTTGCGTGTCCACATCTACTGATCCCAAGGCCCTTTTAGCCGCGCTCTACGACGATAACCATCGGTGGTTGCGTGCGTGGTTGTATCGCCAGTTGAAGTGCCCCCAGGATGCCGCAGACCTGACCCAGGACACCTTCATCCGTGTGCTCGATGCGCGCCAGCTCACCCAACTTGAGGAGCCGCGGGCGTTTTTGAGCACGGTTGCACGCCGACTGTTGTTCAGTTTCTGGCGGCGCAAGCGCCTCGAACAAAGCTACCTCGACAGCCTGGCTTTACTGCCGGAGTGCTACAGCCCTTCCGAAGAAGACCTTGCATTGGTCCGCGAAGCGTTGGAAAGCATTGACCGGCTGCTCAACGGCCTGCCGGCGCGGGTACGCCAGATCTTTATCCTGAGTCGCCTCGAAGGCTTGACCCAACCTCTGATCGCCCAGCAACTGAATGTCTCCCTGGCGACTGTCGAGCGCGATTTGCGCAGGGCGTTCCTGCATTGCCTGGCGGAATCGGCGGAGCTGGCATGACGCAGCCCAAGGTGGATGCCTGTACCCGCGAGGCCGTCGATTGGCTGCTGCGCCTGGAGGCGGCCGGCGAGGACCGCGACCTGCGCCAGGCTTTCGACGCCTGGTTGCACGCCAGCCCCGAGCACGCGGCGGCCTGGCAGCGGGTGGGCAACCTGTTGCAGCAACCGATTGCCGCGCTGCACCGGGTCGAGGCGCACAGCCCTGGCCAACTGCGTGCGGCGTCCCAGGCGCTGATGACGCCCGACACCGTGTCGCGCCGCAAGGTGCTGCGTGGCGGCCTGGCCCTGATGTTGTTTGGCGTCAGTAGCGCTGCGCTGCTCGACCGTGCCCAACCGCTCAACGGGTTGTGGGCCGACCGGCGTACCGCCACCGGCGAGCGCAGTACCTTCACGTTGGCCGACGGCAGCCGCTTGAGCCTCAACGCGCGCAGCTCGGTGGATATCCAGTTCACTGAGCAGCGCCGCGTCGTGCATCTGCGTGAAGGCCAGGTGTTTGTCGATGTCGCCGCCGATGCCCGCCGGCCGTTTGTCATCACCACCGCACAGGGCGAAGTCCAGGCCCTCGGCACGCAGTTCATGGTCAGCCAGGAAGCCGCCGGCAGCCTGACCTCGGTGCAACTGCACAGTGTGAAAGTCACCACCCAGGGCGGTCACCAGCGGCGCGTGGAAGCGGGGCAGGCGGCGTGGTTCAGCGAGGAATGGGTGCGGCCGGTACCGTTGTCGGCAGCCGGGCGGGTGGATTGGCGCGACGGTCGGATCGACATTCGCGACGAGCCGCTGGGCTCGCTGATTGATGCCTTGCGCCCGTATCGCCGGGGCGTGCTGCGCATCAGCCCGCAAGCGGCGGCGCTGCGTGTGTACGGAGTGTATCCGCTGGATGATGCGGAGCAGACGCTGCAGTCGCTTGCCCAGACATTCCCGTTGCGCATTCGTCGCTATGGGCCGTGGTTGACGCTGATTGACGTGCAATAAACGATTATTTTCACAGGCCGTGAGGGGATCGCACGTCTCGCGAGTCAGGGTTAGAGAACGCCAACCTGACAACGAGTATCCACCCCTATGGCACCCTTGATGATTCGTCCTTGCCTGCTGACGCTGGCCATTACGCTGGCCGTCATCGGCCAACCTGCGATGGCCCAGGACACCACCCATTATTTCGACCTGCCTGCGGCCGCGCTGGGTGACACCCTCAGCCGATTGTCCCGCGAAAGCGGGCGCACGTTGTCGGTGACCCCGGCCTTGCTGCAAGGTCGCCGGGCTGCTGCCGTCCAGGGCCAATTGACGCCGGAGCAGGCCGTGCAACAGGCGCTGGCCGGCAGCGGGCTGGGCTTGATCATTACCGACAACGGTACCTGGAGCCTGTACCTGCTGCCCGAAGGCAATTCGCTGAATCTGAGCCCCACCACCGTGACCGGGGCGGCCACGGAAAATGCCTGGGGCCCGGTAGACGGTTACGTCGCCACGCGCAGCGGCACCGCGACCAAGACCGATACGCCGATTCTGGAAATCCCGCAGACGGTCAACGTGGTCACGGCCGACCAGGTCGCGGTCCAGGGTGCACGCAACCTCACGCAGGCCCTGCGCTACACGCCGGGTATCGACACCAACGGCTATACCGACCGCAACACCATCGCCGATGAAGTCGCCAGCCGTGGCTTCGCGCCAACCCTTTTGTACCTCGACGGCGCCTACCTGCCGTACGCCGGCAGCCTGGGCGGCGCCCCGCAAATCGATCCGTACACCCTCGAGCGTATCGAAGTGCTCAAGGGGCCGGCATCCGTGTTGTACGGGCAAAACCAGCCGGGCGGGATGATCAACATGGTCTCCAAGCGGCCGACCACCGAGGCGCGGCACCAGGTCAAGTTCGGCATCGGCAGTTATGACCGGGTCAACGGTGCGCTGGATTTCAGCGGGCCAATCGATCAGGCCAAGACCTTGAGCTATCGCCTGATTGCCCTGGCCCGTGACGGCAACGAGATGGTCGACCACGCCACCGACAGCCGCACCTTGCTCGCGCCCAGCCTCACCTGGGCGCCGACCGACGAGACGGCGCTGACGGTCTACGCGCAGCTGCAGCGCGACAAGTCCCTGGCCGACTACCAGGCGCTGCCCGCCATTGGCACGCTGTACCGCAGCGCCGAGGGCCGGCATATCGACCGCGACACCTTCCTGGGCGACTCGGACTGGAACGACTACATCCGCGACCAGTACGTGCTCGGCTTCGATTTCTCCCACGCCTTCAACGACAACCTCGAATACCACTCGACGGCGCGCTACACCGACGTCAACGACCGCTACAAAGGCTTCTACCTGAACCGCTTCGTCACGCTCCCGGATAACAGCATCGACGACACCCGCGCCACCCGCACCAAGCTCGACTGGCGCCAGCACAACTCTGCCTACACGATTGATAACAACCTGCAGTTCAAATTCGCCACTGGTGCGCTGGACCATACGCTGCTGACCGGCGTCGATTACCGCCAGTTCACCCGCAAGTACCAGGGCTACAACCTGTACGGCGCAGAAATCATCGAGCTGTATAAACCCAGCAACTACCACACCCTGGGCCAGCCGACCCTCACCACCAAGTGGGATAACACCATCAAGCAGACCGGCCTGTACGCCCAGGACCAGATCAAGCTTGACCGGTTTATCCTCACCGTCGGCCTGCGTGAAGACTGGGCCGAAGTCGAGAACCGCGACCTGCTGGCCGACAGCACGGTCAGCCAGAAAGACAAGAAACTCACCCGGCGAATCGGCTTGACCTACCTCACTGATTTCGGCCTGGCGCCCTATGTCAGTTACGCCGAGTCGTTCTTCCCCAGCATCGGCAGCCAGGCCCCACAGCGCGGGGCGTCGGCGTTCAAGCCGGTGGAGGGCGAGCAGTACGAGGCGGGGGTCAAATACCAGCCCAACGACAGTTCATTGCTGACGTTGTCGGTGTACCAGATCAAGCAGAAGAACGTGCTGACCGGCGACATTGAGTACCCGGAGTATCAGCTGCAGGAAGGCGAGGTGCGCTCGCGGGGTGTCGAGTTCGAAGGCAAGACGCGTGTTGGTCAGTTCGAGATGATTGGAGCGGTGGCCTACCTGGACTCGTTCTACACCAAGAGCAATTACGGCAATAAAGGCAACCGCAACGAGTCCCAGGCACCGTGGACCGCCAGTACCTGGGTCGACTACCACTTCGCGAGCAATGCCCTGGCAGGCCTGACCGTCGGTGGGGGCGCTCGTTACACCGGCAAGAAATACGGTGATTCGGGCAACACCTTCAAAACCCCTTCGTTTGTGGTGTACGACACGACCATCCGCTACGACCTGGGCCGTGTCAGCCCCACGCTCAAAGGCGCGGAAGCCAGCCTGAACGTGCAGAACCTGTTTGATCGCGAGTACGTTTCGGCATGCAACTATGCCTTTGGCTGCTATTACGGACAGGAGCGCACGGCATCGTTGGCCGTGTCCTACGACTGGTAGCGTGTAACGGGTGGCAGCCCAGGCTGCCACCCGTTGACGTTTAGAAGTCCACCGTCGCCGACAACTTCGCCACGCGCGGATCGCCCTGGGTCAGGTAACCGCCCAATGCCGATTCCCAGTACTTGGTATTGGCGACGTTCTCCACCGTGGCGCCCAGCGTCACGTCCCGCTGATCGACCTTGAAGTTATAGCGCGCGCCCACGTCGAACCGGTTCCAGGTCGGCAGGCTGAGGTTGTTGGCCGCGTCGGCGTACTGGCCGCCGGTGCGCAACATGCGGCCATTCACGCTCACGCCTTGCAGGCCCGGCACATCCCAATCCACCCCGGCATTGAGCTGGAACGAAGGCACGCCGATAGCGCGGTTGCCGTCGTTGGTGCCGTTGGCCGTGCCGCTTACCTCGGTGTTTATCAGAGTGGCGCCGCCCAGCAGGCGCAGGCCTGGGACAGGTTCACCGAAGACATTCAGCTCCACGCCCTTGTTGACCTGGTCACCCTGGAACACGTAGGTCGCGGTGCCGTCCGAATTCAGCTGGGAATAGCCCTGGGTCGGCTGCTCGATGCGATACACACCGAGTGTCGCCCCGTAGGTGCCCATGTCGACTTTGACGCCGGCTTCGGTCTGTTTCGAACGCGCGGGGGCGAAGGTCTGGCCGTTGTTGGTGACCCTGGCGTTATTGGCCGCGGTTTCCGGGGCGGTCGGTCCGGATGCCAGCCCTTCAATGTGGTTGGCGTAGAACGACACGTGGTCCCACGGCTTGAACACCAGGCCATACACCGGCGTGGTGATGCCCTTGGCGTAGTTGGCGTTGCGTGAGCCGGTGCCGTATTCATAACCCTGGACCACCAGCTCCTGGCGACGCAGGCCGGCGGTGAACAGCAAGCGGTCATCCATGAAACCGAGGGTGTCCGACACCGCCGCGCTGCGCGCGAAGGTCTTGGCGGTGATGCCCGGGTCGTTCAGGTCGCTGCCGGAGGTGAAGCCACCCTTGGCTGGCGCTGTCACATCGACGGGGTTGTAGAGGTTGGTCGCTTGCGTACCCGAGGCAAAGTCGAAGGCGTTGCGCGCCTGGGTCCAGGTGCCGGTCAGGCCGAGGTTCAGCTTATGGCTGACGGCGCCGGTCTGGAACTTGCCATTCAGGCCGGCCATCAGGCTGGTGTTGTCTTCCTGGTGGGCGATATTGGAGCCGCTCACGGTGGCATTGCCTTGCGCGTCGATCACGGTGAGCGACGAATAGCGGCCGATTTCGCGGGTGTGCTTGGCGCCGCCCGCGACATATGCGGTCCAGTTGTCATTGAGGTCGTACTCGCCGCGCAGCATGCCAAAGGTGTCTTCCAGGCTGGTGCTGTCCCACTTCGGCGCGTAGTTGGTGTCCGCCGAGGGCGCGTTGGGGATGCTGGTCAGGCCCGGGCCGAGAAACACCGAGTTACGCCCGCCGTTGACTTGCTGCTTCTGATACACAAAGTCGCCGGACAGGCGCAGGGCATCACCGCGATAATCCAGGCCGACCGAAAACAGCTTCGAACGCTGGCTCTCGTCGTCCACACCGGTATCGCCTTCGCGCTGGGAAATATTCACCCGTGCGCCAAACCGATTGTCTTCGCCAAAACGCTGGCCGATGTCCAGGTGTTCGCCGATGCGGCCATCGTTGCTGATATCGGTGCTGAAGCGGCGCAAAGGCACGTCATCGGCACGCTTGGGTTGCAGGTTCACACCGCCGCCGATGCCCGAGCCACTCGGCGTCACGCCGTTGATAAAGGCGTTGGGGCCCTTGAATACTTCGACGCGTTCCAGGGCGTCGGTGGACATCAACTGGCGCGGCAGGATGCCGTACAAACCGTTGAAGGAAATATCGTCGCCGTTGAGCGGCAGGCCACGAATCACGAACGCCTGGGATTGGTTTGCAAAGCCTGACGCCTGGCGCACGGACGAGTCATTGAGCAGGACATCACCCAGCGTCTCGGCCTGCTGGTCACGGATCAGTTTCTCGGTGTAGGAGGACATGCTGAACGGCACATCCATGATGTCCTGGTTGCCCAGCACACCCAACTGGCCACCGCGTGCCACCTGGCCGCCGGCATATACCGGGGGCAGGGCGCCGGGCGATGGGGCGTCGGCGTTGATGTTGGTGGCGCCCAGTTCCAGCGTGTTGCCATCCTGACTGTGGTTCGCATCCTGCGGGGTGGCTGGGGTTGCGGCGTGAGCGGCAAGGCTCAGGGAGCAGCAAAGGGCGAGCAGGGTCGGGCGAAACGGCACGGCGAATGGGGTACGGGTGGGCATGGTCGATCCGGACGGCGAACCGTCAGTGGTGAGGAAAAGGGCAACAACGTTGCGCGTCCTCGCTGCGCGGATACGACTCCGGTGCGAATGATAGTGATTGTTATTAATGTTCTGCAACAAAATTGTGAAGCGCGTGAGCGTGCCTGCGCGGACGGCCGACCAGCGGCCCGCGCAGTGTCCTGCTGTGCGGGTTGACGGATAAATGCCATCGCCCATCGCGTTTGCCCGGATGCCGAGTAGAATCACGCCCTGAAAGCGATTCCTGAGGTGCGGTACGGTGGATTTACAGCAGGGTTTTGTCCTGACCCGGCATTGGCGCGATACCCCGGCGGGCACGGAGGTCAGTTTCTGGCTGGCCACCGACCACGGGCCACGGTGTATCCGCCTACCCGTGCAGACCTCGGTGATGTTTATCCCCGAGGCCCATCGTAAGCCGCTGGATTGGCTGCTCAAGGGCGAGCGCGATATCGAGTTGCGCCCGCTGCAGTTGTGCGACTTCCACCATCGCCCGGTGCTGGGCCTGTACACGCGCCAGCACCGCCAGGCGATGGACCTGGAAAAACGCCTGCGTGCCGCCGGGGTGGATGTCTACGAGGGCGACGTGCGCCCGCCCGAGCGCTACATGATGGAGCGCTTCATCACCGCCCCGGTGTGGTTCGGCGGCGTCGCCGATGCCGACGGCACGCTGCTTGACGCGCAGATGAAACCCGCGCCTGATTACCGCCCGCCGCTGAAGCTGGTGTCGCTGGACATCGAGACCACCGCCCAGGGCGATCTCTATTCCATCGCCCTCGAAGGCTGCGGCGAGCGCCAGGTGTACATGCTCGGCCCGCCGAATAAAACCGACGCGGTGGACTTCAAGCTCGACTACTGCGACACCCGCGCCCAACTGCTCGAGCGCCTCAACCAATGGCTCGCCCTCCATGACCCCGATGCAATCATCGGCTGGAACGTGGTGCAGTTCGACCTGCGCGTGCTCCACGAACATGCCCAGCGCCTGGGCGTGCCGCTGTTGCTCGGGCGCGGCGGCGAACCGATGGCCTGGCGCGAGCATGGCAGCCGTAACCACTACTTCGCCGCCGCGGCCGGGCGGCTGATCATCGACGGCATCGAGGCCCTGCGCTCGGCCACCTGGAGCTTCGAATCCTTCAGCCTGGAAAACGTCGCGCAGACCCTGCTGGGCGAGGGCAAGGACATCTCCACGCCGTACCAGCGCATGGACGAAATCAACCGCATGTTCGCCGAGGACAAGCCCGCCCTGGCGCGCTACAACCTCAAGGACTGTGAACTGGTCACGCGGATTTTCGCCAAGACCGAGCTGCTCAAGTTCCTCCTCGAACGCGCCAGCGTCACCGGGTTGCCGGCTGACCGCAACGGCGGCTCCGTCGCCGCGTTCACCCACCTGTACATGCCGCTGATGCACCGCCAGGGCTTCGTTGCGCCGAACCTCGGCGACAAGCCGCCCGAGGCCAGCCCCGGCGGCTTTGTCATGGACTCGCGGCCCGGCCTCTACGAATCGGTGCTGGTGCTCGACTACAAAAGCCTCTATCCGTCGATCATCCGCAGTTTCCTGATCGACCCGGTGGGCCTGATCGAAGGCCTCAAGCACCCCGACGACAGCACCTCTGTGGAAGGCTTTCGTGGTGCGCGTTTCTCGCGTACCCGCCATTGCCTGCCGGCCATCGTCGCGCGGGTGTCCGAAGGCCGCGAAGAGGCCAAGCGCGAACATAACGCGCCGCTGTCCCAAGCGCTGAAGATCATCATGAACGCCTTTTACGGCGTGCTCGGCTCCAGTGGTTGCCGGTTTTTCGATACGCGGCTGGCGTCGTCCATCACGATGCGCGGCCACCAGATCATGCGCCAGACCCGCGAGCTGGTCGAAGCGCAGGGCTATGAAGTGATCTACGGCGACACCGACTCCACCTTCGTCTGGCTCGGCGGTGCGCATACCCAAGAGGACGCCAGCCGCATCGGCCACGCGCTGGTGCAGCACGTCAACGCCTGGTGGCGCGAGCACCTGCGCACGGCATACGGCCTGCAAAGCGCGCTGGAACTGCAGTACGAAACCCACTTCACCCGGTTTCTGATGCCGACCATTCGCGGCGCGGAGGAGGGCAGCAAGAAACGCTACGCCGGCCTGGTGGTGCGCAGCGACGGCAGCGAAGAGATGGTCTACAAAGGCCTGGAAACCGTGCGCAGTGACTGGTCGCCCCTGGCCCGGCAGTTCCAGCAGGAGTTGTACCAGCGCATTTTCCATCGCCAGCCCCATCAGGACTACATTCGCGACTACGTACGCCGTACCCTCAGCGGCGAATTCGATGAGCTGCTGATCTACCGCAAGCGCCTGCGCCGCCAGTTGGATGACTACGAGCGCAACGTGCCGCCGCATGTGCGTGCTGCGCGCCTGGCCGATGAATACAACGACCGCCTCGGACGTCCGCGTCAGTACCAGCGCGGCGGCTGGATCAGCTACGTGATCAGCGTCAACGGCCCCGAACCGCTGGAGGTGCGCCAGGCGCCGATTGACTACGACCACTACGTCACCCGGCAATTGCAGCCGGTGGCCGATGCGATCCTGCCGTTCGTGAATGACGATTTCGGCACCCTGGTCGGCGGGCAAATGGGCCTGTTCTAAAACACTTGCCGAGGCACTGCGCGAGCCTGCACTCTTGGTCACTGACGACCACCCGACGGCGCAGCTCCCATGACTCACATTACCTTGACCGGCACTATAGTCGAACTCCAGCCCCTGCAACCCGAACACAAGGCCGCCTTGCTCGACGCCGCCGCCGATGGCGAGCTGTGGAACCTCAAGGTCACCAACGTGCCGGGCCCCGGCACCGTCGACCAATACATTGATACCGCGCTGGCCGGGCGTGCTGCGGGCAGCGTGATCCCGTTCACCATCGTGCGCCGCGACACCGGCCAGGTGGTCGGCAGCACGCGGTTCTGGAAGGTCGACCGGGTCAATCGCAAGCTGGAGATCGGCCACACCTGGCTGGCGCTGTCGACGCAAAAAAGCGCGATCAACACCGAAGCCAAGCTCCTGCTGCTGACCTACGCTTTCGAGGTGCTGGACTGCGTGCGGGTGCAGTTCACCACGGATGAACTCAACGAAAAATCCCGTGCTGCGATCCTGCGCCTGGGCGCCGTGCAGGAAGGCATCGTGCGCCATGAACGCATCATGCCCGACGGGCGCAAGCGCAACTCGGTGCGTTTCAGCATCATCGATTCGGAATGGCCGCAGGTGAAAGCCAACCTGCAGGCGAAGCTGCTGCGATAGGAGGAAAGGCCCATGTACACGCTCTACGGTACCGACGAGTCCGGCTCCTGCATGATCGAAATCGCCCTGGCGCGTTGCGCGGTCGAGTGGCACCGCGTGGATGCCAGTTCCTGGCAGGAAGGCCCGGGCACCGACGCCCTGGCCCGCATCAACCCGCTCAAGCAGATCCCCACGCTGGTCACCCCTGATGGCCAGGTGTTGACGGAGAGTGCGGCGATCCTGATCCACCTGGGCCTGGAATACCCCGACGCCAACCTGCTGGTGGGCAACCGTGGGCAGATCCTGCGCGGCCTGGTGTACATCGCCGCCAACTGTTATTCGGCCATTGGCATCATCGACTACCCGCAACGCTGGCTGGGCGAGGCCGAACCCGTGGTGCAGAACCAGTTGATCACCGGCACGCGGCGCTATCTGCACCAGGCCTGGGTGGTGTTTGCCGATCAGTTTGCCGACCAGTTGTTTGCGCCCAGCGGCGAGCCGAATGCGCTGGGCATCATGGCGGCGGCGGTGTCGCGCTGGGACGCGGCGCGCGAAGCGCTGGCCGCCCTGGCGCCGGGTTTTGCCCAGAGCCTTGCACAAGTGGATGCCGATCCCGTCGTGGCCCCCGTATTCGCGCGGCATTGGCCCGCGCAATGACCGCGCCGCGGCCTGTCGCCTGGCACGTCACGCGCTGGTGCGATGACCCCTTCAGCCAGGGCGCCTACAGCGCGTTGTTGCCAGGTGGCGAGCCGAGCCTGCGGCGCCTGTTGTCAACGCCGATTGATAATCGTCTGTTTCTTGCTGGCGAAGCCTTCAACCACGATCACTCGGCCATGACCCACAGCGCCTGGGACAGCGGGCTGCGCGCCGCCAATGCGGTGATCGCGACCTCGGCTCGAACGGTGATTGTCATCGGTGCCGGTTTTGCCGGCCTCGGCGCTGCCCGCGCCTTGCAGGCGCAGGGCGTGGCGGTGCGCGTACTCGAGGCGCGTAACCGCATCGGCGGGCGAGTGCACAGCGTAGCCCTCGGTGGGCAAATGGTGGATGTGGGCGCCGCCTGGTTGCAGCAGTATGCGATCAACCCGCTGGCGCGGCGTGCCGAGCAGTTGGGCCTGGAGCGGCGCCCGACAGACTTCTCGCAGCCATTGGCCGCCGCGTGGGACGGCCCGTTGCCGGACATCAACCGCGCCTATGCCCGACTCAAACAGGCCATCGACCGTCAGCAACCGTTGGCGCCGGGCGTCGACCGCTACCTGGCCACCTTGACCGCCAGCGAGCGCCGCGCGGCACGCTATGCCATCGACGCGAACTTGATCCTCGAAGCCGGTTTGCCCCTGGACCAGCTGTCGACCCAGACGCTTGACGAGGAGGGCGTCGGCCATGGCGACCAGTTTTTGCCGCACGGTTACGGGCAACTGCTGGCAGACGCTGCCAGCGGCCTGGATATCCACCTCAACCACCCTGTGCAGCACATCAGCTGGGACGAGCACGGTGTGCGCGTGGATGATCGGGATGCCGATGCCTGCATCTGCACGGTGCCGATACCGGTGCTCAAGCAATTGAGCTTTACCCCGGACTTGCCGGCGACGTATCGCCACGCCCTGGAGCTGTTCACCATGGGCCGCCTGGAAAAAGTCGTGCTGCAGTTCGATCAGCGTTGGTGGCCGGCGTCCGAGGACGGCTACCTGCGCTGGTACGACGCGCCCGCCAATTGGGGCGAGTGGCTGGATTTGACCGATGCGGTGGGCACGCCGCTGATTGCCGGGCTGGTCGCCGCAGACGCCGTGGACCGCCACTATCCAGGCAAGACAGATGAGCAAATCGCGCTGGCGGCCTGCGAAAAACTCAGCGCCTGGGCTTCCGCAATCAGAAGAAACAATGACTCCTGAACCTATCCAAACCCTTGCGTAGCGGGCGTCCTGGCCTACGCTTTCTTAAAGTGGTGTAGGAATCATCCTTGAATTTGACTGTCGCAGACATGAAACTCAAGAACCCTGCATGGAATTCAAAGGAGGTGCGCATGCTCATCCGGTCGCTGACCCTGGCTACCTTGATGGCTTTTACGGGGCCGCTGTTGGCTGCTGATGATATCAACCCGCTCAAGCAGGATTTGGGCAAGTCCCGGCCGCTGGTGGTGGTGGAGTTGGACTCCGGCAACGCCGCGCTGACGGACCTGAAGAAACAGCTGGAAGAGCCGGCCACCAAGCAAGCCTTTGAAGAGCGCAGCATGGTGTTCTACACCGTGAAGTTCGGCAGCATCGGGGCCGAGGGCGAGAAGTTCGCCAAGGACCCCAAGGACAACAAGAAACTCACGCCGCCTGAAACCAATGCGCTGATCCGTGCCCTCAAGCTGGGCGCCGGCAGCGGCACCAAGGTGATCCTGGTTGGCAAGGATGGCGAGAAGAAAGTCGAGAAGACCGTGCCACCGGATACCCTCGACCTGAAGGAATTCTTCAGCGCGATCGACCAGATGCCGATGGCCGAGAAAGAAATGGCCGCCCCGGCCGAGCCTGAACCCGCTGCCGCCCCGGCCGCGAAGCCAGGCGCCAAGGCGGGTAAGCCGGCCAAGCATGCCGCGCCGCAACAGCAATTGGATGATTGACCAGCGCCCAAGGCGCTGGCTGACCCGGCGCTGATCGAAGCGCTTAAGTAGGGAGGGAGCTTGCTCCCGCTCGACTGCGTAGCAGTCGCAAGCGTTTTGGCGGCGCTGCGTACCTCAGCGGGAGCAATCTTCCTTGCCAAACAGGCTTCAGGTGCGCGGTTCAGAGACTTTACGCTGCGGAAACGGAAAGTAGAAAAACCGCAAGAACGCCACGCGCTTGATCACTTCCCCGATCAACAACGGCACTCCAACCCCCACCACAAAACCGATGCAGGCCGCGACAAAGGGCGGCAGGCCAAGGCGCTCCATCAGGTCAAACGCCTTGTGCTGGATCTCCCCATGGAAGATCAACAGGATCAGGGTCGACTGGCCGATATAGGTCATCACCCGCGTGATCAGCGCCGACACCATCAGCACCCGCGCCAGCGCCCAGCACACGTACACGCCAATCACCGCCAGCAGGCTGGTCCACAGCCAGTGGTCGTAGCGGCGCTGCGCCAGGTCCATGGTGTCGCCCCGATAGAGGAACACGGCGGTGAACAACACCACCGACACCACCAAGGTCAGCAGCGACCCCGCATGGGTGCGCAGCCAATTGCGCAGCAGGTAGCCGTAGATGAAACAGGCGCTGCTGACCAGGGTGATATCCAGGCTGAAGGGCAGGCCGGGCAGCACCCAGGTTTGCCCGCCCACGGTCACCGGCAGTTGCCAGAAAAACGGCAGCATCCAGATGCCCACCAGCAGCGGCACCAGGGTCAGCGCGCAACTCACTGCCAGCGGCAGGCGCTGGATCAGGCGTAACAACGCCCAACTGAACAGGATCGCCACCCAGAAGTGCGGCAGGAACCACATCGCTTGCCACGGGATGGTGTCCACCGAGGCATACAGCACGCCACCGATGTCCGGCAGCAGCGGTTGGCCACGCAGCACATCGCGCACGATCACATACACCAGCATGGTGAAGAAAAACGGCTTGAGCAGGCCATCCGCCTTGCGCACGGCCATCTCCCCGAAGGGCTGCTCCGGCTTGAACAGCACCCCGGACAGAAAGAAGAACAACGGCAGCACGAACGACGCCAGGATCGGGTACATCAGGTCCGGGGACGTGGCGACAAACCAACTGTGGGCATACACGATCACCAGGATGCCGATGCCTTTGGCGATATCCATTTGAATCCAACGATGTTTCACCTGTTCATCCTCCCTCTGTGAACCGCACAGCCCCTGGCAGGAACTGGCACGCCGTCATGCCTTGCGCCACGGCTTGAGCCATAGTCCCATCCCCAGCAACACCAGGATGCCGGCCAAGGTGCTCAACCCCAGTTGCAGCCACACGCCTTCAATACGAAACAGCGCCAGCGCCGCCAACCCCATCACCAGTGCACTGAGCAGCCATTGGCGCACCCAGGGCAGGGCGTCGAGCAATGCCTGGCGCTGCATCAGCAGCAACGCGGTGCAGATCACCCCGGCCAGCGCGGCCAGCGGGATTCCGGCCAGGCCAAATACAAAGGGCAGGGCACCCAGCAGCAACACGTTGACCAGGCTCCCGAGCAACTCGCAGCGCAACGGCTGGCGCGTGTCGCCGGCGGCATAGGCATAGCGGGCGAGCAAGGCGTTCCAGGCGCCGAATACCAACGGTACGGCGAACCAGGCCAACAGCAGCGGCAATGGCGAATCTGCCGATTGCTTGGGCAGCAGCAGCGCCACCAGGCTCGGCGCTGCCGCCACCAGGCCGACGCCGGCGGGCAGGGTCAGCACGCTGGCGGTTTCCAGGCCGCGCTTGAGCAGGGCCAGGCGCTCATCGCCCTGGCGCCGGCTCATCATGCCCAGCAGCACCTGATTGAGGCTCATCAGCGCAATCAGCGGCAGGTTCATCAGTTTGCGGGCCAGGTTGACCCAGGTCACCGCGCCTTCGCCCAACAGCGACGCCACCAGGCGCTCGATCAGGGCCAGGCCCTGGCTGGCGCCGTTGCTCAGCAACAGCGGGCCGATGCGCTGACCCAGCTCCCGCAGCGGCGCGAAGGTCAGCTGCCAACGCCACGGCCGCCAGCCTTGGCGCCACACCGACGGCAGCAACGCCAGCGGCATCAGCAAGCTGCCCGCCAGGCAGGCCAGGGCCAGCGAGTGCGGTTGAGTCGCGGTGCCGGCGAGGGCGAGGTAGGTCACGGGCGGCAGGTTGAACAGCAACGAGCCCAGCCCCGCCAGCACAAAACGCTCGCGCGCCTGCAACGGAATGCTGAACAGCGCATGCAGCATCAACCCCGGCACGCACCAGGCGACGATCTGCAAATTGCTCGCGGCGAGGGCGGTGGCGCTGGCCGCCAAGCCGGGGCCGAGCAGCTGCACCAGCCATGGCGCGAGCAGCGTCAGCAGCAGGCTGGTGACCAGCGCGATCAGCATCAACGCCGGGAACAACACGGCCAGCCAATCCAGGCGCTCACCGTCCTTGCGCTGCAGGTACAGCGGCAGCGCGGCGGCACTCAGCACGCCACCCGCCAGGGACATGCGCAGCGCTTCCGGCAAAAACAGCGCGATCAGAAACGCATCGCTGCGTTCACCCGCGCCCCACGCTGCCACCAGCAACCATTCACGCGCAAACCCCAGGCACAGGCCCAGCAGGGTCGCCAGGGTCAGCCAAACGGCCGAGCCCAGCATCAGGGACGCGCGCCATCAAGCAGCGGCTTGCGAAACACCACCGTCTTGACCTGCGGCAGGCGCGCCGGAAACAGGCGCCGCGCCTCCAGCACATTGATGCCGACCATCAACCAGAACAGCGCCACCATCACCACTGCGAAGCTGAAGTAGTGGTCAAACAAACCGCTGACCAGCGCCGACAGAATCCCACCGGTGGTGCCCAGCCACAGGGCGTTGTCCTTGGTCAGGCGAATCGGGCCTTTTTCCGGACGGGCCTCACGCCACCAACGCACGGTCACCGCGACGAAGAACAGCATGCCGACGATGCCGATCTTGTAGATGTAGTTCAGCCACAGGTTGGAAATCCCCAGGAAATGCGTACCCGGCACCGGCGGGTCGACCTTGAAGCCGATGCCGAACGGGTAGGCCGCCACCGCCTGCGGGAACATGCGGTATTCGTCGAAACGCACTTCGGTACTGGCGTTGTCCGAAGAGAAAATCGTTGCCAGGCGCTCCTGCAACGGCGGGTAGGCAATCACCAGCGCCACGGTCAGCGCCGCGCCGATCATCAACAGGCGCCCGGTGTACGGCACGCGCCGCGTGGCCATCCACATCAGCACCAACGCCAGGCTGACCATCGCGCCGCGGCTGCTCGCCAACAGCAAGGCGGCCGCCCCCAGGCACGCCACGCCCAGGCCGAGTGCGCGTTTCCAGCCTTGCTCGGTCATGCCGAAACAGAACGCCAACGGCAGCAGCAGCGCCATGATCCCGCCGATGGCATTCGGGTGCGTCCACGGCGAGCCCATGCGCGAGGACATCGCCTCCAGGCCGAATTTGAGCATGTCGAAGTTGGCGTAGTTGAACAGCGCCAGGATCGGCGCAATTCCGGCGCCGGAGCGGGTGCGCACAAACACCGCGATCGACAGCACCAGCATCGCCAGGGTACCCAGTAGGAGGGCGATCACCAGCGCTTCCCGGTGCTTGTGGTCCACCAGCAGTTTGGCCGCGATAAACACCCCGGACAGGTTCAGCAACCAGCGCAGCCAGTTGGCCACGCCGCTGGTGTCGGCATGGATGGTGACCTGGCCGACAATGAACGGGAACACGCTGAACAGCATCAGCCACAACAGCATCTGGTCGGTGGGGCGCCGCGCCAGGCCTGGTGTGTCGGGCAGGCGCGCGAGAAAGCTGTGCCACAGGATGGCGCCCCAGGTCAGCGCCAGGATCGCTTCGCTGACGGTACTGCGGATGCCCAGGTTGATCGTCGAAAACGGCATGAACGTCGCCACCAGGGCAAACAGCAACA
This sequence comes from Pseudomonas sp. 13B_2.1_Bac1, assembly GCF_025466155.1. Lineage (NCBI taxonomy): Bacteria > Pseudomonadati > Pseudomonadota > Gammaproteobacteria > Pseudomonadales > Pseudomonadaceae > Pseudomonas > Pseudomonas sp. 13B_2.1_Bac1. Next base: position 86,195 of record NZ_JANLOH010000094.1, on the reverse strand, counting down.
GGCCCCAGAACGGAAAGCGCAGGATCGTCACCGCGCCCGCCAGGCCGACCACGGCGAGGAAGGCCTTGGCCGGTGACAGCAGCAGGGCGAGGGCGCCGAACAGCAGGCCGAAGAGCACCGCGACGAGGCTTGCCAGATTCACTCTCACTTCAGTTCCTCGATCAGTTCGGCCAGGCGTCGACGGTAGGCGTGATGGTTGAAACGCTCCGCCCACTGGCGCCGTTGCGCGGCCGATTCTTCAATAGGCTGCTGCGCCAGGCTGACCATCAACTGCACCAGCGCCGGGCCGTCGGTAGGCGAAAAACGTGGCGCCGACGGCGGAGTGATTTCATCCAGCGAGGTGCCGCTGGCCACTGCCACTGCCGTGCCGACGCTCAGGGCTTCGATCACCGGCAGGCCAAAGCCTTCGGCGTAAGACGGTTGCCACAGGCGCGACGCCTGCCGGTACAGCGCATGCAACTCGGCATCCGACACGCCGCTCAGCGCCCGAATCCCCGGCAGCGTGCGCTGGGACTCGGGCAGGTGTTCCAGGCTGCCCACCAGCACCAACTCCGGCACACCGGGGGCCTGGCATCGCGCCTGCTGCCAGGCATCGACCAGAAATGGCACGTTCTTGCGCAGCTCGCGCGTGCCCACCAGCAGCCAGTAGCGCTCCGGCAATTGGCGCGCCGACAGGTCCGCTGCCAGCTCGGCAAAGGCGTCGACCTGATTGGGCAGCACGCGAATCTTGCCCGCAGCCTTGGGAAACAGCCGCGCGGTTTCATCGGCGCTGTACTGCGACGGCGTCCACACGCGGTCGGCGCTGTGCACCGCGTAGGCAATCGACAGGCGATCGCTGGTCTTGTAGATCAGTGCCTTGAGGCGGTTGGCGTGGTAGTTGTCCAACGTGATCTGGAACAGGTCATGCAACAGCACCACGCTGCGCAGGCCCTTGGGTTTGGGCGGCAATGGCAAGCCCATATTGAAGGTGCTGATGTACAGGTCGATGTGCTGCTCACGCAAGGCGCGCGGCAAAAAACCAGCCTCGAAACGCAGGCGATTCTGCGGTTGGTGCATGGCGGTCTTGGCACAGCCCCAGGCCGGGCAATGGGCCTTCAAGCGGGTTTCGTCGCCCAGCGGCGCCACGGTAAAACGCTCAAGCTCAATGCCTGGAAAGGTGCGCAGGGCGCTTTCCAGCGCATACACCTGGCGGCTGATGCCCGATTGCGGCGACGTGCCGACGGTGCGGTAATCCAGGCCTACACGCATACGGGCTCCTTGTGCGTGAGCGGTAAAAGGCTCGCGTACACCTGCTCCAACTGGCTGGCGGCAACGCTCCAGTCATGGGCGCGGCGTACATAGGCGCGGCCGGCTTCACCCATCGGTTCGGCGGCATCGGGGAACTGCAACAGGCGCACCACCGCGTCCGCCAAGGCGCTAGCGGTTTGCCCGCCGAGGTAGTCCAGGCCTTCCACCAGGTCCAGCCCCGACACGCCCTGTGCGGTGCTCGCCAGCGGCAGGCCGGCGGCCAGGGCTTCCAGCACCTTGAGCTTGGAGCCGCCGCCATGGCGCAACGGCGCGAGGAACACCGAACAGCTCGATTGCAGCGCCAGCAGGTTGGGTACGAAGCCTTGCCATTCGATACGCGGGTCCTGCCAGCGTTCGCGCCAACTGGCCGGCATGCCGAAGCCGCAGACACTCATGCGCGCCTGCGGGCAGCGCTCCCAGACCTTGGGCAGGATGTCATCCAGGGCCCACTCGATGGCGTCCACGTTCGGCGCGTATTCGTAGTTGCCAAGGAACAGCACGCGGCGTGTCGACGGGTCGGGCCGGGCGGCGGCGAAGTGGTCGCAGTCCACGCCGTTGACCACCACCGGCACCGGCTTGCCGGCGATTTTTTCCAGTACCTGGGCATCGCTGTCGGTCACTGCGATCACCTGCGTGGCCTGGCGCATGACCCGGCGCTCCCAACGTGCATAGCGCCATTGATCGTAGCGAATGAACGGCAGCGCCCAGCGCGGCAGACGGTCGTAGGTGGCGGCGCCGAGGGCCGATTCGACGTTGTGCTCGGTCAGCGCGAACGGTTGGGATTTGCGTGCCAGCGCATCTTCGTAGGGTTGGAAAGTGTAGGTGTGCTCGATCTGCACCACATCCCAGTGCTCATTCAGCAACCTGTTGAAAGTGTCCTGCAAGGCGCCCGACAGGCCGTTCACACTGGCGAGCAGCGGGTAGGGCGCAAACAGCCCGGCCAACAGGGTCGTGGCGCTGCGCAGCGGGCGGCGCGGCAGGACGATCAGTTGCTCGAGGAACGCCTCCAGCACCTGGCGGTCGGCGAGTGACACCGGGTGCTTGTCATGCAGCAGCAAGGTGATCCGGTGCCCCCGCGCGGCGAGGCTGCGCAGCAGATGGAACTGGCGCGTCTTGCCGCCGCTGGTGGCGGGCCAGGGCGAGTAGGGCAGGATCCATAAAATGCGCATGGCAGGCCTCAGTCCCATAACAGGATTTGCAGGTTCGGCTTGACGGGTACGGTCAGGCCGTTGGTGCCGCTTACCGGGGTTTGCGTACCGCGCAACGGGTCGTACAGGGTGGCGCTGGCCAGGTTGGGCAAGTGCGCGTTACCGCCTTCGGCCGACCAGAAGAACCACACCTTGCGCCCATCGGCACGCGTCCAGCCAATGCTGAACAGGCCGTCGGGCAAGGCGTCGGCGACCGGCGGGTCACCCGGGGTGAGCGACGGCCCGCTGACGTCGAGGAAATACTTCAGCGCGGTGTAGACCGGCTTGGGGTTGGCGTCGATGTCCAGCAGCCCGTAGAACTGGTCGCGCACGCTGGCGCGCTGGTCGAGGTCGCTCAAGGTGAACAGGAAGATGCGGTCGTAATCCAGCGCGCTCATCAGCGCCAGGCGCCGCACCACGTAATCGGCCTGGCCCTGCTGGGTGATGATGTCCTGGGCGTCCTTGGGGCCGGGGTAGGTGGACCAGCCCCACTCGGTGCTCCACAAGGTTTGCACGCCGCCGTTGCGCAGTGCCTGGTTGAGCTGGGTGGTCTTGGCGATAAAGTCGAGGTTGGCCGGATCGTTGCCTTCGGGCAATTGGGTGTAGGGGTGATAGGACACGACGGTGTTCAGGCTGGCCACGCCCAGCGCGGCAAGGGCGTCGAACATGGTCTGGCCGTTGGGCATTTCGCTGAAGAACGCCATGCCGGCAGCCACCACCGGGGTGTTCGGGGCGACCGCGCGCAGTGCGGCGGCGCTGGCAGTGAGCAGCGTGGCGTAGCCGGCCGGGTCTGCCACCGGGCGCCAGAAGCCCAGCAGGTTTGGTTCGTTCCACACCTGCCAGGCGTTGACGCTGGGGTAACGCTGGGCCAGCAGCGCCATACGGTTGGCGAACACGTTCGGGTCTTTGGGCGGGTACTGGTCCTGATAGGGCGCACCCGCCGGCGCGGTGGTGGCGAAGGGCGCCGAACCCACCAGGTAGAACACCGACTTAAGTTGATTGTCTTGCAGCTTGCCGACCAGTTGATCGAGGGTGGCCACCTGATACTGGTTCTGCGCCGGCTCCAACTGATCCCAATGCAGGTCCAGGCGCACCCACTCCAGGCCCAGGTCCTTGAGACGGTCGATCTGCATCTGGTAACGCTGGGGGCTGAACCAGAGGAACTGTGCGTTCACGCCCAAAAAGTCCTTCCACACCACGGTCTTGTTGCCCTTGAGCACATGGCTTTCGGCATCCGCCTGGCGTCCCCACAAAACGGCGGTCAGGCCCAGCACGGCGACCACCGCAAGGCTGGCAAGGAACGTTTGTCTACGCGCCATGGCGGGCTCCTGCGATGGCCTCGGCAAACACTTCGGTGAACTTCTGCGCGGTCAGCGGCCACAGGCGTTCACGGCCGATCTCGCCAGCGCGTTCGGCCCAGTCCCTGGCCAGCGCCGGCGTGCGCGCCAGGCGCAGCAATTGTTCGGCCAGCGCCGCCACATCGCCTTCGGGGTAGATGGCGCCATTGCCACTGGCAACTTCCTCGGCAAACGCGCGTGCGTCGGAGGTGATTGCTCCGCGCCCACAGGCGGCGGCCCAGGACAGCGCGCCACTGGTGCCGCGCTGGCGCCCGAGCAGGCCGAGTTTTTTCGATTCGCGGTAGGGCAGCACCATCACATGATGGGCCTGGATGGTCTGGGCAATCTCGTCGGCCGGCAGGTTCAGCCGCCAGTCGATGGCGTCGGTCAGGCCGAGTGCGGCGATCTGGCTGTTGAGTTGCTCCAGGTAGTTGCCGCCGGCGCCAAAGGCCATTTCCGCCGCCGTGCCGCCGGCCAGCGTCAGGCGCACGTGACCGCGCAGTTCAGGGGCCTGTGCGAAGACATCGGCCAGCGCCTGCACCAGGTCTTCGATGCCTTTGCCGCGGTAGATGAACCCGAAATACAGCAGGCGCAGGGTGTCGAGCGCGGGCAGCGGTGCCGGTGGCACGGCGAGGTTGGCATGGTTGATCACGGCCACCTTGCCGGGCGGCAGTTGCATGCGCAGGCGCAGGCAATCGGCGCCCAGGCGAGTCAGCGTCACCAGGCGGGTCAGGCCCTTGGCGACCTGGCGTTCCTCACGCAGGGTCAATGGGTCGGCCAGTACCACGGCCGCCTGCGGCAAGGGGCTGGGCAAGCGCTCCAGCAGGTTCAGCGGAAACGGCAGGCGTTCACGGCGCCACACAATGCGCTCCGGGTCGTGCACGGTGGCGGTCAGCGGCAGGTGCGAGTAGGCCTTGCGCAACTCGCGCAGGGCCAGGAACTCACCCAGGCGCCCGCCGCCCAGCTCGGCGTGGACCAGGTCCACGGTCTGCCAGTTGAACGTCGCGACCGCGTGCTTGATCGCCTCGGAAGTGCCCGCCACCCCGGCCAACGGCGTCAGCACCGTCACACCGAGCTGCTCCAGCGCCGTGCGAAAGTGGTTCGCGTAGTCGGCGATGCCGTTTTTTTCCGGCGGCAAGGGTGCAAGCAGGGCGATACGCATCAGAACGCTCCCCGGTACTTGGCGATGGTCTGCAGCACTTTGCTCGGCACTTCGAACTTGCGACGGTTGATGATGATGCCGTCGACCTTGCCAAACGCGGTATTGAGGATCGACAGCGCATGCTCGACCACCGGCACGGTACTTTTGCGTGCTTCCACCACCAGGCCGATCAGGTCGGCGCGGCGCAAGGTGATAAAGGCTTCGCGGTTGTCGAGCAAGGCCGAGGCGTCGAGCAGCACCACTTCGCCCGGTGCGGCGGCTTCAAGCCCACCGACCCGGACATTGATGCCGTTCTCGCGCAACAACAGGCGCAGCTGTTCCACCACAAAGGTCACGCCTTCGCCATGGCGCGCCGACGTCAGCCCCAGGGTCAGGCCGCGTTCGGCAATGCGGTCGGGCTGCAACAGGCTGTACAGCCGGTAGATACTTGCATTGAAGGCGTTGGCGCTTTGCGCGGTGGTGGTGTCCAGCTCCGGCAGGGTGGTCCACAGCGGCAAGCCGAACTTGCGTTCCACCAGGCCACCGTCGTGAATGCGCTGGTCGAGCAGGTAGCAGAGATAGATCACCAGCAGGCCGACGACGATTGCAAACGGAATCGCCAACACCAGCATCAACAGGGTTTTCGGGAAGATGCGACCCGGGTTCAGGGTGGCTTCTTCGATCACCGCGATGTTGCTGATCTGGCTGTTGTCCAGCTCGCGGTCGATGCGCGATTTTTCCAGGTTGTCCACGTACAGCGCGTAGTTGCGCTCGGTGGCGCTGAGCTCACGGGACAGGCGCGCCAGCTCCGGTTCGATCTCCAGGGCCTGCTTGCGCTGGTCTTCGAGATTCACCAGTTGCTTCTGCTGTTGAACCAGTTGGGTGCGCAGGGCCAGGTTGTTACTCGACTCATCCAGCAGCACCCGCTGCAGGTGGATTTCCAGGGTGTTCGGCGCACGGTTCTCCGAGGCCTGCACGGTGTTGCTCTCGTTGGCGACCTGGGCCTGCATGGCGCGAATCGATGCGTCCAGCGCTTTGACCGGCGGCGCGTTGTCGGTGTAGGTGCGCATCATGTCGGCGCGTTCCAGCAGCTTCTGGTTGAGCAGGCGACGCAAGTCCTGCTGCTGTGGGTTCAGCGCGATCTGGCGCACCGTGGTGACTTCCTTGGGCTGCCCCTTGAGCTGGTTGCGCGTGCTCTCGATGGCGCTGTCGGACGAGGCGATCAGGCGGGTGGTATTGAAGGTCTCGCCGCGCAGCACGTTGATGCGCTCGGACAAGTCTTCCAGGCGGTCGGTGATGCTCGCCGCGCCGATCTCGTTCAGGTGCTTGAGGATCTGCTCCTTGTAGCTCTTGATCTCGGTGGCGCTGGTATTCACCTGGCCTTCGTAGAAGGCATACAGGCTCTTGCGCCCCAGGGCCTGGGTGCGTTCGTTGATGTAGGTCTCGACCCAGTCCTTGACCACCGCCTGGGCAATTTCCGGGTCGCCCCAGGTAAAGCTGATGTCCATCACCGTGGAGCCGGCGGCGTGGCTCACCTCAAAGCTCTTTTCCAGGCCGGCGGCAAGGCGTTCCACCGGGGTGGTTTTTTCCACCACGCCGAGGGTTTCCAGGACCACGCGCAGGCCATCGAAGACTGCGCCCACGCCTTCCTTGAGGTAATGCTTGGCGCTTTTGAAAAAGCCTTGGGGCGGCGGCGCATTGTTGATCACTTCCAGATAGTGCTCGGCCACCGCACGCACGATCGGGCGCCCGGTGAGCAGGCGCTCCTCGTCGACGATCGGGTCGCGCTGGGTGCTGGGCATCACCAGCGCCTGGCGGTTGCTGATCTCGATCGGCAGGGTCGAATCACGCCCCGGTTTGACCAGCAGGCGTGCGGTGGACTCGTACTTGGCCGGCAGCAGGAAAGCGCCGAGCAGAATGATCACCAGCGCCGCGATGGCCGCCAGCTTGAACTCGTGGCGGAAGATGAAAAACAGGCGCAGAAGATCACGAAAAGAACGGATCTCGATCATGGGATGTCGCTCCTTTAGTTATTGCCGCCGCTGGTTCTGGTGTAGTTGTAGCCAACCCCAATGGATTTGGTGAACGGGATCAGTTGGTTCAGGTAGGTATCCACGCCCTGGATGCGCTCGCCCACGTTGGATTTGGGCACGAACACCACGTCACCGCGTTGCAGCGGCACTTGTTTGCGTCCGTTGGGGCCGGTCTTGAGGTACTGGCTGAAGTCCAGGAAGTAGGCGTGGTAGGCGCCTTGGGCATCTTCACGCAGCAAGGCGACCATGCTCGCGTTGCCCGAGGGGTTGACCCCGCCGGCGCCGACGATTGCCTCCTCGAGTGTGTTGGCCGTGGCGATCTGGACCGCTGTCGGGTTGTTCACCGCGCCACCGACAATCACCGAGTTGCCCGGTGCCTGGTTGATGTTCACCGTCACGCGTGGCTCGCGGTACACCGGGGCGAGGCTCTTGGTCAGGTCGGCGGCGACCTCGGCGGGGGTGCGATGCGCCACCTGGATCGGCCCCAGGAAGGGGTAGTTGATCTTGCCGTCGTTCTGCACCGTGTACAGCGTCAGCTCGTAGATGGTGCTGACGTTGAACGCCGACAGCGTCGGCATCTCGCCGGCATCGCGGACGATACGCAACTGGTCGCCGATGCGGATGCGTTCCACCGCCGGCGGCAGTTGGGCGAGTTGGTCGAGGGCGCGCTTGCCGTCCTCGACAGTCTGGTCGTCGGGCGGGACGATGCGTGCCGGCGTATTGCAGGCGGACAGGGCCAGCATGGCCAAGGCGAGCACGGCGGGTTTGATCAAGCGGGACTTCCTGTGGGTCATGCTGCTCACCTCCAATAACCGGGAAACATGCTGATGCGCCGCTTGAGGGCCAGCGGCAGGCGGCGCTCAAGATGGCCCAGGCGGTAGCCGAGCAACTTGAACGCGCTGCGCACCAGCACTTCGGGTACGCGGTGCAAGGCACCGGCTTTGCGCAAGGCCGCGAGTTCGGCCAGCACGTAGCGTTTGCCTTCACCGCCGGCGTCGCCAAAGGCCTGTCTGATCCACGGCTCGCGACCGTAGAACACGCCAATGTCGAAGTAGCGATGAAACTCATCCATGAGTTTGTAATCGTGGGAGTGATGCACCAGCGCCGTGGCGGCGTAGCGCACCTTGTAGCCTTCGAGCAGCATGCGCGCCGCAACGTAGGCGTCTTCGCTGCCGATCACGTCGGCGGGAAAGCCACCGACTGCCTGCAGCACGCTGCGCCGGTACACGGAAAACGAGTCGGAGCTGAAGCAGGTCTTGATCCCCAGCACGGGCGCATCGGCCAGGCTTTTGCTGCGGCTCTGCTCCGGGTAGTTGAAGTGCCGCGACTGCGCGCCCAGCACCCCGGCATCGGGGTGCGGCAGCTGGCGACCATAAGCCACGCCGTTGAGCGGGTCCTGCTGCAATTCATCCAGCAGGTTGGCGAAGGTCTGCGGGGTCGCGGGGATGGCGTCCTGGGTCATGACGATCAGCGCGTCGCCACCCACCTGTTCGCTGGCCCAGCGGCGCGTGCCGCCGTGGTTGAAATCACGCGCGTCGATCACCTCCACCCGCGCACCGAACTCGCGAAAACGCGCCACGGTGTCATCGCTGGAGGCGCTGTCGACTACCAGCATCTCGTCCGGTTGCAGGGTTTGCATCTTCAGCGCCGGCAGCAAGCGCGCCAGGTGGCTGGAGGCGTTTCGGGTCGGGATGATCAGCGAAGTGCGCATGTCATTTCTTCGCCTCGAGAGGGGCGCGCCCGTAGATGTCGTCGAAGCGTACGATGTCGTCTTCGCCCAGGTACTCGCCGCTCTGCACCTCGATCATCACCAGGTCGATGATGCCGGGGTTGGTCAGCCGGTGTTTGTGCCCGGCGGGGATGTACGTGGACTCGTTGGCGTTGATCAGGAATTCACGCTCGCCGTTGGTGATCTGCGCCGCGCCGCTGACCACCACCCAGTGTTCGCTGCGGTGGTGGTGCATCTGCAATGACAGCGAGGCCTGGGGCTTGACCACGATGCGCTTGATCTTGAAGCGGCTGCTTTCTTCGAGCACGGTGTAGGTGCCCCACGGCCGCGTGACGGTGCGGTGCAGGCTGTACGCCGGGTGATTCTGGCGCTTGAGTTCGGCGACGATGTAGCGCACGTCCTGGCTGCGGTTGGCGTCGGCGATCAGCAGCGCATCCGGGGTGTCGACGATGATCAGGTCGCGCACGCCCACCGCGCCCAATACGCGCTTGGGCGAGTCGATGTAGCAGTTGTGCACGTCATGCAGGATCGCTTCGCCGTTGACCTGGTTGCCGTGCGCATCGCTGGGCGTGAGCTGGCGCAGCGCTTCCCAGGAACCGATGTCGCTCCAGCCGATATCGCAGGGCACCACGGCGACCTGCTGGGACTTTTCCATCAGGGCCACGTCGATGGAAATATCCGGCGCGCTGCCAAACGCATCGGCGTCCAGCTCACGCTGGCGCGAGGTTTTGTTCTGCAGGCTCTGGCTGTGTTCCAGCGCGGCGCGCGCGGCCTCCAGCACGTCGGGGGCATGGGTGGCCAGTTCATCTACCAGGGTGCTGGCCTTGAAGCAGAACATGCCGGCGTTCCACAGGTGCTTGCCGCCGTCGAGGTAGGCCTGGGCGGTGGCCAAGTCGGGCTTCTCGACGAAGCGCTTGACCCGGTTGCCGGTGCTCAGCGGCTCACCTTGTTCGATATAGCCGAAGCCGGTTTCCGGGTGGTCGGGCTGGATGCCGAAGGTCACCAGGTAGCCGGCCTCGGCCAGGTCGCGGGCCTGGGTCACCGCCGCGGCGAACGCGACTTCATTGAGGATCAAGTGGTCGGCAGGCATCACCAGCAATTGCGCATCGCCGCCGAAATGCTCCTGCACATGCAGCGCCGCCACGGCAATCGCCGCGGCCGTGTTGCGGCCGAACGGCTCCAGCAGCAAATCCAGCGGCAGGTGCGCCTTGTTGACCAGGCGGTAGTCATCCAGGGTGCGAAACAGCAGGTCGCGGTTGGTCACCGTCAACACGCTTTCCACGCCGGGCAGCTTGGCGGCGCGCTGGAAGGTCTTTTGCAGCAGGCTCTGGCCATCGCGCATGCGCATGAACGGCTTGGGCATGTTCTGCCGGGACACCGGCCACAGCCGCGTGCCCGAACCACCGGAAATGATGCAGGGAATTAATCCGTTGAGGGTATTCATCAATAGACTTCCTTGGTGGAAAGGACGGCCGGGACCGTCATGAAGACGATGTACAAGTCAAACCACACCGACCACTTGGAGATGTACTCCAGGTCGTACTCGACACGTTTCTGGATTTTGAACAGGGTGTCGGTCTCACCCCGGTAACCATTGATTTGCGCCCAGCCGGTGATGCCCGGCTTGACCCGGTGCCGCGAGCTGTACTCGCTCACCGCCACTTCGAAGGGAATGCCCGCGGCCTTGGTGGCGGTGGCGTGCGGGCGCGGGCCGACCATGGACATGTTGCCCAGCAGCACGTTGAACAGCTGCGGCAACTCGTCGATGCTGGTCTTGCGGATGATGCGACCCACGCGGGTGATGCGCGGGTCATGGCGGGTGGTCTGGCGCTCGGCAGTGAAGTCGCTCTGGTCGGTGAACATCGAGCGGAACTTGAACACGCGGATTTCGTTGTCGTTATAGCCGTAGCGGTTCTGGCGAAACAGCACCGGTCCCTTGGAGTCGAGTTTGATCGCAATCGCGGTCGCCAGCATCACCGGTGACAACGCTACCAGGGCCAGGCTCGCCAGGAGGAAATCCTCACAGCGCTTGATCACCGGCGACCAGCCGCGCAAGGGCAATTGCGAGGTGTTGAACATCAGGATCCCGCCCACGTCGGTGATGCGGCTGTGGCCGTAGCGCAGGGCGGCCATGTCGGGCACCAGCATCACGTTCACCGACATCTGCCGCAGGCGGTTGACCAGCCCGTGGATGCGTTGCTCGGCGGCCCACGGCAGGCAGATCATGACCTGGTTGACCTGCTCGGCGCGGATCAGTTTTTCCAGGTCGCGAGTGTTGCCGAGCAAGGGCAGGTTGCTCAGCTCCTTGGGGATCCGCTCGGTGCGGTCGTCGATAAAACCGATCAGGCCGGAACGGATATCACCGTTGCGCTGCAGGTGGTCGGCAACGTGCACGGCCGTGTCGGTAAAGCCCAGGATCACCGTGCGTTGCAGGTACTTGCCGGCGCTCATCAGCCGGCGGTACAGGCGCAGCATGACCAGGCGTTCGAGGCACAGCAGGCCCAGGCTCGCGACGTACCACACGGCCAGGTTGCGCGGGGTCAACTGCGGGAAAAACTGCAGGATCTGGTACATGAACAGCAGAATGCAAAACGCCGCGGTCCAGGCCTTGATCTTGGCTTTGAGGCGCAGGCGGTTGCTGAACAGCTCCTCGGAATAGATGCCCAGGGCCTGGAACAGAATGATGGTCAGCACTGCGAAAAATACCAGCAGGCCGATGAAATGCGGGCGCAACTCAGGGGCCAACGGGTCCAGGAAAAGCACCAGGACCAGCGGCGGCAGAATGGCCGTGAGGCCATGGATCAATTTGACGAAAACGACAAAGAACTCAACAAAACCGGCGCGCGTTAAAAACAGGCTGTCGACGGACGACTTTTCTCGCATAAAACATCCCTCATTGCACTCCAGTTGCTGTTGTTCGTTGTCGCTTCAATAAAGCCGCGATGGCGTTAGAGGGCACTTCGAACTACGGCTACTCTGGGTAATACGCAACTACCAATCCAAATGCACATGCCAGTGAAGCTATCCATTTGAAGGGATTTTGCGGCGATAGTGACTAAAGGAGTGTTCCCTTTTGTGCTTAGTCAACAAATTGACGATGGTGCGGAGGTGGCGCGCTAGACAGGTTAATCAGTCTTTTAGGTGGCATTTTATTGACATTCCTTGTCCGAACACTCGGTGAATGGGTGTGTTTTTGAGTGTAGGAACAAATGTGAGATTTTTCCTGTTTAAAGGACAAACCTTTTTCCAGCGGCAGTAGGAAGGGGGGACAAAGAGGGCGTGGCAGGGCGCACTAAGTGCCCTGCCACTGGGGGTTTCGCGGGATTAGAAGTTGCCTTTCAAACTAACGGTGAAATTGCGCGGTTCACCATAGAAGTTGCCCCATGATGCAGTTCCGACGGTGTTGTAATAGGTTTTGTCGAAGAGATTGTTGCCATTGACCGCCACGGTCCAGGTGTCGTCGAGACGGTAGGCCAGGCGCGCGCTCCAGGTTGCATAGCCGGCCTGTTCCAGCTTGATGGTCTGTACGCGATAGTTGCTGCTCTGGGCATTGACCCCGGCGCCTACGCTCCATTTCGACAGCGCGCCGTCGAGCTGGTAGTCGCCCCACATCCGCAGCATGTGGCGCGGTACGTAGCTGTTGGAAACACCGCCTTCTGCGGCGCTGTCGATGTTCTTCAGGGTCTTGGTCTGGGTGTACGTGTAGCCGCCGGACACCTGCAGGCGCTCGAGCAGTTCGCCGCTGACTTCGGCCTCCACGCCCTGGGCGCGGACCTTGCCGGTATCGGTGTAGCAATAGCCATCGGCGGAGGTCGGGCAGAAACTCAGGTAGTCGGTTTCGGCGCCGTTTTTCTCGATGGAGCGAAACAGCGCCAGGGAGCTGTTGAGGCGCCCCTCGAACCATTCGCCCTTGATGCCCAGCTCATAGTTGTCGCCGATTTTCGGCTTGAGCGCGGCGCCGTCGGCGGTGGCGTAGGCGCTTTGCGGCTGGAAGATATCCGCGTAGCTGGCGTACACCGACAGGTGCTCGTTGAGGTCATAGATCAGCGCTGCAAACGGTGTGACCTCGCCGGTTTCCTTCGTGCGAGCATCCTGCAGCGACCATTCGCCCCAACCAAGGCTGTAGGACTGGCGACGGTTTTCGTACCAGCTCACGCGGCTGCCCACGATGAACATCAAGGGCTCGGCCAGGCGCAGGCGCAAGGTCGCGTAAGTGCCGTACTGGGTCGCGGTCTCCTTGATGGTGCTGCCACGGTACATGTTGGGCCAGAAGGTGTTATCGGCCGGTTCCGGGAAGTGATGGTTGGGTTGGTAGATGCTCTGGCGCGTGGGCAGGTTCTGGATCGCGTAGATGTCGTCCTGGGTGCCACGGCTGCCGTTGGCGCCGAGGATCAGTTCGTGCTGCAGGCCGAAGGCTTCGAATTTGCCGTCGAGGTAGGCGTCGAGGCCGAAGTCCTTGTGGTCGTAGTCCATCAGCGCCGCGTAGGAGACGGCGGTCGGAGCAGGGTTGTCGTAGGCAATGGTGCCTTCGCTGGCGGCGTACTTGATGTCTTGCAGGTTGCGGCTGTGCACGGCCGCGACCTTGAGTTTCCAGTCGTCGTTGAGCTGCTGCGTGAGGTCGGCGAAGTACGTGGCGCGCCGGCTCTGCCAGTCGTTCCAGGATTGGCCCAGGCAGGTCGAGCGGCTGAGCTTGGCACTTTTGCCATCGGCGTAGCGCGGCAGGCCGCCCCAGCACGGGGTGGCATCGACATCTTCATAACTGGCGCCGAGGCCGAGGGTGGTGTCGGCGCTGAGGTCGATGTCCAGGGCGCCGTAGAAGGCCTGGTCCTGGCGCTTGGCGATGTCCATGTAGGAGCCACGATTCTGCTGGCTGACCGCCGCACGGCCGCGCACCGTGCCGCTGTCATTCAGCGGGCCGCCGGTGTCGACGTCGGCGCGGTAATTGTCCCAGGTGCCGGCGGACAGCGACAGGCTGGTGGTGGGGCTGGCCTGTGGCCGCTTGCGCACGAAGTTCACTGCGCCGCTGGCCGTGCCGGCGCCCTTGAGCATGCCGGCGGCCCCCTTGAGCACTTCCACACGGTCATAGATCGCCATGTTGGCGCTGAAACTGTCGGCCTGTGCGTAGTCCTTGCCCATGTCCAGCGGCACGCCGTCGTACTGGTACTGGCCGAGCATCTTGAAACCACGGGAATAGAAATACTTGCCGCCCATGGGCGATTCGTAGGAGGTGATGCCGGGCGTGCGCTCCATCACGTCGTCGATGGTGGTGAGGTTCTGGTCATCCATCAATTGGCGGGTCATCACACTCACCGATTGCGGCATTTCGCGCAGGCTGTGTTGACCTTTACCGATGGTGACCGCGCCGGTGGTGTAGGACCCGGTGCCATCGGTGGTTGCCCCCAGTCGGTCGCCGGTAACGGTGGTGGCGCCCAGGTTGAGTGCGCCGGTGTCGGCCACTTGCGGCAACAGCAGCCAGTTGCTGCTGCCCTGGCGCTGGGCTTGCAGGCCCTGGCCGCGCAGTAACTGGCCGAGGGCTTGCTCGCGGTCGAAGCGGCCACTCAGGCCCGGGCTGGCCTTGCCGGCCACGCTGGTGGCGTCGTACGAGAGGCTGATCCCGGCCTGGCGGGCGAACTGGTCCAGCGCACTGGCCAGGGAGCCGGCGGCGATGTTCCAGTCGCGGGCCTGGGTGTCACTCGCCAAGGTGTCGGCCAGCACGGCCAGCGGCACGGCGCCGCCACTGAGGCAGGCACCGAGCAAGGCGGCCTGTACCGCGCGCTTGAGTGGAGAACGTTGTGAGGGGAACGCTTGCATGACCGCGGGATGCTCCTGAAGGAAGTGGACAGAACCGGCCTGTTGATCGGCCTTTCCTTACAGGTCGAGCGGCAATGAGAATTCACCTCATTTATTTTTCGACGCGTTAAACGCGAGGGCTGACGGTCACCCAATAGCGGCTGCGGTAGGTGACGTCGACCGGCAGCGATTGCGCCACCAGGCTCAGCACCTGATCGGTATCGTTCAACTGATAAGTCCCCGATACGCGCAACCCGGCCACCGCTTCACTGCAACGCAGCAGGCCATTGCGGTAGCGGCTCAACTCGCTGAGGAAGTCGTCCAGGCGCATATTGTGGGCACTGATCACGCCGTCACTCCAACCCCAGGGATCGAGGCCGTTGGCGATGGGCGCATGAATGCCGGTGTGGTCGAACAGCACCTGCTCGCCGGGCTTGAGCACGTGGCGCGCGTTGGCCTCCCGGCTGTTGGCAAATAACGCCACGGCGCCCTGTTGGACGGCGAGCAGCGTGCCCTGGGCTTCTTCACGCACCAGGAAACGGCTGGCGAGGGCACGCAGGTAACCGTCGCGGGTCTGTACCCACAGTGGCCGGTCGTCGACGCCCGTGTTCACCAGCATTTCGCCCCGGTGCAGGTGCACCAGGCGGCGCTCGGCACTGAACGTGGCGTCGAAGGCGCTGGCGCTGTTGAGCTGGATCTTGCTGCCGTCGTCCAACGCTACCCAACGCCGCTCACCCGTGGCGGTGCGGTAGTCGGCCATCAAGCCGGGCAGCGGTGTGTAGTCGCGACCGAGCCAGGTCAAGCCCGCTGCGCCGGCCACCAGCCCGAGCAGCTTCAAGCCTTCGCGGCGGCTGATGCGTTGACGCGCACCTTGCAGGGCATGGCGGCCGACCTGGGCCGGCAGCTGGTTGAAATCATCGTTCATGGTCGCCACCCGCTGCCACACCTGCTGGTGCTCGGCGCTGGTGTGCAGCCAGCGATCGAACGCGGCGGTGCTGGCGTCGTCGGCCACGTTGAAACGCAGCTTGATCATCCATTGAATGGCCTGGTCCACCAGGCGCGGGTCAGAGTTCGGCATAGCGCAACCGATAACAGGCGTGCAGCGCCTTGGCCAGGTCGCGCTCCACGGTAGCCTTGGACACGCCCAGGCGCAGGGCGATCTGCGCGCAGGTCAGGCCATCCAGTTGCGCCAGCAGGAAGGCTTCGCGCACCCGTGGCTTGAGCTGGTCGAGCAGGCGGTCGATGCGTTCCAGGCTGTCGAGGATCAGCCACCGGGTTTCTTCCGACGGCACCTCGACCTCGGGGAAGTGGGCGAGGCTTTCGAGGTAGGCGCGTTCCAATTCGCGGCGCCGGTATTGGTCGATCATCAGGCTGCGCGCGATGCTGCTCAGGTAGGCGCGGGGCTGTTGCAAGGTCTGCTGCTTGCGCGCGTTGAGCAAGCGCACGAAGGTTTCCTGCGCCAGGTCCGCGGCATGTTCACGGCAACCGGTGCGGCGGTTCAGCCAGCCACGCAGCCAGGAATGATGGGCGTGGTACAACTGGCCGATGGCGGCATGGTCCAGTGGGTGGTCGCTCGACATGGGCATCCTGGCGCAGCAGTCTTAATTGATAATGTTTCGCATTCTAGACGGTGGTCGTGGCCATTCGCAATTCCCGGCACGCAATGTATCCAGCACAATTTTTTGTTCGGCCGGGGTGAGCCGACTAATCTGCAGGCTTTTCCTCATGGACGGCGCGAGCATGATCGACCTTGCAACCCTGGCGGTGTTTTCCGGTGCTGTGCTGCTGTTGCTGTTATCGCCGGGGCCGAACATGGCGTTTGTGATCACCCATGGTGTGACCCATGGCTGGCGCGGGGGAATGGCCTCGGCGCTGGGCATTGGCGTGGCAGACCTGCTGTTGACCGGGTTGACCGCCTCGGGGGTCACTGCGGTGGTCGCGAGTTGGCCGCCGTCGTTTGACTTGATCCGCTTTGCCGGGGTGATCTATCTGCTGTGGCTGGTGTTCAAGACGCTGCAGAAACGTCCGGGTGGGGCGCAGGCTCAAGTCGAGCGGGTGCCGCTGGGCCGAGTGTTTTTGCAGGCCATGCTCAACAGCCTGCTCAATCCCAAGGCGCTGCTGTTCTTTGTGGTGTTCCTGCCGCAATTCGTGCGCCCTGAGACGGGGTCGATCGCGATACAACTGCTGGTACTGGGCGGCGTACTGACGGTGATCGCCGCGGTGTTTCACCTGTTGCTGGGGATTTTCGGCGGCGCAGTCAGCCGGTTTTTTGCCGGCCGTTCAGCGGGTGCGGCGTTGCAGAAATGGGGCCTGGCGACGGTGTTGACCGTGCTGGCCGTGCGCCTGGCGCTGATGTCTCGTCCGGCCTGAGCCTGTTGTGGCGAGCAAGCTCGCCACAGGTACCGCCAGCTTCCCAGGCTCAACCTCAGCCCAACCGTGCCGCCGCCCGTGCGACGATTTCTGCGCGGGTCTTGCGCGACTCGGCGGTGCGTTTGTGGGCTTCTTCCAGGACGTGCTTCGGGGCGGTGTCGGGGCTGCCCGAATCAAACGGCGGCGCCGGCGCGTATTCGATCTGCAGTTGCACCAGCTGCGCCGCCGCTTCGCTGTACAGCTCGGCCGCCAGGGTCAGGGCGAAGTCGATACCGGCGGTGATTCCGCCACCGGTGAACAGGTTGCCGTCGCGCACGACACGCGCCTGGACCGGGATCGCGCCAAGCGGGGCGAGCAGGTCGTGGTAGGCCCAGTGAGTCGTGGCCTTGCGCCCGCGCAGCAAACCCGCTGCGCCGAGCACCAGCGAGCCGGTGCACACCGAGGTCACGTAGCGCGCGGTGTGCGCCTGGGCCTTGAGGAAGTCCAGGGTGGACGGGTCTTCCATCAATGCGCCCACGCCGGAACCGCCGGGCACGCAAATCACATCCAGGGCAGGGCAGTCGGCATAAGTCATGGTCGGGGTGAACACCAGGCCGGTGCTGGACGTGACCGGCGCGAGGTCCTTCCATATCAGGTGCAGTTTCACCTCCGGCAGCGAGCCCAGCACGTCATAAGGGCCGGTCAGGTCCAGTTGCTGGATGCCGGGGAACAACAGAAAGCCAATCTGCAAGGTCATGAATGAAGCTCCGCTAAAGGGGGTGGACGACTTCACTCTAGAGGCCTAGGCTTTGGCGAATACGCCATTGAACCCACCAATCACGCCAATCATGCCCAGAATCATCCACGTCCTCGCTTTCGATAACGCTCAGGTCCTCGACGTGACCGGGCCGTTGCAGGTGTTCGCCTCGGCCAATGACCTGGCGCGCCAACGCGGCTTGCCGTTGCCGTACGCCGTCAGCGTGATCGCCGACCAGGCAGAACCGGTCATGACCTCGGCGGGCCTGGCGTTGGTGGCGCAGCCGCTGCCCGCTGTCGACGCACCTTGCGACACCTTGGTGATCGCCGGTGGCTGGGGCGTGTATGGCGTCGCCGAAGACGCCGTGCTGGTGCAGTGGGTGCGTGAAAAATCCCGTCATACCCGGCGCATGACGTCGGTGTGCACCGGGGCTTTCCTGCTGGCCGCGAGCGGCTTGCTCGACGGTTGCCGCGTCGCTACCCACTGGACCCGCTGCGAGGAACTGGCGCGCAAGTTTCCCGCGCTGACGGTGGAGTCCAACCCGATCTTTATCCAGCAAGGCTCAGTGTGGACGTCCGCCGGTGTGACGGCCGGCATCGACTTGTGCCTGGCCCTGGTCGAGGAAGACCTGGGCCGCGCCGTGGCCCTGGAAGTGGCGCGGCACCTGGTGGTGTTCCTCAAGCGCCCCGGCGGCCAATCGCAGTTCAGCGTGACCCTGTCGCTGCAAAAAGCCGGCAGCCGCTTTGCCGAGCTGCACGCCTGGATCGCCGACAACCTCACCCTCGACCTCAACATCGCGACGCTCGCCGCCCAGGCGGGTATGAGCGAGCGCAGTTTCGTGCGTCACTACCGCGCCGAAACTGGCCAGACGCCCGCGCGCGCCGTCGAGTTGATCCGGGTTGAAACCGCACGCCGGCAACTGGCCGACAGCACCGCATCGATCAAGCGCATCGCCGTGCACTGCGGTTTTGGCTGTGAAGAGACGCTGCGCCGCAGCTTTTTGCGCGCCCTGCAAGTCACGCCCCAGGCCTACCGTGAGCGGTTCTACGATCCGGCTTGAACGAAAACGTACACATCTGTACCAAGGTGCTATGTTGGCTGACTACCTTGCGCAGTGAGCACCCGCCGCTGCACCGCTGTTTCCTCCGCCCCCCCGGCGTGACGCTGCTCATGAAGCCATTGCCTGTGATCGGCGCCGTCCCCCTGTCGGACGACTGCGCGAGCGAGCCTATTCACATTCCCGGCTCGATCCAGCCCCACGGGTTGCTGCTGACCCTCAGTGAGCCGACGCTGGTGGTGCTGCAGGCGAGCGCCAACGTCAATACCGTGTTGGGCCTTGGCGGCGAGTCGTTGTGCGGCCAGGCGCTGGGCAGCCTGATCGGCGCAGACGCGTTAGCCCAGGTGCGCCTGGCGCTGGTCGACCTGGATACGGATGAAGACGAGCTGCACCCAGTGACGCTCAACGGTGATCTTTTTGACGCCTTGCTGCACCGGCACCAGGGCGTGCTGTTTCTCGAACTGGAGCGCGCCGTGACACCCCGGCATGCCGCCGCGCTGCATGTCGCCCGTGCCCTGCGTCGCCTGCAGTCGGCGAAGAGCCTCGATGGGCTGTACCAGATCTGCGTCACCGAGATCCGCGCACTCACCGGCTATGACCGCGTCACCCTGTACCGCTTCGAGCAGGAGGGCCACGGCAAGGTGATCGGCGAGTCCCTCAGTGACGGCATGCCGCCGTACCTGGGCCTGTGTTTTCCGGCGTCGGATATCCCGCCCCAGGCGCGTGAACTGTACCGGCTGAACTGGATTCGCGTGATTCCCGATGCCGCCTACACGCCAGTGCCGATCCTGCCGGCCCTGCGCCCCGACACCGGCCAGGCGCTGGACCTCAGTTTCGCGGTGCTGCGCAGTGTCTCGCCGGTGCACTGCCATTACCTGAAAAACATGGGCGTGCGTTCGTCGATGAGCATTTCCCTGCTCAAGGACGACCAGCTCTGGGGCCTGATCACCTGCGGCCACCGCGAGCCCCTGCGCGTGCCCCATGAGTTGCGCACCGCCTGCACCAGCATTGGCCAGTTGCTGTCGATGCAGATCACCTTGCTCCAGGAGCAGGAGGCCCGCCGCCAGCAGCAGGAAAAAACCAGCATGATCGATGCGCTGGCGACTGCCATGGCGCTGCAGACCTGTGACGTGATGGAGAGCCTGCGCCCGCACGCGCAGATCTTGCTCAACCTGACGGCCGCCGATGGGCTTGCGATTCTGGTGGAGGCGCGGCTGCACCGGTTTGGCGTGTGCCCCACCGAGGAAGAGATCCGCGCCTTGTATCCGTGGCTCCAGGCGCAGGGCAAGGGCGTGGTCTGCAGCCATCAATTGGGCGCGGAGTTCCCGCCGGCGGTGGCCTATCAAGCCATCGCCAGCGGCCTGTTGGCTTTTCGCCTGCCAAAGCCGGTGGACAACGCGGTGATGTGGTTCCGCCCCGAGGTCCAGACCACCGTGCACTGGAGCGGCGAGCCGATCAAATCGCGCGAAGCGGGCACGACCACATTGAGCCCGCGCCTGTCGTTTGAGCGATGGAAGCAGCAGGTCGACGGCAAGGCGCTGCAATGGTCGCCCTCGGAGTTGCTGGCGGTGGAAAGCCTGCGCCGCCACGCCCTGGAACATGACCTGGCGCGCCAGGTACAGCGCGAACACGCCGCCGTGCGCGCGCGGGATGAGTTGGTGGCGGTGGTCTCCCACGACCTGCGCAGCCCGCTGACCATTCTGCTGATGCAGTGCGGCATGATGCGCAAGCTGGTGCCCGTCGACGACACCAAGGCCAGCCTGCGCTTGACCAGCGCGATTGAAACCATGCAGAACGCCACCTCGCGCATGAACACTTTGCTCGAAGACCTGATTGATATTTCGCGCATCGAGGCCGGGCGTTACCGGGTGGCCCCGCAACCGCTGGATGTGGTGACGACCCTGGAGCAACTGGGCCTGATGTGGCAGCCGCTGGCGGCGGCCAAGGGCGTCAATCTGACCTGGCAGGCCCAGCCAGGGCTGCGCGTCGAGGCCGACCCGGAGCGACTGTTCCAGGTGTTTTCCAACCTGCTCGGCAATGCCCTGAAATTCACCGGCCTGGGCGGCGCAATCGAGGTGCTCGCCCAGGCGGCGGATGATCACGTGCTGTTTCGCGTCTGCGACAACGGCGCGGGCATCGGCGCGGCGCAACTGCCTTACATCTTCGAACGCTACTGGACGTCCCGCGAGGGCAACCCCACCGGCAGCGGCCTGGGCTTGTACATTTCCCACGGGATCATCCAGGCCCATGGCGGCACGCTGTGGGCGGAAAGCGTGGCGGGGCAGGGCAGCGTCTTCAGCTTCCGGCTTGCGGCTGCGCCCTAGCGTCGGTCGAGCAACTCAATGATCGCTGCCAGAGTCGCCTGCGGGGCTTCCTGGGGAATATTGTGGCCGACGCCGGGCAACACTTCGCGCCGGTAAAAGCCGCTGAAGTGCTCCACATCGTCGTCCTCTTCCGGCGGTGGTCCCACGCCATCATCGGCGCCACACAGCGAAATGCTCGGCACCGAAATCGGCGGTTGCAGGGCCAGGGCCACTTCGATGGGCTCCAACGCCGGGTCGCCGGGTGCGTACATGAAGCGATGGCGATAGGAGTGAATCACCACCTCGACAAAGTCCGGATTGTCGAACGACGGCGCCGTCTGGTCATACAGGCTCGGCCCCTCGGCCCAGGACGGCGACCACAGTGACCAGAGCAACTTGCACAACTGCGCGCGATTGGCAGTCAGCCCATCCACGCCGCGCTGGGTATGAAAGTAGAACTGGTACCACAACCGATGCTCCGTCACGGGCGAGCGCGGCTTGAGCGACTTGGCGATGTCCTGGATGTTGTAGCCGTCCCCGGTCACCAACCCGCGCACCCGCTGCGGCCACAGCGCCGCGACAATACACGCGGCGCGGCCACCCCAGTCATATCCGGCAAGCGTGGCCTGCGGGATCGACAACGCGTCCATGAACTCGAGCAAGTCCTTGGCCAGCGCCGCCTGTTGCCCGGAGCGCAGCACTTGTTCATTGATAAACCGCGTCGGGCCATAACCGCGCAGGTACGGCACCAGCACCCGACACCCGCGCGCGGCCAGCACCGGCGCGATCGCGTCGTAGCCGCGCGGGTCGTAGGGAAAGCCATGCAGCAGGATCACCGGGGTACCGTCGGCGGGGCCATGGGCTTCATAAGCCACGTCGAGCATGGAGGTACGTATATAGAGCAGTGCGGTCATGGGGGCTCCTGTCGGTTGGTCAGCGGTGTTGCAACTGTAGTCCACGGGCGTGACGGGATAGGGCGCGCCTGAAGGCAGTGGGGTTACTTGTCCAGGTCCAGCTCGGCGCTGCTGCGCACCTGTTTGAAGTGGTGCCGCCACAGATCCACGCCCAGCTTGCCCGAGCGATCCAGCGACGAGCCGACCGTCAAGTCGCTGATCAAGGTCGGCTGCAGCCCGGCATCGAACAACGCAAACCCCGCCGCCAGTACGCAGGTGTCGGTCTGGATGCCGCACACCAGCACGCGCTCGGGAGCGAGGCTTTTCAGGTAGGCGATGGTTTCGGGTGTCGGTGCATAGCCGTGCTTGATGAAGACGCGATCTGCCGCGATCAGGCTGGGGTCATCCGGTGCCGGTTGCCAGCCGAGCTGGCGGGTGAAGGGCGTGATGCTTTCGTCATGGCGCTCCACGGTGGCCACTGACGGCAACCGCCCGAGCAGGGCATTGATGCCGTCCACCAGCCACTCGGGAGGGTTGAAGGAAGGTTGCACATCGATGATCAGCAGTACCTGGCGCATGGGGCTCCCGTGACGGGTCGAGGGGCGCCCCATTGTGCACAGCCCACCTCAGGGTTGCCAGGTGGTCTTCTCGCCGCTGAGCTTGCGGTCCAGGAAGGTGGCCGCGCTGATCAACGCCAGATGGCTCAAGGCCTGGGGTGTATTGCCGAGGTGGTGGGCCTGGCTGTCGAACTCTTCGGCGTACAACCCCAGCGGGTTGGCGTAGCGCAGCAGTTGCTCGAACTCCAGGTGGGCCTTCTCCACTTGCCCGGCGCGGGCCAGGCATTCGACGTACCAGAACGAGCAGGCGGCAAACGCGCCTTCGGTGCCTTGCAGGCCGTCGATCTGGCTGTCGTCGTTGCGGTAGCGGTAGACCATGCCATCGCGCACCAGGCTTTTCTGGATGGCTTCCAGGGTCGAGAGCCAGCGCGGGTCGGTGGCGGCAACGAAGCGCACCAGCGGCATCAGCAGCATCGAGCCGTCGAGCGCCGTGCTGCCGATGTGCTGCACGAAGTGTCCGCGCTCCTCGTTCCAGAAGTTGCTCCAGATGTCGGCGTAGATGGCCTGGCGCGTCTGGTCCCAGCGTGCAAACGGCGCCGGCAGCGAGCGCTTGGACGCCAGGCGGATCGCCCGGTCCAGGGCCACCCAGCACATCAGCCGCGAATGCAGGAAGTGATGCTGCTCGCCGCGCATCTCCCAGATGCCCACGTCTTTGCGGTTCCAGATTTCGCAGACCTGATCGGTGACTTCCACCGTGTGTTTCCAGCCCTCGTGGGAGATGGCCTCGCCGTACTTGTTGACCAGGTACACCGCGTCCATCAGTTCGCCGTAGATATCCAGCTGGATCTGGTCGACCGCTTCATTGCCGATGCGCACCGGTTTGGCGCCACCGTGGCCGCTCAAATGCTCCAGCTGGGTTTCGGGCAGCTCCTGGCGACCGTCGATGCCGTAGAGGATATTGATCTTGGTCGGCTGGCCGCAACAGTCGCTGACCCGGCCTTTGAGCCAACGCATATAGGCGTTGGCTTCTTCGACAAAGCCCAGGCGCATGAAGGCGTAGACGGTGAACGAGGCGTCGCGGATCCAGGTGTAGCGGTAGTCCCAATTGCGCTCGCCGCCTGGGGTTTCCGGCAGCCCGAAGGTCGCGGCGGCAATGATTGCGCCGTGTTTGCGCGAGGTCAGCAGCTTGAGCGCCAGGGCCGAGCGGTTGACCATCTCGCGCCAGCGCCCGCGATAGTTCGACTGCGCGATCCAGCCGCGCCAGAACTTCAAGGTATGGGCCAGTGCAAGGTCAGTGCAGCCGCTGTCCACGCGCTCATCGTCCTGGCCGCCGAGCACGAACTCGGCGCCTTCTTCCTGGCCCAGCTCAAAGTGCGCCACGGCGGCGTCGTTTTCGATCTGCAGCGGGTGGCTGCCGGCCAGGCGCAGGCCCGGCTGGCCATCGGCGGTGAAACACACGGTGCCGTTATCGAGGGCGGCGTGGGTGGACGCGCGCGCGTAATCATGGCGCACGGAGCAACGCAGGTGGAGGGTGGCCTTGCCGCTGACCACACGCACGCGGCGGATCAGCAGGGGCAGGTCGTCGATTTCTTCGCTGATGGTCAGCAGGTCGGTGACTTCGACCACGGCTTCGTCGCTGAGCCAGCGGGTTTGCAGCACATTGGTATCAGGCAGGTAGATCTGCTCGCGTCGCGCGTTGGGCAGGTCGGGGGTGAGTTGGAAAATCCCGGCACCGGGGGTGTCCAGCAATGAGCAGAAGATCGACGGGCTGTCGAATTCCGGCCAGCAGAAGAAATCGATGCTGCCTTTGTCATTCACCAGGGCGGCACTGCGCATGTCGCCAATGATGCCGTGGGCATCGATGGCGCTTTGTTGCTCGTCATTCAAATCAACCATTGCCACGAAACTCCGGATAAAGGCTCATGCCGCCGTCAATAAACAAAGTGCTGCCCACTACATAGTCGGAGGCATCACTGGCCAGCCACACCACGGCGTTGGCTACGTCCTCCACATCGCCGATACGGCCGTAGGGAATCAGCTTCAGCAGCTCCTTCGCTGCCGCGCCTTCAGTGGCGGCGCGGTTGATCGCGGTGCGGATCGCGCCGGGCGCAATGCCGTTGATGCGGATGCGCTGTTCGCTGACTTCCTGGGCGAGAGTGCGCATCAACATTTCCACGCCGCCCTTGGACGCCGCGTAATTCACATGCCCGGCCCAGGGGATGAGCTGGTGCACCGAACTCATGTGGATGATTTTGCCGGCTGCCCGCGACACGCCTTCACGCAGGCCCTGGCGATTGAAGATACGCACGGCCGCGCGTGCACACAGGAACTGCCCGGTGAGGTTGACGCCGATCACGCTGTTCCAGTCGTCCAGGCTCATGTCGACCAGGTTGGCGTCCTTTTGCATACCGGAATTGGCCACCAGGATGTCGAGGTGACCGAAGGCCTCGAGGGTCTGGGCGAATAAACGTTCTACGTCGGCCTCTTTGGACACATCGGCGCCAATGGCAATCGCCCGGCCGCCTTCTGCATTGATCTGGGCCGCCAGGGCTTCGGCCGGTGCGGCCTGGGCGTTGTAATTGAGCACGACGGCGGCGCCTGCCTGGGCCAACGCCTTGGCCGCGCCGGCGCCGATTCCGGAACTGGCGCCTGTCACCAGTGCCACTTGTTGCTCCAACGAGATGTGCATTGCCCACCCGACCTTAAATTCGTGAGTTCAAGTAGCTGACTGACGTCGCGCAACGGAAGTTCATCCGTGTGATTTTAGCGACTACAACCATGGTGAGAAATGGAATAAAAGAATAATAAGAAATAACCATAAGATACTAAAAAACCGCTCAAAAGCGTTTGACAGGATTTTTTGTCGCGTGTCTTATAGGCACACCTCAACCCGCTCCGTTGGTAGTTCGGATGTCATCGCGGGGCCACCTATAAGAGAAATGTATGTGCCTGTCGGCCGTTATAGGGGAACTACCAGAGCAGGAAAAACGGGCCGCGTTATTACGCGCTCCCAAGTTGATTATCTTCGATTGCGACGGTGTCTTAGTTCACAGTGAAGAAATCACCCTGTCTGTGTTGATTACCCTGCTGAATGCCCAAGTAACGGGCAGTTTCAAACTGGATGAAGAAACGTATATCGAGCGCTTCCGCGGTCGTCGCATCGCGGAGTGTTTGCGCGAAGCGCAAGGGTTATTAAATATCGAGTTGGACAGTCAGTTCGAAGCACACTTTCGACACCAGGCCCTGGCGGCACTGACACTCAACTTGAAAGCCACTGATGGAATGGTTGAAGTCCTGCAGTCCTTGACGGTGCCTTATTGCGTAGCGTCGAGTGCGCCGCGCAACAAGATAGAACATTGCCTGCGCATTACCGGGCTGTTGCCTTACTTCGAGGGGCGGATATTCAGTTGTTATGAGTTGGGGCGTTGGAAACCCGATCCCCTGGTGTTTTTAACCGCCTGTGCAACTTACAACATTGACACCGCTGACGCCTGGGTAGTTGAAGACAGTGTCACCGGCGTCCAGGCGGCGATGGCAGCACATATAAAAGTGCTGGGGTTTGGCCCGCCCAGTCGCCACGCACAGTTGGCAGCGGCCGGGGCATTACCGTTTTCCGATATGCGTGAAGTGTTGTCCCTTATTAATCATTGACCTTACTCAGGGAGGAGGCGTTGTGAGCGTACACGGTTATAGAGAACGGCTTAAGGCCAATGACCCCGGTTCAGAAGTGTGGTGGGATTCATCGCCGGTGGTGTACGCGCCTTTTAAAAGTCACTTGCTGGACAAGTACCCGGCGGCGATTGCGCATATCGAGCAGGTGATGCCCGATGAATTCTCGCAGGGCAGCGGCTTCAGCAGTGTGACCACCAACCCCCGGCTGGTGACCGCAGCGATTCTCGACAAGCGCGAGTATTGGTCGTCGCGCTTCAACCTGGCGAGCCTGTCGCCCGCAGAGTTGCGCAAGAAGCTCTACAACGAAGTGATCGCCGAGGGCGCCGCAGCGCTCCAGGCGCTCTGGGTGCAGTCGGGCCAGGTTGAAGGCTGGATGTGCGCGCAGGTCGACCCGGTGGATGTGCGTTGTATCGAACGCATGACGACCCGCGGGCTGGAGCTGCAGCAGCTGGCGCCGAACGTGATGGTCAAGGTGCCCGGCAGCCTGGAGGGCATGGCCACCGTCGAATACCTGGTGGCCCGGGGCGGCTCGGTGAATATCACCTTCTGCTTCACGGTCTCGCAGTTCCAGGCCGGCCTGCAGGCCATCGAGCGGGGCATGGCGACCGCACGCAGTCACGGTATCGACACCCGTCATTGCCGGCACGTGATTACCTTCATGATCGGACGTTTTGCCTGTCAGCCGGAATTTGCGTTGCAGGCGGCGGAGCGCGGCCTGGCGTTGAGCCCGGAGGAACTGCGTTGGGCCGAACTGATGGTCTACGAGCAGATCCAGGCGCTGGTCGCGGCGTCGACGGTGCCGGTCAAGACCCTGTTGTCCAGCATCAAGATCGATGTCGACGAGCGCGGCAACAAGCACTGCTGGCACCTGGAAAAAACCGGGCTGAAGGCGACCTGCTACACGCTGACGCCGGACGTGGTGGAGTTCCTGATCGAACGTGAGAGCCACGGCAAGCCGGTTGTCCCGGCGACGCAGCCGTTGACGCCGCCGGCGTCGATCTTCGCCAAGCTGATCCGGATTCCGTATTTCTGCGAAGCCTATTTCATCGACAGCATCGAGGCGTACGACTTCGGCAACCATGAGGCGTTTATCAACGCCTGCAACGAGGCCAACAGCGCGCACCGGCGGCTGGCCGATTACTGCGTGCGACTCTGCCCGGTGGCGAAGCCGTTCAAGCGGTCGCTCACCGCGCTGCTCGCTGCCGAATTCGGGGTGATCGCATGAACAAGATGATCGGGTTGTGGGCCCACCCACGTTCGCGCTCCACCGTGCTGGAACGGGTGTTCATCGAGCGTGGAGATTTTGAAGTGTTCCACGAGCCCTTTGCGCACATGGCGTTTACCGAGGCGTCGGCGATCCCCTCGGATGAATGGGACCACAGTTTGCCCACCACGTACGAAGGCATCAAAGAGCACCTGCTGGCGGCCAAAGAGCGCAGCAATGTGTTTCATAAAGACATGTGCTACCACTGCCTGGATGACTTGAAAGTTGATCTTGGGTTTCTTGCACAACAAGCCAACATCTTTCTTATTCGTGAACCGGCCAGCAGCATTATTTCCCATCATCGGGTTCATCCCGATATGCCTGTCCAGGCCATTGGGCATAAAGCGTTATATGACATCTTTTGCGTGGTCACCAAATTGACCGGCACAGTGCCCTATGTGATCAATGCCGATGATCTGGCGGCTGAGCCGGAACGGGTAATACGCAAACTATGTGATTACCTGGAGATTGAATTCCTGCCTCACGCCATGACGTGGAAACGTGAATGTCCGCCCCAGTGGAAAACCTGGAGAAGTTGGCACGTGGCGGCAGAAAATAGTGAGCGGATTATTTCACCGGCTAAACAACAGATTGATATGACAGTACTCGATCAATTTCCAAAGTTGCGGGAATTGTACGAATACCACCGCACGTTTTATGCGCGCATGAATGAATTTTGCCAATAAGGATTGTGGTATGAAGAAGTTGATTATTACCGGCGCGGCCAATGGCATCGGCCGGGCGACTGTCGAACAGGCGATTAAGGACGGTTACTTCGTTATTGCGGCCGACAAGGATCGACAAGGCCTGGAACGGCTGCAGGGGCTTCATGGCCGCGAGGTCCTGGAGACTCACGTTGCCGACTTCTCCGACCCCGCCGTTATCAAGGGGTTTATCCCCGCGCTGTATGAGCGCCATACAACGATCTACGGGCTGGTCAATAACGCCGGGATCTACCACGGCAAAAGCGTCTACGCCTATTCCGATGAGCAGATCGAGGAAATCCTCAATGTGAACCTCAAGGCGCTGGTCTATCTGTCCAAGGATTTTGCCGAGCGCGAGATGAAGCACGAGGCCCCGCGCGCCATCGTCAATATTTCCTCGGTAGCGGGTGAGGTCGGCAGCTGTGACGCACTCTACGGTGCGACCAAGGCCGCGGTCATTGGCCTGACCAAGGCCAATGCCTGGAATTTCGCGCCGTTTGTGCGGGTCAACGCGGTCTCGCCGGCGCTGATCCATGAGACCGCGATCTACGACACCATCCCCGAGTACCGCCGTGTGGAGTACGCACGCCAGGAGATCCTCAAGGATCCTATCCTGCCCAGCGGCGTGGCCGAGGTGATTTTGCTGCTGATCGGTGAGGGCTTCCGGCACATGACCGGCAAGGTCATCCCCGTGGACAACGGAGCCTACCCACGGTGAGCCAGTCCTTGCGCAAGAAAAAACTGCTGCTGGTGGGCGCCGGCAACCTGTGCCTGCAGATCCTGAAGATTCTCGGGCCAAAAAACGCCTTCGAATTTGTGGTGCTGGGGCGCAACGAAGAGTCGACTGTCCGGCTGTGCAACCTGGTGGCGCTGTCCTGCGCCCAGTTGGGCCAGTACATCGCAATCAAGCCGGTGATCGCCGACCTGACGGACATCCCCAAGATGACGCGAGTGCTGCGTGAAGAAGCGCCGGACATGCTGGTGAACTGCGCGTCGTTGCAATCGTGGCGGGTGATTACCGGCTTGCCGAGGTTGTCGTTCGAGCAGCTCGACCAGGCGCAATTCGGTCCCTGGTTGCCCATGCACCTGACGTTGATGCATTGCCTGATGCAGGCGGTAAAAGCCTCCGGCATCTCGGCCAGGACCGTGAATGCGGCCTTCCCCGATGCCGTCAATCCGATTCTGGCCAGGGTCGGCCTGGCGCCGGATATCGGCGTAGGCAACGTGGCCAACCTGATCCCGGCCACGCAGCTTTCCATCGCACGGTTGCTCGAGTGCGCGCCCGCGGACGTGCAGGTGCAGTTGTATACCCAGCACTACTTCAGCCACTACGTGCCGCGCGGTGGGTTGCCGCCGCGTGCCAGCTACCGCTTGTTATACGAGGTGCGCGACCGGCCGCCAGTGACGCACCTGTCAGACGCAGAGATCTTCTCCACGGTGAAATCCGAGTTCCGCCGCCTGGGCGGGATCGATGGGCAGTTCCTGACGGCCTGCTCTGCGGTCACCGTCATCGAGGGCCTGTTTTCCCCCACGCCGGTGTGGGCGCATGCACCGGGCCCGCTTGGGCTGCCGGGTGGCTATCCGGTGAAGCTGCACGAGGGGCGGATCGACGTGCAGTTCAGCGAGGCCTGCCCCCAGGACGAGGCGGTGCGCATCAATAGTATCTGCCAGGGCCAGGATGGCATCGACGAAATCCACTGTGACGGATCGGTCACCTACAACCCGCAATGCATGGCCGTCATGCAGGCGCTGCTGGGGTACTCCAAGCCAACCATGTCCATCGAGCAGTCCGCCGACTTTGCCCGGGAATTGGCGAGCAAGTACCTGGCCTTCAAAAATTCAACTTGGTAGGTGTGTGATGAATCAGATGTCAGGGCGCAAACACAGCGAAGTCGCCAGTTATGCCACGCAATACTCCGCAGACTTCGTGGAGCGTTGGGACGAGTTGATCGATTGGGAAAAACGAAAGGCCGGGGAGAGCGGCTTTTTTGAAGAACTGTTGCGCCAGCATGGTGTGCGCTCGGTGATCGATGTATCGACGGGCAGCGGCTTCCACGCGGTCCAGCTCAAGGAAGCAGGGTTTGAGGTAGTGGCCACGGACGGCAGCAGCACCATGCTGACCAAGGCGCGGGAAAACTTCCGGCAACGCGGCCTGGAGATTGAATCGCACTACATGGATTGGCTCGCGCTGGATCCTACCGTGCTGGGCAAGTTCGACGCGGTGGTGTGCCTGGGCAGTTCGCTGTGCCACGTCTTTGAAGCCCATGATCGATTGCGGGTGCTGGAGAAGTTCAGGGCACTCCTCAAGCCGGGCGGCCTGCTGATTGTGGATCAGCGCAATTTCTTCGCGATTCGCGCGGGCAACTTCAAGGCGAGCGGCAATTACTACTATTGCGGCACCAACGCCTGCGTGACCCTGGGGCACGTCGATCAACACCTGTGTGAGTTCATCTACACCTTCGATGAGACCGAACAGTATCGCTTGAAGGTGTATCCGTTGTTGCCGGGCAAGTTGGCCACCGAGGTGCTTGCGTCCGGGTTTGGCGCGCATGAGAGCTACGGTGATTTCCAGCGTGACTACGACATGATGACCTGTGACTTTGTCATCCACACCGCGCGCGCCGTCTGAGGGTCAGAGCATGAGTACACTCGTACAGAGCAACCCCCGCACCCTCGACAGTGTGGTGCTGGCGGTGGTGTTGACCGGCTTCGTGGCCAGCACCTATGGGTTTGGCGTCTACCTGTTCGCCAACCTCGTGGTGGACATGCGCCGGGACATCGGCTTCGACTACACCACGGTCGGCGTGATCACCGGCGGCGCGCAGGTCGGCTTCCTGCTGTTTTCCTCGGTCACCAGCTATATCAGCCGGTTTTTCGAGGGCTGGAAAATCAGCCTGGTGTCCACCGTGATGACCTCCCTGGCGCTGCTGGGCTTGAGCATCAGCGACAACATCTGGCTGTCCGGCGCGCTGCTGATTCTGCTCGGTGGCTGTTCCGCCTCGGTGTATATCCCGTTGGCCGAGATCGTCACCAAGGGCTTCAGCCCGGGGAATCGCTCGCGGGTCATGGGGCTGATTTCCAGCGGCACCAGCTATGGGGTGTTTATCAATGGATTGCTGGTCTCGTTTCTCACCTTGAACGGCGGTTGGCGTTCGATCTGGCTCACCGCCGGCCTGATTTCCGTAGCGTTGTGCCTGGTGGCCTGGTTTCTCTTGCGTAACCTGGGGGCGAGCCAGGATGTCGGCTTTTCCGGGGAGCACTCGGCAGTGGCAGGCGGGGATCGGCCCTGGCTGAGTCGTTCGCTGTACCTGACCTGGGCCATCGCTTTTCTCAACGGCATGGCACTGTTGCCGTTCCAGACATACCTGGCGCCTTTTCTTCGCGATGAGCTGGGTGTGTCGGTGCAGGATGCCGGGTTTATCTGGACCACCATCGGTGCCGTGGGCATGGCGTCGGGGTTTCTGGTCGGGTGGATCGCCGACAAGGTCGGCGTGCGGGCATCCCTGGCGATGTGCTTTTTGAGCGCGGGGCTTGCCGCCACCCTGGTGTTCAGTTTCAACAGCCTTCCACTGTTCTACCTCGCGGCCTTTTTGTTCGCTTTGGCGTTCTACCCGATCTTCGGGCTTGTCCCCAGTTACATCGGGCAAATCGTCCCGGTCAGCCGCCTGACCCAGGCCTTTGGCATCGCCAATGTCCTGATCGGCCTGGGGGGCGTGTGCGGTAACTTCCTCGGCGGGTTTTCCAAGGACCTGACGGGGTCGTTCTCAAGCGTCTATTGGGTGGTTGCGCTCTTGTTGTTCGCGCAATGCCTGATGGTGTTCATGTTGGGTAAACAACCTGTTTCGATGACGGCGGGAGAGCAGCCATGAGCTATGTTGCGCAAGGTCCAGGCCAGAACCTGCATGCGTTTGCGTTCAGCCATCTACGCGCCGAACACCCGCGCATGAAGCAAAGGCCGTTGGTCATCTGGATGACCGGCATCTCTGCCTCCGGCAAGTCGACCATTGCCGATGCACTGGACATTGCCCTGCAGGCCCAGGGGCGATTTACCTGCATCGTGGACGGCGACTCCGTGCGAGGCGGGCTGTGCCGGGACCTGGGATTTACCGACAACGACCGCGAAGAGAACATCCGGCGCGTCGCCGAAGTGGCGCGGCTGATGCTGGAGGCGGGGCTGATCGTGATCGTCGCGCTGATCTCGCCGTCGGCGGCCAGCCGGCACTACGCGCG
Organism: Pseudomonas sp. 13B_2.1_Bac1; assembly: GCF_025466155.1. NCBI lineage: Bacteria > Pseudomonadati > Pseudomonadota > Gammaproteobacteria > Pseudomonadales > Pseudomonadaceae > Pseudomonas > Pseudomonas sp. 13B_2.1_Bac1. Next base: position 53,905 of record NZ_JANLOH010000094.1, on the reverse strand, counting down.
CTCGATCATCGGCAATGAGTCGTTTGTGGAAGTGCATGTGGATGCGCCGTTGGAAACCGCCGAACAACGTGACCCCAAGGGTCTGTATAAAAAGGCCCGCGCCGGGCTGATCAAGAACTTCACCGGTATTGATTCGCGGTATGACCTGCCGATCTTTCCGGAAGTCCACTTGAATACCCAGGCGCTGTCGGTCGAGCAGTCCGTCGAGGCGATCCTCGATTGGGTCGCACGTAACGACGCGCGCAAGTAGCCGTTGGTCTTTGCGTCGGTATCACACTGTCAGCCTTTTCAGAAAACAAGGTAATCTGCGGCATCGCCGCAAGACCGCGTTTTCTAAGGAGCAGACATGACGCATTTTACGGGCACTGCAAAATCGATCCGTCTGATTGGCGGGGCCCGGGTGTTGGACTTTATCAATACCACCAATGGCCGGCGTCCCGGCACCACCCTCAAGGTGACCGAAGAGCGGCTGACCAGTTTTCAGTTCTTCTTCGAATGGGCGCTCCATGCCTCGTTGATCTCGGCGCAAGAGTTCGATGACTACAAGCCCATGGTGTTTGAGTCGCCAATTTCCTATCAGCCCGACCTGGACGCGATCATCGCGTTCAGGGAGTGCCTGTACGCCGTGTTCTATCCGTTGTCATTGCAACAGGCCGCGCCCGATGCGCCATTGCAGCAGATCAACCTGGCATTCCAGCAGGGCGTTGCCTGGCGACTGCTGCGCTCGGTGGACGGCAAGCCTGCCTGGGAGTGGAAACCCTGCACCACCGCGCAGGAACTCACCACCATGGTGTTGGGCCGCCTTGCCATCGAGGCCACGCAAATGCTGGTGTCCGGTGATCTTCAGGCATTGAGGAGTTGCACGGCCACCGACTGCGATTGGGTGTTCCTGGACATCTCCAAGAATAAACTGCGCAAGTGGTGCCAGATGAGCGTCTGCGGCAGCCGGGAGAAGCTTAGCCGTCTCAGGCAGGTGGCCAGCCAGCCATAGCGAGTGCCACGGGCGACGGGTAGCAATTGCTCGACTTAATAGGAAGCATTACTATTCACGCCCCGCCTCCCCAGTGCTCCCGCGATGATCCCTCAGCCGCCCCGCAGAACAGGCTTTTTCGAACACTACGAAGAGTTGGTCGGGACGTGGACGCGCCGCCTGAGAAACCGTCAGCAGGCCGAAGACCTGGCCCATGACACCTTTGTGCGGGTGCTTGAGTCAAAATCTTCCGAGGTCGAGCAACCGCGCGCCTACCTGCACCAGACCGCGCGCAATATTGCAGTGGACGCTTATCGGCGCGAAGACCGTCGCGAAGCCATGACCCTGCAAACCTGTGATCAGAGCTCGCCCCACAGCGGCGACCCGGAGCATTTCATGCACGCGATCCAGTTGGCGGACTCCATAGAACGGGCCTTGGCCGAGCTGCCCCTCAACTGCCGCAAGATTTTCATCTGGCAGAAAATCGAGGGCCTGACCCAGCAGGAAATCGCCGAACGCCTGGGTTTGTCTAAAAACATGGTGGAAAAGTATATGATCCGCACCCTGCGGCATTTGCGTGACCGCCTGGACGCGATGGCCCCATGACCCACGCCCGCTTTTTACAGGACCTTCCATGATGGATAACGTTGAACGTGCCTGCGGCAGTGAGGAGGCTCGCGATGCAGCTGCGCAATGGTTCGTACGTCTTCAAGACGCTGACCTGAGCCCTGAAGAGCGCCAACGGTTCGACGCCTGGCGCAATGAGCGCGCCGAGCATCAATACGAGTTCGATGTGCTGCAGGGATTGTGGAGCGCCACCGACTTGCTGCCCAGGGCGCGCCTGCAGGCATTGTGCGAAGCACCCGCCGAGCGCCCCAAGCGCCGCGCCGTGTTGCGTTATGCGGTGGCAGCCAGTGTGGTCGCCGTGGCCGTGGGGCTGGGGCTGTTCAGCGGCCTCGATCATCCAAAACCCTACACTGCCGAGTTCAGCACCCGCCTGGGTGAGCATCGCCAGGTGGCCTTGCCGGATGGTTCCGTGATGGACCTCAACAGCCGCAGCATCGTCGCCGTGCACTTTGAAAAAGGCCGGCGTGGCGTGGAGCTCAAGCAGGGCGAGGCAATGTTCAGCGTCGAGCACGACACCAGCCGGCCCTTTGTGGTGGCCGCCGGGGCAGGGCAGGTGACGGTCACCGGCACGCGGTTCGATGTGCGTCGCGATGACGACCAGACCCGCGTAGCGGTCGAGGCCGGCACCGTGAAGGTGCAAGGGCAGGCTGCAGACACCGTGGTGACACTGACGGCGGGCCTGGGTACGCATGTCGACCGCAAGGGACAGGTGGCAACGGCCTACGCGGTGAACGCCGAGGAGCTGACAGCCTGGCGTACGGGCAAGCTGGTGTTCAACAACGCGCCGCTGGGCGAAGTCGTACGCGAAGTCTCGCGTTATCGCGAGCAGCCACTGCGGGTCAGCACACCGGCAATCGGCAACCTGCGCCTGACCAGTGTGTTCAAGTCCAACGACACCGACGCCTTGCTCAAGGCCTTGCCACATATCCTGCCGGTGGCCTTGCGCACCTTGCCGGACGGCAGCCAGGAAATTATTTCACGCTGACATTCAGGTTTTTTCCGAGTTCTTCGTCTTCTCCTGCAACTGCAACTGGTTTGCATTAACAGCCGCGTACTTTTGCGATCACAGGACTAGGTTCGACGTGAAAAAACTTGCCGTGAACAACAATAAAATCTCTCGCTGGGCGCCACTCGCGCTGGCGCTTGCTGTCAGCGCCGCGCTGCCGGCCGCCTACGCCGCCGAGGGCATCCACATCCAGGCCCAGCCCCTGGGCGCAGCGCTGAGCCAACTGGGCCAGCAGACGTCCCTGCAAGTGTTTTTCAGCCCGGACATGGTCGCCGGCAAGCAGGCTCCGGCGGTCGACGGCAATCTTTCCCCTGAACAAGCCTTGCGCCAATTGTTGCAAGGCAGCGGCCTGGACTACCAGATCGACGCCGGTTCCGTGACCTTGCGCCCGTTGAACAGCGGCACTGGTGAAGCCGGCTCGCCGCTGGAACTGGGCGCCACCGACATCAAGGTGGTCGGTGACTGGCTCGGCGATGCCAACGCCGAAGTGGTGCAGAACCACCCCGGCGCGCGCACGGTGATCCGCCGCGAAGCCATGGTCGAGCAGGGCGCGATGAACGTCGGTGACGTGTTGCGCCGCGTGCCCGGCGTGCAGGTGCAGGAATCCAACGGCACCGGCGGCAGTGATATTTCGCTCAACGTCGGTGTACGTGGCCTGACGTCGCGCCTGTCGCCGCGCTCCACGGTGCTGATCGACGGCGTACCGGCGGCGTTCGCGCCCTATGGCCAGCCGCAGCTGTCGATGGCGCCGATTTCCGCCGGCAACCTGGACAGCATCGACGTGGTGCGCGGCGCCGGCTCCGTACGTTATGGGCCGCAGAACGTCGGCGGCGTGATCAACTTCGTGACCCGCGCGATCCCCGAGAAATTCTCCGGGGAAGTCGGCAGCACCCTGCAAACGTCCGCCCATGGCGGCTGGAAACACATCGATAACGCCTTCATCGGTGGCACCGCCGACAATGGCATCGGCGTGGCATTGCTGTATTCCGGGGTGAATGGCAACGGCTATCGCAACAGCAACAACTCCAATGACATCGACGACGTGATCTTCAAGACCCACTGGGCGCCGACCGATCAAGACGACTTCTCGCTGAACTTCCACTACTACGACGCCAGCGCCGATATGCCCGGCGGCCTGACCCAGAAGCAGTTCGACGCCAACCCGTATCAATCGGTACGTGACTGGGACAACTTCAGCGGCCGCCGCAAGGACGTGTCCTTCAAGTACATCCGCCAGATCGATGACCGTACCCAGGCCGAAGTCCTCACTTACTATTCGGACAGTTTCCGTGGCAGCAACATCGCCAACCGCGACCTGGGAAGCATCGGCTCCTACCCGCGCACCTACTACACCTTTGGCATCGAGCCGCGGGTGTCTCATGTGTTCGACGTGGGCCCGAGCACCCAGGAAGTCAGCCTGGGTTATCGCTACCTCAAGGAAGGCATGCACGAGCAGGCGACCAGCCTGAAACTGGTCGACAACGTACCGACGCCGGTCGGCTTCAACGATGGCCACGTCTATCAGGATCGCACCGGTGGCACCGAGGCCAATGCTTTCTATATCGACAACAAAATCGATATCGGCAAGTGGACCATCACCCCGGGCATTCGCTTTGAAGACATTCGTACCGAATGGCACGACCGGCCGGTGGTCGGGCTCAAGGGCGAGGCGGTGGCGGAAAAGCGCCGCGAGGTTAACAACAACGAGCCGTTGCCGGCCCTGAGCGTGATGTACCACGTGTCCGATGCCTGGAAACTGTTCGCCAACTACGAAACCTCGTTCGGCAGCCTGCAATACTTCCAGTTGGGCCAGGGCGGCACGGGCGACCAGACCGCCAACGGCCTGAACCCGGAAAAGGCCAAGACCTACGAGGTGGGGACGCGCTACAACGACAACGTGTGGGGCGGCGAGCTGACGTTCTTCTACATCGACTTCTCGGATGAGCTGCAATACGTCAGCAACGACGTGGGCTGGACCAACCTGGGTGCCACCAAGCACACCGGTATCGAAGCTTCGGCCCACTATGATCTGTCGAACCTCGACCCGCGCCTCGACGGCCTGACCGCCAACGCCGGCTTCACCTACACCAAAGCCACCTCGGAAGGTGACGTGCCGTTCAAGGGCCGCGACCTGCCGCTGTACTCCCGTGAAGTGGCGACCCTCGGCCTGCGCTACGACATCAACCACTGGACCCACAACCTGGATGTGTACGCCCAGTCCGGGCAGCGCGCACCGGGGACCACCAGTACCTATATCACCCAGGGCACGGCGGACGGCCAGTACGGTGATATCCCAGGTTATGTCTCGGTCAACGTGCGCAGTGGTTATGACTTCGGCGAGCAATTGTCGAACCTCAAACTGGGCGTCGGCGTGAAGAACGTTTTCGACCAGCAGCACTACACCCGTTCCAGTGATAACAACTCCGGGTTGTACCTGGGCGAACCACGTACGTTCTTTGTGCAAGCCAGCGTCGGCTTCTGATCCGCATCGGTGGAGGAAAATCGCAGCTCCCTGAGGCTGCGATTTTTTTTGCCTGTTTTTCCTACACCGACACAGCGCATGTTGCTGCTCACTCAGGAACCAATTCCGACACAGCGCCACACATGGGCTAGCTGATGGGCTTCGACATTGTGGTTGGAGCGACAGGCTGAAAATCGCGCCCACCGTAACGGAGGAACCTATGTCGGTATCGATGCTCGATAAACCCACACCTGCTTCATCAGGCCCTGAACTTTCTCAGGCCAAGTCCAGCCCCCAGGCCAAAGCCCGTGGCCCGGCGCCTGCCGCGCCAACCTTCATGGGGCAAAGCGCTGCTAGCGTCAGCTTCCAGTCTCGGGAAACCCATGCCGGACCGGTATTCGGCGCGCCTCAGTCGGCCAGCGCTGCAACGACGTCTGCGGCAGACTCGAGTCGCCACGGCGGCGCACTGGCGACGTCGAGCGCCTTGGGCCAGATCAAGCATTGGGTGGGCCAATGGTTTGGCGGGCATCGTCCACCCCTGCATCCAGGCTGGAGCAACCCACCACCGAGGCCGCATCCTGGTTGGAGCAATCCACCGCCACGCCCGATGCCGGTCATCAGTAATCCGCCACCCAGGCCTTTTCCTACCGTGCCCGGCTTTCCGGACCCCCAGTACTCGTTAAAGAGTCGTGAAGATTTGGCTAAACAGTTGAGTGCCAACTTCAACGCCTTCAGGGACCCCAGGAACCCCGGGTATGTCAGCAGGGACAGTATTCAGGCGATGGCAAAAAAAGGTTGGTCGCCCAACCCGGCCGTGAACGAGAACATTCGCCTGGCCAATGAGCTGTTACGGCGTCCTGAGCTGATGAGTGCGCTTGATCGTCATGGCTCCACCGGTGCACTCGATGGGCTGATCGACCGGACCAGCCTGAACGCTGTCATCAATGGAACCAACTACTTCCAGTTCAAGACTGACAAAGAACTGTTCGGTGAAATGCTTGAACACTACAACGACCTGAAGGGCCGGTACGGTGGGCGCGACCTGACCGTCAGCGATCTGCGAAAACTGGCTGGCCAGAGCCTTACCGGTGACTCTCCCAAGGATCACCTCATCCAGTTGGCCCAGGAAATGTTCAAGCGTACCAATGCGCTCAACCTGGCGAGCTCCGGTAACCGTATCAGCCAGGCCATGCTGCGTTATCTATCCCGCTGACCCACGTCCAGGCGCCGCACGCCGGATGCGGTGCCTGGTTCAATTGTTTCAGGAACTGTTTGCACCCATTTGCCACACAGGTTGTAGCTACCGGTTTCAATCAGGCCGGTCGCTTTCAGATTCACAGTGAGGGCTCGCCAATGACATCAACCTCGTTTCGTTCTCCCCAGCCCAGCTGCCAAGAGCTTTTTCATACCCCGCCTGCAGAGGCGCTGACGGGGGCAGAAAGGGATGCCGCATCGCGCGATCCCTTCATTGCATCGACTACACACGCGGTCGAAACCCAGCGGATGAAAGCCTTTGTCGACCAGCGCAAATTCCAGGCACCCGTCGCGGATGATTTTTCCAGGGGCATGCAGGTAGAGGAAAAGCGCGCCCATGCCGATTCCTCCTCGCTGAAAAACACCGGCCTGCTCAATGGCCTGGCCGCTTGGTGGCGCAAGCAGAAAGCCAGTTGATCGGCCGGGTTGACTGACGACCATTCGACGGCTCCTTCCCGACCGTTACAAACACTCAAGTTTTACTCGGGTCGATTTGGCATTTCTCCGGAACCACTGTTTTCCGCCGACCACTCAATCGCTGGCTGTTGATTTCGAGGTGTTTTCACCGATCGAACAACCAGAGGCCGGTCCACGGAATCTAACTATGCTGGAGATGAGCTATGAGTTTCAGTATCAATAATCCAGGGGGCTTCTTGCCCGGGGTGAATATACCGACGGGGAATGGCCACGCCCGACCTGGGGTAGACGCGCGGGCGCTGGGCCAATCGCTGCCCACTGCACAACCTTACGATAGTAAGTTCGCGAACGGTGCCCAGCGGCATTTCGACGGCCAAAACCTCTACGGCGGCATGTCGAGCGCGGGGAACCCTTATGTCAGCTCGGACGACCACCTGTTGGCGACCCAACTGAGTAACGTTTATTCGATGTTGGGTGATTTCAAGAAAGATGGTCGCCTGACCCTGAGCTCATTGACGGACATAGCTAAAGAACAACCCGGCGAGAGTAAGGTCCACGAACGGACAATCATGCTGGCCCGGGAGATACTCAATCGCCCGCGACTGGGAGAGGGCATTGTTGGCAAGGGCGGTGAAATCACCCTGGACAGCCTCGAAAAAGCCACCAGCTTGATTATTGGCAATACCAACCCCAACACCCAGAGCCTCGACCCCTTCCATGCGAAAACCGACGCACAGGTAGTAGAGGCATTCAGGGGCATGTTTGATGATCTGCGGGACACGTCGGAGGACCGCACCTTTTTTTTCGAGAAGCACCGGTATGTGAAGAAAGATACGCTCATCGAGATGAGCAAGGACCCTGACGAAATCGACAAGAATGGTCAGGTGGTGCGGGACATGGCCACCGGGTTTCCGAAGAAGAAATACAGCGAGCAGCAAGTGTATATGGCCAAAAACCTGGTCGAACGACCAGGACTGTTGGCCTCGCTGGACAGCACCAAGGCCAACGGAACCAACATCTTCGGCAGCCATAACGATGATGGCTGGTTGAAGAACTACAGCCTCGATCGCTGGTTGAAAAACGACAAGGAAGAGAGGGGCAGGTAAATCATGCATGGGCTTCCTGAGTGACTCGGGAAGCTCATGTTTTCTTCCTTCATACCCGCAGTATTTTGCCGCTGACCGCCACCACGACCAGCAATCCTCCGATCAACAGGAAGGCCGTTGCCAGGCTGCTGCCATGCGCAATGAATCCGATCACGGCAGGCCCGGTCAGAATACCGGCATATCCGAGGGTGGTAATGGCCGGCACGGCAATGTGCTCTGGCATGACGTTCTGCTTGCCGACCGCGGTGTAGAGCACCGGAACGATATTTGAACACCCGGCGCCGACAAGGGCGTAGCCCAGCAACGCCATTTCCCAGGCGGGGGACAGCGTGGCGATAAAGATACCGGCCGCCGCCAGCGCGCCACCGGCCACGATCACCCAGGTCGCGCCCAGGCGCCGCACGATGGCGTCCCCGGTCAAGCGTCCAGCCGTCATGGTCAAGGCGAAAGCCGCGTAGCCCAGGCCGGCGTAGGCTTCATCCAGGTCGCGCTCGGCGCTGAGGAACACCGCGCTCCAGTCGAGCACCGCGCCCTCGGCCAGAAACACGATAAAACACAGGCAGCCGATAAACAGCACCACGCCATGGGGAACCGCAAAGGCCGGCCCTGAGCTTTCACTGCCATAGGGCAACAGGTGTGGGCCGGCCTTGAGCAGGGCCACCACCATCACCGCGATCACCACCCAGGTCGCCTGCAAGGGTGACAGGCCGAGCCCGAGCAACCCGGCGACACCGGCCGCACCGACGATCCCTCCCAGGCTGAACAACCCGTGAAACCCCGACATCATGGTTTTTCCGCTGGCTCGCTCGACAATCACCGCCTGCAGGTTGACCGTGGAATCTACCGTGCCCAGGCCGGCACCGAACAGGAACAAGCCAGCCATCAACAACGGAATCGAAGTGACCGTGGCCAGCATCGGCAGGGCCAGGCAGATCATGATCGTGCCGGCTGTCAGCACCCGCCGGCAGCCAAAGCGCGACGCCAGTGCACCCGCTGCCGGCATGGCGATGATCGAGCCCACCCCCAGGCACAACAGCAACAGCCCCAGCGTGCCTTCGCTCAGTTGCGCGCGCGCCTTGGCATACGGCACCAGGGGGGCCCAGGCGGCGATACCGAAACCGGCGATGAAGAAGGCGATACGGGTCGACATTTGCTCCAGTCGCCCGGGAACCACGGGCGCTGAGGTGGGGATGGCAGTCATGAAAAATCCTTGGTTTTGCGTTCAACGAACGATGTCCGGCGTGACATCGTTGCACATCAGGCCTTGAGGCGCGAGCCGGGTTCCGTTGGGATGGGCGGTTGGGAATTTTCTTTTTACAGTCGCGGAACGCAATCAAGGTGGGTAACCACACAGGGATTATCGAGTGCGTAGGAGACGGCCTTGAAGGTGTGTAATCCCTGCGGGAACTGGTGAACCCCGGGTCTCTTGCGGTGGATTACCACCTTCCAGGCCGTCTCCCACAAACGTCAGGTTCTGTAATACGCTGCCGAGCGTATAAGCAGGCAACCAGACGGATAAACCGATGAACATTCTCAGGCACGCAGCGCTATGACGCTGTTCTACGACGCACGCGGCAACATTTATGCAGTCGTCAGCCCGGCCTTTTTACGTACCCGAGGCGTGGATGTACCCGACAGTGCGGCCCAGGCAGCGGCTGCGCGCAAGGGGTGGACGGCGGCAGCTATCGCGTCCGAGTGTGGCTGGGAGACGAGTCCCAAGCCTGCGCACGCCAAGGCCCACCGTTGCGATGGCCTGCTGGTCGGGCCGTTTCAGGCTGACCCGCCATTCGATCTGTTAATCGTCAACACCGATGGCTCGCTGGCCGAGCGCAGTGGTAACGGCTTGACGATCTTTGCCCAGGCGCTCACGGATCAGGGCTTGATGACGCAAGCCTGTGAGTTGCGCGTGCATCACGATAAATCGGATGTGCCGACGCCCACCGCGACCCGGATCGAACCTGCAGTCCATGAGCAGAAGGCGGGGTTCTGGCTGGCATTGGGGCTGCCCGAGTTCGGGCCATCGGCCGTGGGCGCGCAGGGGGTTGAATCGACCTTTTTGAATGGCGCTGAAATGAGCCACGTGAGCGAGTTGTCGGCACTCAATGCGCAGTGGGCACGCAGTCAGTTTGTGCGGGTGGGCAATCCCCATTGTGTGACCCTGGTCGAGCAGGTATCGGGCTTGCCGGACAATCTGCAGATGCACCAGCCAGGGTTGTTCCAGGCGCTGAAGGCGATTGCCTTCGCGCCCCCTGCGGGAGGCGGGCAGCCGTGTGCGGCCGGGGTCAACTTGCAATGGGTTGTACGCGAATCCGCCAATCGGCTTGTCGCACGGGTATTCGAGCGGGGCGAAGGGCCTACCGCCTCCTCCGGGACCAGCGCGAGCGCGGTCGCATGTGCGGCGTGGCGTGCGGGGTGGGTCGGGAGTGGTGATATCACGGTGGTGATGCCGGGTGGCACCGCGCCAGTGCGTTTGCAGGCTCAGGCTGAAACGTTGCTGAGCGTCAGCCTCTTCGGGACGGCCCGCGTGCAGACGTAAGTTTTTCAAACGCCCGACATAGGCATAAGGTGTCGGGCGTTTCTCTATTGCTTAGTTATGCGGGCTAAGTTGTTGTAGGGCATTTCTTGATATTAAGAAGTGGCCATTTGGCTCATGTTTTTATCTTGTAAAAGATACTTCCAGATTCATTGTGCGAAACTTCTTTTTTGTTTTTGCATGGCCTGTCTTTCCCCCGAAATCGCTAAGCTTCAAGGCGTTCAGGCACTTTTTCTCGGCGATCATTCGGCCTTTTGAAGAGAGAAAGTCTTTCAGCGCATGAGTGGATGGCGGGTAACAGCGGATGGTCGAGGCGTTTGTCGAATCACGTTTCAAATTGATTCTTTCAGGTATGAATACCGACTTCCAGGTGCTGGCGTTTAAAGGCGCTGAAGTCCTGGATCAGCCGTTTTTCATCCATGTGGAGTTGATCAGTGAAAATCCTTCGGTCGACCTGGAGGAGCTGCTTCAACAGCCTGCCTATCTGGACTTCGCACAGGAGAGCGCAGGCTTGCACGGGCAGGTCTATGCCATTGGCCGGGATGATCCGGGTCGGCGGCTCACCCGCTATCACCTGACCCTTGCACCGCGCCTGGCCAATCTCGCCCATCGGTTCGACCAGCGAATTTTCCAGCACCGCAGCGTGCCGCAGATCATTGCAGCCGTTCTCGAACACCACGGCATCCTGGCGGACGCCTACGTGTTCGAGCTGGGCCCCGTGGTGTATCCGCCACGCACGTTCTGTGTGCAATACGCGGAAAGCGACCTGCACTTCATCCAGCGACTGTGTGAGGAGGAGGGCATTCACTATCATTTTCGCCACAGCGCCGACGCTCACCTCCTGGTATTCGGCGATGACCAGACGGTATTTCGCCGCTTGCCCGCGCAGCGCTACAGCGCGGCCGGCGGGCCACAGGCCGAGGCGCAGGTTATCCAGCGTTTCGATAGGCGCCTGGCCACACGCAGCCAGAAAACCGTGCGCCGCGATCGCGACTTCGAACACCCTGCATTGCGCCTGCAGGAGTCCGCGGGGCCAGCCTCGGCGCATCCCCTCGAGGACTATCGCTACCCGGCGGGATTTACCGGGTATGCCCACGGCCGACGATTGGCGCGCCGGGGGTTGGAGCGTCAGCAACGCGACCGCCATCGGGTGCTCGGCAAGAGCGATCAACCAGCGTTGCGCAGTGGGCATTTCCTCGAGTTGCGCGATCATCCCGATCCCGCGTGCAATGACCTGTGGCTGATCACGTCGGTACGTCATGAGGGGCGTCAACCGCAGGTACTGGAGGAGGCGACCTCAGAGGCTGAGCAATTTACGGGCTACCGCAATCGCTTCACCGCGACACCTTGGCGAGCGGTGCACCGGCCGCCCCTCAACCATTCCAAACCGCTCCTTAACGGCAGCCAGACGGCAACTGTTACCGGGCCTGCCGGTGAAGAGGTCCACTGCGACATGTATGGCCGGGTGAAAGTACGCTTTCACTGGGACCGGCTGGACAAGGACGATGACAAGAGCAGTTGCTGGGTCCGGGTAGCGTCCAGTTGGGCCGGCGACGGATTTGGCGCCATGATGATCCCGCGAGTCGGCATGGAAGTGCTGGTGACGTTTCTTGAAGGTGACCCGGACCAGCCCTTGATCAGCGGTTGCCTGCCGAATGCGGCGAACAGGCCGGCCTATCCGTTGCCGCAGCACAAGACCCGCAGTGTGCTGCGCAGCCGCAGCGTCGTCGGCGACTCAGGCTCCAACGAGCTGTACCTCGAAGACCGGCGTGGCGAAGAACTTATCTACCTGCGGGCCCAGCGCGACCTGGAGCAGCAGGTTGGCCATGACAGCCGTCTGGAGGTGGCGGGGGAGCGACATGAAATCATCCGGGGCTTAAGCACCACTCAGCTGGAAAGCGAGGAGCATCGTCACGTTACCGGTGATCGCAAGGTTGTCCTCAAGGCGAGCGATCACCTGGAGGTGCAGGGTGATAGCCGCACTCACATTGGCCGGACCGTGGTGATCGAAGCTGGGCAACAACTGCAACTGAAGGCGGGGGCAAGTCTAGTCATCCAAGCCGGCGCACAGCTGAGCTTCCAGGCAGGTGGGGAGCACCTGGTGATTCAGGCGGGCGGTATCTTCAGCAGTCGCCCGATCACCCTCGGCGGCTCGCCGTCCGCGATTCAGTTGGCGGCTTCTGGAGAGCATGTGGACGCGCCGAAAGCCAGTGCGGAGCAGGGCGTGATCATGGCCTTGGCGCGCCAGTTGGGGGCCGATTTCTGCCCCGTCTGCGAATGTTGCCGTGAAAGCCCGTGTGATGTCCCGGGGAGGGCTGCTTGATGTCGAGCATCCCAGGCCAATGGATCGCCGAACAGCAGCAGGCCGGACGCCGGCTGTGCCTGATTCTCGATGGCGACCACATGGCGCATCAACCCCTGCTGTCAGTGCGCAGCCTGTTGCAGTATCGCCGCGTCTACGCCGAGACCACCGTGGCGCAATTGGCGCAGACAGGTCCGGTGATCGTGCTGCTGGAGCACATGGACGAGCCCGCCTTACTCAACCTTCTACAAACGCCTGAAACGAACTGGGGCTGGCTGGGCAGCTTGCCGGACGAGGACTTGGTGTGCGTGACAGCCCATTGGCGCGAGCGCCTGTTGATCGGACCGAAGGCCGCCCAGGCGTTGTATCGCTTTCACGACAACCGCACGCTGGCACGCGCATTGGATCATTTGCCGGTGGACGACTGGCCGGCATTCCTCGGCCCACTGATCAGCCTATGCTACTGGCACGAAGGCGGCTGGCGCTGCCGCGACAATCCAGCGCCCGGTGACTACCCGGTACCCGATCCAGCCCCTTGGTTGAACACGCCAAATCCAAACACCAGGGCCATCCTCCACGCCAATATCCTGCGCTACCTGTTGGCTGAACACAGTGAAGACTTGGCGGCATTGGTGGAATTCCACGAGCCGAAAGTCTGGCTGAGCCAGGTGCTTGAGCAAGCACGCGCGTGGCAGTGGAACAGGCCGCAACAGCTGGAGTTTCTCGTCGTGAGGCGCTTGGCAGAAACCATTCGTAGCAGCGTCTTCCAATGGTCGCCAAGGGTGGGTGAAACGCCCGTCGAGCACTTTGACCGCATGGTGAATCAGTGGCGTTTGATGGAGCAGCAGGATGTTTAGGCCAATCTGCAGGGCAGGGCTGGCGCTCTGTGTGATGGGGCTTTGGGGGTGTACGGCGAGGCCGGTGGACAGTTTTACGCTGGAGGTGGACTTGCCGGCGGAATTTGAACTTAAAACGGCCGCCAACTATAGACCTGCCACGGGAGAGCTCTGCACCTTGCCACGGCGTCGAGGCAAGAGGCCGGAGCGAAAGGTGTTCTTTACCGAGTTCACGCCCGTGGCCAGTCGTGTGAGCTACCAGCTTCCCATCACCGAAACGGTCGACGGTTGCCCACTGGTATTGCGCAATGTGGCGTTTGATTTCAATGCGAAGTGGGGGAAGCGCAGTACGGATGTCGGCGGGGCTTTTGGCGGCATTTCCATCCGCGATCACTCGGAGATGGATAGGCCGGGGATGCCGGAATCGGGCGTCCAGGAGCTGTCCGGGCAATGCCAATGGTTGTTTCGAACGGCAGGGCCACAGCACGCGATTATCAAGGTTCTTAAATGCGACTCTTTGAGTGCAGTCGATCCAGCGGATAAATCCCGCACGGGCGGTGGTTTGGTACGAGGTGAGCTGGCAGGGAAAAAGGTACGGGTAAAGATAGGCCTGGCCGCCGAGGAACTGCCTTACATGGGCGACAATTGGGTTCGCTTTCCTAATGGATGGAAACGCTGCCTGGGAGACAATTTTGAGGACCTGTACGCCTTCTGCAACGGCAATACCGTCGACTTCAAACCCATAAAAATGCCCGATGGGCGAATTTGCGAGCTATATCCAACTTGTACTGAATAAGGATATCCAGTCATGGTGATAGAACGATCGAAGCACTCTTTTTTCAATGAAAAAATGCCCGTTTGCGCACTGAATGGCGGTTGGCTGAGCTTCTGTCTGGTGGATGAGTCAGGGGATGGAAAACCCTACGGAGGACTCAGGTATGAGGTTTTTGACAGTGCCGGGGGATGTTACAAAGGGCGTTTGAACGAACGGGGTTTTGCTAAGTTAGAGGGGCTTTGTAAAGGTCCCGTCATGTTGGTTTTTGATGCTTCATCCGAAACGCGAGTTGGCTATTATTCGACATTGCAGCAGCGTAAAACCTACCCCTTACCCATCACTGACTTGCAGATCCGCGCTGAACAAACACGCTTCTCAAACACGAATGGCCGCCCAACCGAGCGTCACCCTGCCGGGAAAAAAGCAGACCAGTTTTATCAGGTAGAAGTCAGCGATCTGGTTCGGCATATCGCGCATCTTCCCCCGGTGACACCCACGCCCCACCGCCCCAAGCGTCACGCCCTGAAAATGATGGCCGACCTGGGCTTCGGCCCACCCCAGTCTAGCTTCGCGGGAGTCGTGCTGTTCCCCGACAGGCACACTGTCCTCGAAGTGCGCCCGTTGCGAGCCCTGCGCCCGATCCTGTCAACGCAAGACGAATTCTGTGCCTTGAACCTGTATCAACTGGCCTTGTTCGCGGCGTTGAGTTATTGCGATTTCGGTCAGGCGCCGCCGAATCATCCCGTGGATGAAGTCCATTTTCCACTCGATCCCAGTGTCGGAAATCTATTCGCCGAGCAGTTGGCGGGCTACCAGGAAGCCTGGCGGATCGACCCGGACCACCCGCAGCGCTTTTATCCGCTCTATGAGGACGTACCTTATTCCCGGCGATTCGAGATCCTGCCTTTTGATCCTGCGTTGTACCCACAAAATCGTCCGGCGCTTGGGAACGAGCAGGAGCACCCCGCGCGCCTACACTTTTTCGATGATGAAAAATTCGGCACCGACACCCAGGCGTTCATCACTCACCACGAGGAGGTGATCCTGATTTCCGTGCGAGGCACCGTCAGCAATGCAGACGTACTGCGGGATGCGAACGCCCATCAGGTTGCGTTCGCCGATGGTGTCGGCAAGGCCCATGAAGGTTTTTATCAGGCTTATCGGGCCATGCGTGATTTCGTGCTGCATTACCTCGGCCAATTTCACATCGGGCAACGCGTGATCATTTGCGGCCATAGCCTTGGAGGGGCAATAGCGTTGCTGCTGGCAGAAGGGCTGCGCCGTACTCCCGATCGTACCTACAACATCCTTCTCTACACCTACGGCGCCCCCCGTGCCGCGGATGCCGAGTTCACCCACGGCGCTTCGACCCTCGTCCACCACCGTATCGTCAACCACAACGACCCGGTGCCCAGCGTCCCGGCACCGTGGATGAACACCACCGCAAAACTCTGGGTTCCCGGTGCCATCACGCTATTCAGCCTGCCTACACCGGGCGGGTTGCTGTTCGCGGCGGGCCTGGTGCGTTTTGGCGGTAACCCCTACCAGCACCATGGTGAGCAGCAACACTTCATGCCGATCGTGCTGCCGGATGGCACGCACTCTTCCGTGTTGTGGAAGCCGGGTTGCGAGTCGATCCAGGAAGCCGGCTGCAATCGTGCGCTGCAACTTCATGGCGACATGCCTGATCGTGACAACCTGTTAAAACAGCTGTTCCAGGCCCGTCAGCACTTCATGACCGCAAGCTACATTCCTGCCGCCTGGGCGACGTTGCGCCGCTGGCAACAAGCCGTCGACAGCAATAGCCCGCTGGTGACCGCGCGGGAGTTCGAATGGCTCGACCATGCGCTGGAGACCATGCGTCAGCAACTGCGCGACAAACGCCGCGAGCTCGCCCGTCGCCAGCCGATCAACGACCGTGCCTATGAGCACCACGAGCCGTTGAACGCCGAGATCGACCGTTTGCACACCAGCCGCGAGCGCCTCGAAACCCTGCGCTGGCGACGCCTGGAAGCGCGCGATGTCTACGGCAGTCAGGCCCAGGCCGCCCACTTGCAACCCAGCCTCAAGCGTTGGTTCAGCCACCGTGAAAACCACGCGCTGCCGCAAGTCGCGAGCATCCCTGCTCCCACGCAAACTGAGTGGGGCAGGGCGCAACCGCTGGATATCGATGCCATCGTTTGAGCCGGGCCTTTACATAAACTCCACCTGGGCCGGCTGACGTTTCATCAACACTTGGCCATTGCGAATCGAGTACAGCGGCAGGCCCTGGCTGCGAATGACTTCGTAGTCGCTGTTGGCCGAGAGGATCAACAGGTTGGCCGGGCGCCCCGCTTCCAGGCCGTAACGGTCACCCAGGGCCATGGCCTTGGCGCTGTTGTCGGTCACCAGGTCGAGTGCGCTCTGCAGGTTGCGGTAGCCGAGCATATGGCAGATATGCAGCCCGGCTTCCAGCACGCGCAGGATATTGCCGTTGCCCAGCGGGTACCACGGATCGACGATGGAGTCCTGGCCGAAACACACGTTCATGCCGGCTTCCAGCAGCTCGTTGACCCGGGTCACGCCACGGCGTTTCGGGAAGGTGTCGAAGCGGCCTTGCAGATGGATGCTCTCGGTGGGGCAGGAGACGAAGCTGATGCCCGAGTGCCCCAACAGGCGGAAAAGTTTGGCGCAGTAGGCGTTGTCGTAGGAGCCCATGGCCGTGGTGTGACTGGCGGTGACGCGGGCGCCCATGTCGCGGCTGCGGGCTTCTTCGGCCAGCACCTCGAGAAAACGCGAGTGCGGGTCGTCGGTTTCGTCGCAGTGCACGTCCACCAGGCAACCGGTGCGTTCGGCCAGGTCCATCAGGAACTTCACCGAGCTCACACCCTGGTCGCGGGTGTATTCAAAGTGCGGGATACCGCCGATCACGTCGGCGCCGAGGCGAATGGCTTCTTCCATCAACTCGCGGCCATTGCGAAACGACTCGATGCCTTCCTGGGGAAAGGCGACGATCTGCAGGTCGATCAGGTGCGTGCTTTCTTCGCGCACTTCGAGCATGGCCTTGAGCGCGGTGAGATCCGGGTCGGTGACGTCGACGTGCGTGCGCACGTGCTGGATACCGTGGGCGGCCAGGGCCTGAATGGTCTTTTTGGCGCGGGTCTTGGTGTCTTCCTGGGTGATGGTGGCTTTGCGCTCACCCCAGCATTCGATGCCCTCGAACAGGGTGCCGCTCATGTTCCAGCGCGGCTCGCCAGCGGTCAGGGTGGCATCGAGGTGAATGTGCGGTTCGACAAAGGGCGGGATCACCAGGTTGCCGCCGGCGTCGAGGTCGTCGACGCCGACTACGGGCACGCTGGTTTGTGCGGTGATACTGGCGATCCGGCCGTGTTCCAGGTGCAGATCATGCAAGCCTTCACGGTTGCGCAGGCGGGCGTTGATGATGTGCATGGGCAAGTTCCTCTTGGATAACAACAATCAGGCAGACAGCCGCCAGATCATCAGGGCAATACCGATGTCCAGGCGGTCGTAGGCATTCTCCAGCGTCAGGCCACACAGGGCTTCGATTCGCTGGACGCGGTGTGTCAGGGTATTGCGGTGCACGGCCAGGCGCTGGGCCGCGGCCACAAGGTTACCATTCTCGTGAAACCAGGCCTCCAGGGTCGGCATCAGGCTGGGGCCATGGTGCAGGTCGTGGCGCAGCAGCGGGCCAAGGCGTTCATTCAGGAACTGGTCGAGCAGCGCGCGATCACGCACACCGCTGAGCAGCTTGAGCACCCCCAGTTCGTCATACACGCAGAGCCCGGCGCGTTCGCTGAACCGGCGTGCCGCCGTCAACGCCTGGCGCGCCTCATCGTGAGCCTGGGCCAGGCGAGCAGGTGGGTGCGCGGCAGCGCTCAAGCCGACAAACACTTTCAGCGGCGCCAGGCGCAGGTTCAGCGGGTTCAGCCAGTTGACCAGTTGCTGGCGATTGGCCAAGGCGGCGACGGCATCCGTGGCCGGCAGCAGCAGCGTCCATTGTCCGGCGCGGCCGAGTACCGGCAACACCGGCGACAGTTGGCGCAAGCGTCGACTGATGGCGTCGTGCTGCCGAGCCAACTGTGCCTCCACCTGCGCCGCGTCGCCCTGGGCAAACAGCAACTCGCTGCCTTCGAGCTGCAGTTGGGCCACTTGCCAGTGGCCGGCCAGCGACATGCCCAATTGCACGGCGCGGTGCAGCAATAGATCCAGGGATTGGTAATCGCCGGTCAGCAAACGCTCCAGTACATCGTGGCGCGAGCGGCCCAATTGTTCGGATTGAATCAACGCCGAACCGATCGCCTGGGTGACCAGCACCATCTTCAGCGAGTAGGGCTGCTCGATCAGCGGCATACCGGCGGCCTCGGCGGCGTCGAGTAAGCGCTGGGGTATCGCCTGGATATACGCCGGCCCCGTCAGGATCACCAAGCCGGCCACCTGGCGCTGACAGGCTTCATCCAGCAGTTGCAGCAGGTTGGCTTCATCCCGAGGGTGATTGATACCGGTGACGAACACCAGCTCACCGCCCAGCACCCACTCGGCGATCCCGCTGTTTTCCGCCACATACGGCCAGCGTACGACGTTGTCCAGGCCTGCCTCTGCGGCGCGCAGGCGCATGGACGCAAGACCCGGCAAGGCCAGTACATCGGCAATCGTCAGGCTCATGCCGGGGCGTCAGCCAGCGGTGCGCGAGCGCGCAGCACGGAGGTCAGCAGCATGTAAGTCAGCGATGCGGCCACGATGCCCACCAACGGCGCGACCCACGGCGAATTGAACGCCAGCACGGTGCCCACCGCATATGCAGCCAGCCCCGGCCAATTGAAAGCCGGCAGGCGTGCATCCGCCAGGCGCGGGTAGTGGCCGCGCCAGCGGTAGAAGAAGTCCGCCATGATGACCCCGCCGATCGGTGGAATCACGGTGCCCAGCAGAATCAGGTAGGGCACCAGCATGTCGTACATGCCCAGCAGTGCCAGCAGGGTGCCGATCACTGCTCCCGCCAGGGTCACGGTCTTGCGGCGTTTGGTGCGCAACAGATTGCAGCCGGCCACGGCGAAGTTGTAGATGGTGTTGTCCTGGGTGCTCCAGATATTCAGCAACAGCATGGCCATTGCCGCCATGGCGAAGCCTTGCAGCAGCAACACTTCCACCACGTCGGGCTGTTGGTAGACGATCGCGCCATAGGCGCCGATCAGCACCATCAAGCCATTGCCGACGAAGAAACCGATCAGGCTGGCCAGCACCGCGACCCGGGCCGAGCGCGAGAACCGCGTCCAATTGGTCGCCTGCGTCGCGCCGCTGACAAAAGTGCCGAATACCAGCGTGATCGCGGTGGACAGGTCCAGCTCAGCGGTCGGCACCACCGCCAGCAGTCCGTCCAACCCGCCGACTTTCACCGTGGCCACCCACATTGACAGAAACAGCAGGATGCCCATGGCCGGTACCGCGATGTAGGAAAGAATCTCCAACCCGCGATAACCCACGTAGGCGGTGGCACAAAACACCAGGCCGAACAGCACCATCAATGCCAGCACGCTGCCCTGGCTCAGTTCGAAATACTTGCCAAGCACCACGGCGGCGGTGGCGGTGCCCCAGGCATACCAGCCAATCTGAGTGAAACCGAGGATCAAGTCGCTGAGTTTGCTGCCCACTTCGCCAAAGCAGAAGCGCCCCATCAACACGGAGTTCAAGCCGCTCTTGAACGCGATGTAACCCAGGCCTGCGGCGTAAATACCCAGCAGCAGGTTACCCAGCGCCACCACGCCGAGCATATCGGTGAAGCTGAACGCGACCCCCAGCTTGCCGCCGGCGAACATGGTCGCGGTAAAAAAGGTGAAGCCCAGCAGCACCATGGCGGTAGACGCCAAGCCTTTGCGCGCATGCATGGGGACTTCGCTTAAGGGGTAGTCGTTGCCCGGTTCTTGCTGCGTCATGTCGGTACTCCCTGAATGAGTGACGCAGGCGTATTGCACCGCGCGTGCCAAATCGCTCCCAGTGACAGGCGCACGGTCTGCACTGTGCAGCATGCACAGTATTTATAGCCAAACAGGCAGAAAAAGCGGGAAAGGGTGTTCGCAGTGCCCAGTCAGGCACGAAAGCGGTGCAGCCGTGATACAAATTGGATCAGTCGAACAGCGTGTGGGTGGTTTCGCCGCGATGAAAGGCAAATGCCGCCGCCAGATCACTCTCGATGGTGCGCCCCCGGGACAGCGGCGGCAGATCATCCAGAGCGAAAAAGCCCACGTCGGTGGTCTCGAACCCGGCCATTGGCGCCGCTTGGTCCACCCGTTCACACAGGAAATACAGCTTGTAGAAGTCGCGCACATCCGGCCGATACAAACCCTTGGCCTTGTGGGTGACGCTGTACAGTGCCCGCGCGGTAACGCTCAAGCCGGCTTCCTCGCGGATTTCCTTGATGATGTTTTCCGCTGCCGACAAGCCGATATCGGCATAACCGCCCGGCAGCGCCCAGCAGCCATCGGTCAGTTCGCGTACGAGCAGAATCCGGTCGCCCTCGATGACCGCGCCGCGCACGTCGATCATTGGCGTGGAATAGCGCTGGGCAAAATCCGAGACCAAGCCGGTGATGCGCTCCAGCGGCACGTTACCGAGTTGCGCCAACATGCTGTGGGCAATCTCGGCGATTTCCTCCAGGCGCTCGCGTTCGAAATCATCGGTGCAAAAATGCAGGCCCGTGGAGGCCAGCGCCTGCAGGCGTTTGGCTTGGGCCAGCCAGGTGTTTTCCATGCCTGTCTCCTAAAGGTGCTTGGCCATGTAGACCCGGCGCAGGCCCTGTTCCTCGGCCCGGTGGGTTTCCACGTAACCCCGGCGGGTGTACAGCGCAAGGTTCTCGGTCATGGCTTCATTGGTGTAGAGGCGTATGGCGCTGTAACCCGCGTCGATGGCCTGGCGTTCGGCGAAGTCCATCAATACGCGGCCAAGACCAAGGCCCTGGGCCTGCGGGGCGACCGCCAGGTTATCCAGCAGCAGGGCGCTGTCGGTGTCTTGCAGGATGATAAAACCCTGGATCTGCCCGTCGTTGTCCAGCACATGCACACCACCGCCCTCGACTCGCCGGCCGTAGTCTTCAAGCATCGGCCCGGGTTTGCGGCCGATACGCTCGATGTACGGTGAATAGGCCGCCTCGACGATGGCTTCAATGGCGGCAACATCATGGGGCGTGGCGGGGCGCAGCATTGCGGCGTGCTCCTGATCGGCTGGAGCCACGACTGTAAGGGAGCAGGGCATAAAAAAACCACCGCCAGGGTGGTTTTTTCATTTCGCCGGCTTACTCGCCGCGATAGATGCAGCCGCTGGTGCAGGTTTCATGGATGCGGATCGCACTGAGTTCCGGCAGCAGGGGTTTGAGCTCATTCCAGATCCACTTGGCCAACACTTCGCTGGTCGGGTTTTCCAGGCCGGGGATGTCGTTGAGGTAGTTGTGGTCGAGGCGTTCGTAGAGCGGCTTGAAAATCGCCTTGATCTCCGAGAAGTCGCGAATCCAGCCGGTATGCGGATCCAGGTCGCCACTCAGGTGGATCGCCACCTTGAACGAATGCCCGTGCAGGCGCCCGCATTTGTGGCCTTCGGGTACGTGGGGCAGGCGGTGGGCGGACTCGAAGGTAAACTCTTTGAAGATTTCCACAGTATTTTCAGCTCGGTCAGTATCTGGCAGGCGGCGAGTTTAACAGTTTGATTCGCCGCCGCGCATACCGCTGGGTCAAAGTGGCTGCAGGTGTTCGCCCAGCTCGCCGTTATCGGCCAAGCGCAGAAACTCATCGCCGAGCCGCCGGCTCTCGCTCATTGCGGTTTGCCAGTATTTGTTGCGGCCCGGGTCGTCGCCCATGAAACGCTTGAAGTCGCTGCGGTCCGGCAATTTGCCGTGGGGCAGGCGTGCCAGGTAATCCCGGGACGGCGCCAGCAGCAACACATCCTGCAAGCCTTGTTGATTGCTGCGCCGCCACGGCAGGCCCTTGTCGAACCAGCCGGGGATGACCCGGTCGGTGAAGTGCGGGTACAGCACAATGTCGTCGCCGTGGTAGGGCAGGTCGAGGTGGTAGTCCAGCAGGCCGCCGTCGCGGAAAGTGCCGGCACCCGCGCCGGGCAGGTCGCGCACGCCTTGCATGACCATGGGGATCGAGCCCGACGCCAGCAGCGCCTGGCGCAGGTTGCCGAGTTCCAGGTTGACGAAGCGCGACGGGAAATCCTTCAGCGCATGCACCGGCGGCGCCTGGCGTGGGTCGTGGATGATCAGCCGCTCGAAGTGCCGCGCCAGCCGCGCCCGCCCGCGCAGGTTGTCGGCAATCACCGACGACAGGCCCAGGCCCAGCCGCCCGCGATGGTCATCGGCGAGCAGGCCATGGCTCTTGACCACCATGATGTTCAGGCGATAGTCGGGGTTGTCCAGCACCCGCGCGTCGCGGCCGGCCAGCAGGTCGTCGAGCATGCGCTGGCAACTGCGGCTGACCTCGGCCATGGTCACGCCCTTGGCAAAGCGCTGTTCGTTGTAGAGGCGGCCAAGGTCCAGCAGGCCTTGCACCGGGTCGGGCAGGCAGGCACTGGCAAACCGCCAGGAGCCAATCGACGCACCGATCAGCGCGCGCTCGCGAGGCGCGCGTGGCAGCCAGTCGCCGAACAGCG
This sequence comes from Pseudomonas sp. 13B_2.1_Bac1, assembly GCF_025466155.1. Classification (NCBI taxonomy): domain Bacteria; kingdom Pseudomonadati; phylum Pseudomonadota; class Gammaproteobacteria; order Pseudomonadales; family Pseudomonadaceae; genus Pseudomonas; species Pseudomonas sp. 13B_2.1_Bac1. Next base: position 30,984 of record NZ_JANLOH010000094.1, on the reverse strand, counting down.
CCAGGTCCAGGCCCTGGATTCCGAGTGCCTTGGGCCCGCCGGCCGCACCGGGGAGGATACCCACATCCGCAGGCGCCAGGCCCCGTTCACGAATGCGCGCAAAGGCGCGGGTGCCGGCCTTGAGCGTCAGGGCGGGGAATTTGATGTGGATGGCTGTCATACCGGTCTCTGTTGAAGCAAGCAGGGCATTATAGGAAATCTCAGCCGATGTGGGAAAAACGCAGTCCGGCGAAATTGCCATGGTGGCAATTCAGTTTCAGTTAAGTTGCAGCAGGTACCGTTACCGGCGTAGGAAAAACATCGTGTAACGGAGACTCCTCATGAAGCGCCTCACAGCTCTGGCCGCCGCCGTTATCATCGCCATCACGGCGAGCCGGGCCGGAGCCGTGGACCCGGACAAATCACTGACCGTGCCCGCCACTGTTACAATTGTCGCTTTCGATCAACTCGACGCCACGGCGCTGGCCCTGCACCCCGGCTCGACGCTGCTGGACACCGATCTGGACGAGGCCTACGGCAAGTATGTCTACGAGGTCGAACTCAAAGATGCCGACGGCATTGAATGGGATATTGAATTGGACGCGCTCACCGGGCAGGTTCTCAAGAATCATCAGGATACGTAATGAAGGTAAATTTACCCGCCGGCAGTCGAGTGGCGTTGGTGCTCATGGTTTTCTGCTCGAGCCTGGCGGCCCGCGACCTCAATCAGGATGAGGCCCTGGCGCTGCGCCAGCAGGGCGTGATCCTGCCGCTGGAGCAACTGTTGCAGCAGGCCATGGCGCGCTACCCCGGCTCGCGGCTGCTGGAGGCTGAGCTGGAGAAAAAGCATGGCAAATATGCCTATGAAGTCGAACTGGTGACCACCGAAGGGGTGGTACGCGAGATCAAGCTGGACGCAAGTACCGGTGTGCTGATCAAAGACGAGGAAGACTGATGCGCCTGCTCCTGGTGGAAGACAACGTACCCCTGGCCGATGAACTGCTCGCCGGCCTGCAGCGCCAGGGCTATGCCGTCGATTGGCTGGCCGATGGTCGCGACGCCGCCTATCAGGGCCGTAGCGAACCCTATGACTTGATTATCCTCGACCTCGGCTTGCCGGGGCTGCCCGGGCTTGAAGTACTGGCGCAATGGCGTGCCGCTGCGCTGGCTACCCCGGTGTTGATTCTCACCGCCCGTGATTCCTGGGCCGAGCGTATCGAAGGGCTCAAGGCCGGCGCCGACGATTACCTGAGCAAACCTTTTCACCCCGAAGAGTTGCACCTGCGCATCCAGGCACTGTTGCGCCGTTCCCATGGGCAGGCCAACCAACCGACCTTGCAAGCCGCCGGCCTGCATCTGGATGAAGGCCGTCAATGCGTGCTGCGCGATGGCGACGAGATCCAGCTGACCGCCGCCGAATTCCGCTTGTTGCGCTACTTCATGCTGCACCCCGAACAGATCCTCTCGAAAAGCCACCTGGCCGAGCACTTGTATGACGGCGAAACCGAGCGCGACTCCAACGTGCTGGAAGTGCACGTCAACCACCTGCGCCGCAAATTGGGGCGCAGCGTGATTGAAACCCGGCGTGGCCAGGGTTATCGATTTGGCGCCAGCCCTGCATGAAGTCGATCCAGCGACGCCTGAGCCTGGGCTTGATCAGCGTGATGGTGATCGTCGGCGTAGTGCTGGCGCAGACCAGCCTGTGGTTGTTCGAAGCCGGCTTGCAGCGCTACCTGGAAGCGGGCCTGCGCAACGACGCCGAGAACCTGCTGGTGGCGCTGGTGCGTGGGCCCAACGGTGTGCAGCTGGATGAACAGCGCCTGTCGCCGGCTTACCAACGGCCGTTTTCCGGGCATTACTTTCGGATCGACTTCGCCGATGTCCACTGGCGCTCGCGCTCGTTGTGGGACCAGGAACTGCCCCAACTGCCCGAGGCCGGTCTCAAGGGCAATCTGCAACTGGGGCCGGAAGGCCAGCAACTGCTGGTGCTGCGTTCGGATTACAAACGCTTTGGCCAGCCGATTTCCATCAGCGTGGCCCAGGACTACACGCCGGTACGCGAAAGCTTTCGCCTGATGCGTCAGATCGGCCTGGTACTCGGGCTGGCGGCGTTGCTGCTGGTGTTGATCCTGCAACGGGTCACCGTACGCCGCGCCTTGCGCCCGCTGGAAACCGCGCGCAACCAGATCGCGCAATTGCAGCAGGGCCAGCGCTCGCAGCTCGACACCCAGGTGCCGCTGGAGCTGGAGCCCCTGGTGGCGCAGATCAACCACCTGCTGGCGCATACCGAAGACAGCCTCAAGCGTTCGCGCAACGCCCTTGGCAACCTTGGGCACGCCCTGAAAACCCCGTTGGCGGTGCTGTTGAGTGCCGCTTCAAGCGAGGCGCTCAAGGATCATCCCGAACTGGGCAAGCTGCTGCGTGACCAGTTGGAGCAGGTGCAGCAACGTCTGAATCGTGAACTCAATCGCGCGCGCCTGGCCGGTGAAACCCTGCCCGGTGCGTTGTTCGACTGTGAAAAAGAACTGCCCGGCCTGCTCGCCACCCTCAACATGATCCACGGCGAGCACCTGGACCTCAGCTACCAGGTGGCCCCAGGCCTGCATTTGCCCTGGGACCGTGAGGACCTGCTCGAACTGCTCGGCAATTTGCTCGACAACGCCTGTAAATGGGCGGATGCCGAAGTGCGGCTGAGCATCAGTGAGACTCCGCAGGGTTACCTGCTGGCGGTCGAAGATGACGGCCCCGGCATTCCGGAAACCCAGCGTGACCAGGTGTTCAGCCGTGGCGCGCGCCTGGATGAGCAGATTGACGGCCATGGCCTGGGGCTGGGGATCGTGCGCGATATCGTCGAGGTGTGGGGCGGGGTGTTGCAACTGCAGGAATCCGAGCTTGGCGGGCTCAAGGCGCTGATCGAATTGCCCAGACGCCAGGGCTGAGGCATACCCCAATCCCCTGTGGGAGCGGGCTTGCTCGCGAAGGCGGTGTGTCAGGTGATGCATTCGGTGGCAGACCCACCGCTTTCGCAGGCAAGCCAGCTCCCACATTTGATCTCCGTACACCCGCATGCCCGAGCCATATCAGGATCCCCTGTGGGAGCGGGCTTGCTCGCGAAGGCGGTGTGTCAGTTGATGCATTCGGTGGCTGACCCACTGCTTTCGCAGGCAAGCCAGTTCCCACCTTTGATCTTCATACACCCGGGAGCCGGAGCCATACCCGGATCCCCCTGTGGGAGCGGGCTTGCTCGCGAAGGCGGTGTGTCAGGTGATGCATTCGGTGGCTGACCCACCGCTTTCGCAGGCAAGCCAGCTCCCACATTTGATCTCCATACACCCGCATACCCGAGCCCTACCAGGATCCCCTGTGGGAGCGGGCTTGCCCGCGAAGGCGGAGTGTCAGGTGATGCATTCGGTGGCTGACCCACCGTTTTCGCAGGCAAGCCAGCTCCCACATTTGATCTCCATACACCCGGGAACTTGAGCCATACCAGGATCCCCTGTGGGAGCGGGCTTGCCCGCGAAGGCGGTGTGTCAGTTGATGCATTCGGTGGCTGACCCACCGCTTTCGCAGGCAAGCCAGCTCCCACATTTGATCTTCATACACCCGGGAACTTGAGTCATACCCGGATCCCCCTGTGGGAGCGGGCTTGCTCGCGAAGGCGATCCGTCAGTTGATACATTCAGTGGCTGATGCACCGCTTTCGCAGGCAAGCCAGCTCCCACCTTTGATCTTCATACACCCGAGGCCCAGAGTCATACCCCACAGGGATCTACTTCAACCTTCAGACCCGGAATTGATCCATCAACCCCTGCTGCTGGTTCGCCAGGCTGTTCAGTGCCTGGCTGACGCGCGCGGATTCATTGGCCTGCTCGGACAGCGATTCGGTTACATCGCGGATCGTCGCCACGTTGCTGTTGATCTCCTCGGCCACCGCGCTTTGCTCTTCGGCAGCGCTGGCGATCTGCAGGTTCATGTCGCTGATCACCGTGACTGCCTCGCCAATCTGGCGCAGGGCGGTGACGGCCTCGCCGACTTGTTCGACGCTGCCCTGGGCCTGGCGATAGCTGTTGCCCATGGCGCCGACCACATCGGTGGTGCCGCTCTGCAATTGCTCGATGACCAGGCGGGTTTCTTCCACCGATTCCTGGGTGCGGCGTGCGAGGTTGCGCACTTCATCGGCGACCACGGCAAACCCGCGGCCGGCCTCACCGGCGCGGGCGGCTTCGATGGCTGCGTTGAGCGCCAGCAGGTTGGTCTGCTCGGCAATGCCGCGAATCACTTCCAGCACCGAGCCGATTTTCTCGCTGTTGGCGGCCAGGCCTTCGACCTGGGTCATGGCGGTGCTCATGTCTGCCGCCAGGTGCCCGATATTGGTGGTGGTGCGGTCGATCACCGTCAGGCCTTCGCGGGTCGCCTGGTCGGCATCGCGTGCGGCCTGGGCCGCCTGGGCAGCGCTGCGGGCGACGTCCTGGGCGGTGGCGCTCATCTCATGGGAGGCAGTGGCCACCTGGTCGACCTGGCGGTATTGCTGCTCCATGCCGGCGCTGGTTTCGGTGGCGATTGCGGCGGACTGGTCGGCCGTGCCACGTGCATCCTGCACCGAGCGTTTGACCTCGGCGATGATCGGCTGCAGCTTGTCGAGAAAGCGGTTGAACCAGCCCGCCAGTTGGCCCAGTTCATCTTTCTTGTCGTAGGCCAGGCGCCGGGTCAGGTCGCCTTCGCCACTGGCGATGTCTTCGAGCATGTGCGCCACGCCGAGGATCGGGCGGGTCACGCTGCGGGCCATCAGCCACACCAGGATCAGGCCGAGCACGGCGGCGAGCAGTCCCAGGCTCAGTTCCAGCAAGGTGCCCCGGGTGTTGTCGGCGTCCATCTGGGCTTTCAGCGCTTCGGCAGGGCCGACCAGGACTTTTTCCGGCACATCCAGCAACACACCCCACGGCTTGCCGTCGGGAATCGGTGCAAACGGTGCCAGCACCTTGAGTTGGTGGTCGGTACGCAGGCTGCGGATCTGCGTGCTGCTGGCCAGGGCGCTGATCAGTTGCGCACCGCTGGCGCTGTCGACCTGGTCCAGGCGCTGGCTGAGTTTGCTGGCGTCGGCGCTGTAGCCGGCGAGCAGGCCGGTCGGGCTGAGGATGCTGACTTGGGTCTGGCCGTCGTAGAGCTTCTGGCTGGCGCGTTGGCTGATGGCCTGCAGGCTATTGAGGTTGATGTCCACCGACAACGAGGCGATGACTTTGCCGTTGACCATCAAGGGGAACACGATGCTGGTCATCAGCACGTTCTGCCCGTCGATCACATAGAAGTAGGGTTCGATCACGCACGGCTTGAGCGTGGTGCGCGGGCAGGTGAACCAGGCGTTGGCCTTTTCACCGCTGGGGCCGACGGAGGTGTCGGACATGTCGCTTTCCGGCAGCGGCATCGAGGTCAGCTTGCCGGGCGTCGGTTGCGACCAATACAGGGCAAAGCGGCCCTTGTCGTTGCTGCCCAGTTCAGCCTGGTTGGCGAACAGCTCGTCCTTGCCGTCCAGCGCATTGGCTTCAAACACCAGCGACAGGCCGAGCAGGTCCGGGTTGGCCTGCAGCGCGGCCTTGACCTGGCGGGTCAGGTCTTCGCGGGTGTCGAAGGCGTCGAGGAAGCGCTTTTCGGCCTGCTCGCGCAAAAACAGTACCTGGCGGGAAAAACCATGGCCGTATTGATAGGCGTCCATGAATTGCTGGCGGATGCCCAGCGCCTGCACTTCACCCTGAGCCTCGATGCGCGCCTGGGCGGCCTCATCGAGCATTTGCATGCTGGAGGCTTTGACCTGCTCGGAACTCTGCGCCATGCGATACAGCGACAGACCCACCAGCAGGGTCACGATCCCCAGCAGGCAAAGGCCGGCGAGCAGGGTGATTTTCCATTGAATGGACAGCTGTCTGAGGGACATCGAGGAGCATCCTTAACCTGAAAACACAGAGAGCCTTTGTATCGGCCGCTGTGGAACTTTCTTTATTCAAACGTTCAATTTAAAGCTTAAAGCGGCGTCGTTTTTTGACATGCAGCCCTGCCTGCTGCAAAGTGCGCGCCCTCTAATAAGACCTCCTTCAAGCCTGCACGCTGGCAGCCACCCCTTGGCCGCCTGGGCGCGGGCATGTCTGTTTTTTATGTTTCTGCTTGAGGTAACCATGATTAACGCAGTCATCGCCGCGGTCGGCACCATGCTGGTGCTCAGCTTGTCCCGCGTGCATGTGGTCATCGCCATCATCGTCGGCGCCCTGGTTGGCGGGCTTACCGGTGGCCTGGGTATCGAGGCCACGCTCAAGGCTTTCAATGGCGGCTTGGGCGGCGGCGCGACTGTGGCGTTGTCCTACGCCTTGCTCGGCGCTTTCGCGGTGGCGATTGCCAAATCCGGCCTGGCCCACGCCTTGGCAGACAAGGCTCTGCTGCTGGTCGACCGCCAGGAGGCCACCGGCGGCAGTCACGTCAAATGGCTGTTGATCGGCCTGCTGTGGGTGGTGGCGATTGCCTCGCAGAATATTCTGCCGATCCACATCGCGTTTATCCCGCTGCTGGTGCCGCCGCTGCTCTACGTGTTGACCAAGCTGCAACTGGACCGCCGCCTGATCGCCTGCGTGATGACTTTCGGCCTGATCACCCCGTATATGTTCCTGCCGGTGGGCTTCGGCAATATTTTCCTCAACCAGATCCTGCTGGCCAATGTGGCCAAGAGCGGCGTGGATATCAGCCAGGTCAACGTCACCCACGCCATGGGCTTGCCCGCGCTGGGCATGGTCGTTGGCCTGCTGGTGGCGGTGTTTGTCAGCTACCGCAAGAAGCGCGTATATGACCTGGAGAAAATCGAGCGGGTCGAGCAGGTTGCGGTGCAGTACAACCCGCTGACCCTGCTGGTGGCCGGCCTGGCGATCGCCGCGGCGTTCATCATCCAGCTGTGGCTGGACTCGATGATCATCGGTGCCCTGGCCGGGTTCCTGATTTTCTCGGTGTCGGGCATCGTGCGCTGGCGCGACACCGACGACCTGTTCACCGAAGGCATGAAGATGATGGCCATGATCGGCTTCATCATGATCGCCTCGTCGGGGTTTGCCGAAGTGCTCAAGGCCACCGGCGACGTGCGTTCGCTGGTGGAAGCCTCGGCGGCGTTCATCGGCCATAGTCGTGGCGTCGGCGCGTTGTTGATGTTGCTGGTGGGGCTGCTGGTGACCATGGGCATCGGCTCGTCGTTTTCCACGGTGCCGATCCTGGCCGCGATCTTCGTGCCACTGTGTGTGCAACTGGGCTTCAGCCCGCTGGCCATCGTGTGCATCGTCGGCACCGCCGGGGCCCTGGGCGATGCCGGTTCGCCTGCCTCGGACTCAACCCTCGGCCCGACCTCCGGCCTGAACATCGACGGCCAGCACCACCATATCTGGGACACCGTGGTGCCGACGTTCCTGCACTACAACATCCCGCTGCTGGCGTTCGGCTGGCTGGCCGCGATGACCCTCTGACACACCGCCGTTCCGTAGGAGCCGGCTCCTACAGATCCCAGGCGCATGGCCGATAACCTCTCAAGTCGCCACTAATAAGAGAGAAAAGCCATGCGTCTGAGTTTGAAGGCCAAAGTCCTGTCCCTCGCCGTTGTGCCGGTGTTGCTGTTTGCCGTGGTGATCAGCCTGACCACCGTGTGGATCCTGCAAGGCCAGGCACGCAACGAAGTGGATGAAACCCGCCAGCGCCTGCTCAACGACGCCAAGGCGACCCTGCAGAGCTACGTCGAAGTGGCCATGACCACCATCAAGCCGCTCTATGACGTGGCGGCTCCCGGCGACACGGCCGCGCGGGCCCAGGTGGTCAAGCTGCTGTCCAACACCAGCTACGGCAAGGACGGCTACTTCTTCGGCTACGACTCCGAGACCATTCGCCTGTTCAAGGGTAACAGCCCCGACGGCGTGGGCAAGAGCTTCAAGGACAACCGCGACCCCAACGGTGTCTACGTCAACCGCGACCTGGTCAAGGTCGGCAAGGATGGCACGCACTACCTGCAATACAGCTCGACCCAGCCCGGCCAGACCGAACTGGTGCCCAAGCTCGGCTACACCGAATACCTGCCGAAGTGGGACATGGTCATCGGTACGTCGGTGAACCTGGACGGCATCGAAGCCCAGGTGGCGGTGGTCGAGGCCAAGGTGAAAACGCGCATGGAAGGCGTATTGCTGAGCATCCTCGGCGTGGCCGTGGTGGTGCTGCTGGTGATCGCTGCCGTCGGCATGTTGCTGGCCAACGCTATCCTGCGCCCGTTGCACTTGATGAAAGCCAACCTCGACGACATCGCCGCCGGTGAGGGCGACCTGACCCGTCGCCTGGCCATCACCAGCCAGGATGAACTCGGCGACCTGGCCGGCGCGTTCAACCGCTTTGTCGACAAGATCCACGGCCTGGTGCGCCAGATCACCGAGATGACCAGCCAACTCACCGGCCTGGTCAGCCAGGTCTCCGACCAGGCCCAACGCTCGGAACAGGCCATGGAGCGCCAGCGTCACGAGACCGACCAGGTCGCCACCGCGATCAATCAGATGTCATCCGCCGCCCAAGAAGTCGCGCGCAGTGCCCAGGGCGCCTCGGTGGCCGCGCAGCAGACCGATGTCGAAGGCCAGGCCGCCAAGCGTGTGGTGGATGGCAGCATTGCGCAGATCCATGCGCTGGTGAGCGACATCCGCAGCAGTGGCGTGTCCCTCGACAGCCTGCAGCAGGACGTGTCGTCGATTGTCAGCGTGCTCGGCGTGATCCGCTCGATCGCCGAACAGACCAACCTGCTGGCGCTCAACGCAGCGATTGAAGCCGCGCGGGCAGGCGAGGCCGGGCGCGGTTTTGCGGTGGTCGCCGACGAAGTGCGTGCACTCGCCAGTCGCACCCAGACCAGCACCCAGGAAATCCAGGGCATGATCGACCGCCTGCAAAAAGGCACCGTGGCCGCCGTCGACGCCATGCGCCGCTCCAGCGATGCGGGTGACGGCACCTCGGCCCAGGCCAATGAAGCCGGGGCGTCGCTGGACACCATGGCCCAGTTGATCGGCACCATCAATTCGATGAACGCGCAGATTGCCAGCGCCGCCGAAGAACAGACCGCCGTGGCCGAGGAGATCAACCGCAGCGTGCATCAGATTGCCGTGGCAGTCGACAGCGTGGCCGATGAAACCCAGCGGGGCGCCCAGACCTCGCGCAGCCTGGCGGATTTGGGCCAGCGCCTGGGGCAACTGGTGGGGCAGTTCCGCATCTGAGCAACCATAGCTTGGGCGTATGTCTGCCTAACGTTAATACGAATATACCCATCACAGCGCCTCAGTGAGACTTGAGCCCCAACCACAACAGGGGCTCATCTCATGTCACCTCCCGACCCGCTTCAGCGCCTGGCTGAACTCGACACCAACACCGTCTCCGACGCCCTCGACTTCCTGCAACTGCCAGGCGCCGTGGTGGGCATCCGCCCGTTGTGGGACTGCCCCAAGGTGGTCGGCCGCGCCAGCACGGTCAAACTGGCACCCAAGACCGACGCCGTGCCCGGCGTGCACCTGATCTCGCCGGTGATCGACGCGATCACCACGGATGACCGCGTGCTGGTGATCGCCGGGGGCCTTGATGGCATCTCGTGCTGGGGTGACATCATCGCCAATGCCGCCGTGACCAAGGGCATTCGCGGTTCGGTGATCGACGGTTTCAGCCGCGATATCGACGGCAGCGCGTCCATCGGCTACCCGGTCTACGGGCGTGGCGTGACTATGATCAGCGCGCGCAATCGCGTGGTGCAGGTCGATTCCGGCGTGACCATCCGCGTCGGCGGCGTGGACGTTGCGCAGGATGACTACGTGATCGCCGATCGCTGCGGCAGTGTGTTTATCCCGGCTGCGGTGATTGAGCAGGTGCTGGCGTTGAGCGAGCGCATCGCCGCCCGTGAAGCGGGGATGATCGATGCCGTGCGCAGCGGTCGTTCGGTCGCCGACGTGATGCATGACCGCCAATTTGAAGCCATCCGCGTGGAGCCTGCCCGATGAACGATCAACAGCTTGTCGCCCTGTTCGAAGGGCTCGACACCCCGGGCGTCTCGGATGCCATGGACAAACTGGGCATCGCCGGTCAATGCCTGGGAATCGCGCCGCTGGATAACTACCACGGCACCGTGGTGGGCCCGGCGTTCACCGTGCAATACGTACCGGCCAGCATGCCGCCGGGATCGGTGGGCGACTTTATCGAGGACGTGTCGCCGGGGGATGTGGTGGTGATCGCCAATGCCGGTCGCACTGACTGCACCGTGTGGGGCGACATCATGACCCAGTACGCCGGCAGCCGTGGCATCGCGGCGACGGTAATCGATGGCGTGTGCCGCGACGTCAGCAAGGCCTTGGGCGACGGTTATCCGCTGTTTACCCGAGGCCGCTACATGCGCACCGGCAAGGACCGTGTGCAAGTCCTGGCGGTGAACCAGCCGGTGGCAATCAGCGGCGCCCGCGTGTGTTCGCGAGACATCGTGGTGGCCGATGCCAATGGCGTGCTGGTGGTGCCCTGGGCGCGTGCCGAGGAAGTCGCGCGTATCGCCCGCCAGATCGAGGCCGTCGAGTCGCAGATCCGGGCGCAGATCGAAGCCGGCAAGACCCTCAGGCAGGCCCGTGAATCCCTCGGCTATCACACCTTGCAGAGGAAGGACGCGTGAATACTCTGAACAAGCGCCTGGCCCAGGCCAAGCCTTCCGCCACGTACCGCATCATCGACCGCGTGGCGGCCCGCCGTGCCGAAGGTGCGAAGATCATCTCGCTGTGCGCCGGTGAGCCGGATTTCGACACGCCGGAGCACATTCGCCAGGCCGGTATCGACGCGATCCGCAACGGCCAGACGCGCTACACCCAGGTTGCCGGCGTACGCGCCTTGCGTGAAGCCGTGGCGGATAAATTCCGCCGTGAAAATGGCCTGGACGTGAGCTGGCAGGACACCCTGGTGAGCAATGGCGGCAAGCATGTGATCTACAACGCGCTGGCGGCCACGCTGAACGAAGGCGACGAGGTGATCGTGCCCGCGCCGTATTGGGTCAGTTACCCGGAAATGGTCGAGTTGTGCGGCGGCACGGCGAAGATCGTGGCGTGCAGTGCCGAAGACGCTTTCAAGTTGACGCCCGCCGCGCTGGACCAGGCGATCACCCCCAGCACGCGCTGGCTGATCCTCAATTCGCCGTCCAATCCGACCGGCGCGGTGTATAGCCGCGAGGAGCTGCAGGCCCTGGCGCAGGTGGTGTTGCAGCATCCCCATGTGCTGGTGCTGGCGGATGATATCTACGAGCACTTGCTGTTCGACGGGCAAACCTTCCACACCCTGGCGCAAGTGGAACCTCGGTTGGCACCGCGCGTGCTGACCATGAACGGCGTGTCCAAGGCCTACGCCATGACCGGCTGGCGCATCGGTTTCGCCACCGGGCCGCGCTGGTTGCTGGAGGCCATGGAAAAACTCCAGGGCCAGCAGACCTCGGGAGCCAGTGCGATTTCCCAGCAGGCCGCCATCGCCGCATTGAACGGCCCGCAGGCTTTTATCCAGCAGTCGCGGGCGGTGTTCGAGGCGCGTCGGGACTGGGTGGTGGCTTTTCTGAATGCCACACCGGGTTTGGAGTGCCTGAAACCCTCGGGTGCGTTCTACGCCTTCGCGTCCTGCGCCGGCCTGCTCGGTCGTACCACACCTGCCGGCACGCTGCTGCGCACCGATGAAGACGTGGCGCACGCGCTGCTCGACGAAGCCAATGTGGCGGTGGTACACGGCAGTGCGTTCGGCCTGGCACCGTACCTGCGCATTGCCTATGCGCTGGATGAGGATTCCTTGCGCCAGGCGTGCGAAGCGATCCGCCGGTTTTGCCTGGCGACCCGCTAGAGGTCGCGCATCAGCAGGCCAAACTGCAGGTCCATCTCGGCGGGCAGGGGCACATACACCGTGTGCCCATCCCCCGGCGCCACTTCGATGGCTTCGCCCTTGGCGTTGTGCAGGGTGGCCAGGTCAAAGTGAAAGTTGCCGGTGGGCGTCATCAATTCCAGGTGGTTGCCCACGGCAAAGCGATTCTTGACCTTGACCTCGGCCAGTTCGCCGCGCCGCTCGCCGGTCAACTCGCCGACAAACTGCTGGCGCTCCGAGACTGAGCTGCCGTTCTGGTAGTTCTGGTATTCGTCGTGCACATGGCGGCGCAGGAAACCTTCGGTGTAGCCGCGCTGGGCCAGCGACTCCAGGTCGGTCATCAGGCTGCGGTCGAATTCACGGCCGGCCACCGCATCATCAATGGCACGGCGATACACCTGGGTGGTGCGCGCGCAGTAGAAGTGGGATTTGGTCCGGCCTTCGATCTTCAGCGAATGCACGCCCATCCGGGTCAGGCGCGTCACATGCTGCACCGCGCGCAAATCCTTAGCGTTCATGATGTAGGTGCCGTGTTCGTCTTCGAAAGCGGGCATCTGCTCATCCGGACGGTTGGCTTCCTGCAGCAGGAAGACCTGGTCGGTCGGGGTGCCGATCCCCAGCGTCGGTTCGAATGCCTGGACGATATCGCCGGTGGTATTTTCCACGGCCGGCGTGGCCTGGTACTTCCAACGGCAGGCATTGGTGCAGGTGCCCTGGTTGGCGTCGCGTTTGTTCATGTAGCCCGAGAGCAGGCAGCGCCCGGAATAGGCCATGCACAGGGCGCCGTGGACGAACACTTCCAGCTCCATGGCTGGCACCTGCTGGCGGATTTCGTCAATTTCCTCCAGGGAAAGCTCGCGCGACAAAATGATCCGGCTGATGCCTTGCTGCTGCCAGAACTCCACGCTGGCCCAATTCACCGTGTTCGCCTGCACCGACAGGTGGATCGGCATCCACGGGTAGTTGCGGCGCACCAGCATGATCAGGCCCGGGTCGGACATGATCAGCGCATCCGGGCCCATCGCGATCACAGGCGCGAGGTCCTTGAGGAAGGTCTTCAGCTTGGCGTTGTGCGGCGCGATATTCACCACCACGTAGAAGCGCTTGCCCAGCGCGTGGGCTTCCTCGATACCCAGGGCCAGGTTGGGGTGATCGAACTCGTTGTTGCGCACCCGCAGGCTGTAGCGCGGTTGGCCGGCATAGACCGCATCGGCGCCGTAGGCGAAGGCGTAGCGCATGTTTTTCAGGCTGCCCGCGGGGGCGAGCAGTTCAGGGGCTGGCAGTGGGGAGGCAATCGCAGGGAGCATGGGCGTGGGTCGCAAAAGGGCGCGAGGGTAGTGCAGGTGGGCCGGCGGTTTATTGATCCAGGTCGTCCTTTGGCGATTTTGTATCGCTGTGTATCGCCAGCTGGGTGTGGACACAGAAGTGATACCTCAGGGGCGTTCAATGGCGCTCCCCGTCTCCAAAAGGTCATCCCCATGCGACTTATCACGGCCGTGTTTGCCGGCCTGCTGCTGGCTTTCGCGCTGATTTCCAGCCAGGTGGCAGGCAATCAGAGCAACGAGCCCCAGGGCGCCATGCCGTCGCTGGCCGGGGCGGTCGAATGGCTCAACTCACCGCCGCTGACACCCGAGACGCTCAAGGGCAAAGTGGTGCTGGTGGATTTCTGGACCTACGACTGCGTCAACTGCCGCCGGGCGCTGCCGCACGTCAAGGCCTGGGCCCAGCGGTATGCGCGGGACGGCCTGGTGGTCATTGGCGTGCACACCCCGGAATATGCCCACGAGCACTTCATCGCGAATGTCAGGGAGCAGGTGCGCAAGCTGGGCATCACCTACCCGGTCGCGATCGACAACAACTATGCGATCTGGCGCAATTTCGATAATCAGTACTGGCCCGCGCATTACCTGATCGATGCCCAGGGCCAGGTGCGCTACAGCCACTTCGGCGAGGGCCGGTATGACGCGCAGGAGGCCATGATCCAGGCGCTGTTGCGTGAGGCGGCGGGCCATTGAAGATTGCGGTCTATGCTGGTGGGATAAAGGATGGCACTCCCAGGTTTCGCAGTGGACTAAGCAACAGGGCCTACACAGGCCCTCTGCTTTTCTGACATGGACCGGACATGAATCAATCCAACCTGCAATTCAAAACCCTGCTGTTACTGCTGGTCCTGGTGACCATCGCCTTTATCTGGATATTGCTGCCGTTCTACGGCGCAGTGTTCTGGGCGATCATCCTCGGCATCATCTTCGCCCCGATGCAGCGCCGCCTGCAGCAGCGCTTCGGCTGGAACCGCAACCTGACGTCCCTGACCACCTTGGCGGTGTGCCTGGTGATCGCGATTTTGCCGGTGATCATCACCAGTGCCTTGCTGGTGCAAGAGGGCGCCACGCTGTACAAAAACGTCGAGAGCGGCAAGCTCGACGTGGCCGGCTATATCGAGCAGTTCAAGAACTTTTTGCCGCCGTACTTCCAGCACCTGCTCGATCGCTTCGGCATGGGCAACCTTGAAGGGCTGCGGGAGAAGATCGTCAAGAGTGCGATGCAGGGCAGCCAGTTCTTCGCGTCCCAGGCATTCAGCTTTGGCCAGGGCACGTTTGATTTTCTGGTGAGCTTTTTCATCATGCTGTACTTGCTGTTTTTCCTGCTGCGCGACGGCCCTGATCTGGTGCGCAAGGTGCGCACGGCAGTGCCGTTGGCCGAACCGCAGAAGCGCCGCCTGCAGCTCAAGTTCAATCGGGTGGTGCGCGCGACGGTCAAGGGCAACGTGTTGGTGGCCGTGACCCAGGGCGCGCTGGGTGGCCTGATCTTCTGGTTCCTGGACATTCCCAGCGCGTTGCTCTGGGCGGTACTGATGGCGTTTCTGTCACTGCTGCCGGCAGTCGGTGCCGGGATTGTCTGGGGGCCGGTGGCCGTGTACTTCCTGCTGAGTGGTTCGATCTGGCAGGGCGTGGTGCTGGGCTTGTTTGGCGTATTTGTGATCGGCCTGGTGGACAACGTGCTGCGCCCGATCCTGGTGGGCAAGGACACGCGGATGCCGGACTACCTGATCTTGATCTCGACCCTTGGCGGCCTGTCGGTATTTGGCCTGAACGGCTTTGTGATCGGCCCGCTGGTGGCGGCGCTGTTCATGTCGACCTGGGCGCTGTTTGTCGAAAGCAAGCCGCGGGTCAAGCTGCCCTTGCCTTGAGTTTCAGGCGTGGAGCCTGAAGCTCGACGCCTGTCGCAGTTGCTGCTCGGCGGCGGACAACGAGGTGAGCGGGCCGCTGATGGCCTCGCCATCGCGTACCAGGTACCAGCAGGCGAGCAACCCCAGTTCCCGCAGAGGGGCGGGGACGGCGCTGCCGATAACGGACATGATTTGAACAGTGGGCATAAGAACCTCCAATCGCTATGGAGGTCACCTTACGGTGCCGGGAGCCGTAGGAAAAATCACCTGGCTCGATAGTCGACATCGACGTGAGGCGTCAGTCCACTACCTGATCGAGCATGTTCACCACTTCCTGCTCACTGAGCAGACCCTTGTGCACCAGGTTTTCAGCCAGCAGCGCGAGGAACTTGGCGCTGCGATGGCCTTCCAGGTGCTTGAGCTCGGTGAGGGCGCTATAGACCTTGCTGGACGTGCACAGGCCAGCGGTGCGATGTGGGTTTTGCGTGGGCATGGTCAGCCGTCCTTGTTGTTATTGAGTGGACAGGATCGATAGTGAGAGTGTGTCGTGACACAAACATGACAGCGCGAGGCCCCATCAAGCAAGTAGACATTGGCCTCAATCATGTGCGATTTCACCCACGTCATTGTCCTCAGAGCGACCTTGGCCGCATAAATTCGGACGTTGCACGCAAAAAAAGGCCCCGCGTATAAGCGAGGCCTGTTTCAGACAGGACGATTGGCCGTTACCAGCCGCGGCCGTAGTAGCCGTGGGGAGGGCCGTAGTAACCACGCGGTGGACCGTAGTAGACCGGTGCCGGGCGGTAGTAAACCTGCTGTTGCACATACACCGGTGGTGGCGGTGCGTAGTAGACGGGCGGTGGGGCGGCGTACACCGGCTGAGGTTGCACATATACCGGTTGCTGCACATAGACTTCGCGGGGTTGGCTGGCAACCACGGAGCCTACGACGGCTGCGCCGACTAACGCACCCAAGACAGCCGGGCCACCCCATCCACCACCGTGGGCGGAGGCTTGGCCGGCCATAGCGAGTGCACCGATAAGCAAGGCGATCTTGGGGATTTTACGAATCATGGTCATTCCTCGGTTAGCCCCTGCGCTTGTGGTCTGCAATCAATAGACTCAAGTAATGTCGCGGGGATACTTTTAAGACAACGTATTTCTGAAAAACAGCACGGCCGCTAGGTAAAGGTTGTGTAAGGTCTGTACCGATTTGCTTACTCAAAGGAGTTTTCCATGCAGATGCACCCCAACAAGGACACCCAACTGTGCATGTCACTGTCGGCGCGTCCCGGGAATTTTGGCCTGCGATTCCATAACCATCTGTACGAACAGCTGGGTCTGAACTTCTACTATAAAGCTTTCAGCAGCCAGGATTTGCCCGGCGCGATAGGTGGTATTCGCGCGTTGGGCATACGTGGTTGCGGGGTTTCCATGCCGTTCAAGGAAGCCGCCATTGCCTTGGTGGACGAACTCGACGATTCGGTTCAAGCCATCGATTCTTTGAACACCATCGTCAACACCGACGGCCATCTCAAGGCCTACAACACTGACTACATCGCCATTGAACAGCTGCTGAAAAAGCATGCGGTATCGAAAGCCTCGACCTTCGCCCTGCGCGGCAGCGGCGGTATGGCCAAGGCCGTTGCCAGTGCCTTGCGCGACGGCGGCTATGCCAATGGCGTGATCGTGGCGCGCAACGCTGCCGCAGGCCAGGCATTGGCCCGCAACCTGGGGTACGAATGGCAAGCCGACCTGGGTGACCTGCGCCCCCAGATGCTGATCAACGTGACGCCGATCGGCATGACCGGCGGGGCCGAGGCGGATGCGCTGGCGTTCGCGGCGCAAGCGGTGGATGCCGCGCAAACGCTGTTCGATGTCGTGGCGATCCCCGCCGAAACGCCGCTGATCGTGCGCGGTCGGGCACAAGGCAAGCAAGTGATCACGGGCTTGGAAGTCATCGCCATTCAGGCGTTGGAGCAGTTTGTGCTCTACACCGGCGTGCGGCCTACGCAGGAGCAGTTTGAGGCGGCCGTAGCCTTCGCCCGAAGCTGAGGGCTGGCGCCGAGCCAAGGGTGAGACCGGGATTGCGGGCGAATGCTGGGTATCCGTTAAGCATCCATTGACTGACACACCGCCTTCGCGGGCAAGCCCGCTCCCACAGGGGATTTTGGTATGACTCGGGTATGTGGGTGTATGGAGATCAAATGTGGGAGCTGGCTTGCCTGCGAAAGCGGTGGGTCAGCCACCGAATGCATCACCTGACACACCGCCTTCGCGGGCAAGCCCGCTCCCACAGGGGGATCCTGGTATGACTCGGGTTCCCGGGTGTATGGAGATCAAATGTGGGAGCAAGCTGGCTTGCCTGCGAAAGCGGTGCATCAGTCACCGAATGCATCAACTGACACACCGCCTTCGCGAGCAAGCCCGCTCCCACAGGGGGATCCGGGTATCACTCGGGTTCCCGGGTGTATGAAGATCAAATGTGGGAGCTGGCTTGCCTGCGAAAGCGGTGCATCAGCCACCAAATGCATCAACTGATACACCGCCACCTTCGCGAGCAATCCCGCGTATTCACATTCTAGATGGGTTCAGCCCTGTTCGAGCTGGGCCAGACGCTCTTCCAGTGCTGCAATTCGTGCTTCCAGCTCTTCTATTCGCTCTGCAGAAACCCCCGTACTGCGCTCCACCGGATTCCCGCGGGCCGCGATGATCGCTTCAATATCCGCAGGATCTCCCAGCGCATGGGTATAGCGGTCTTCCCGCTGCCCTGCCTGACGCGGCACCAATACCGCCAGCCCGCGCGCAATCAGGCGTTCGAGCTGATGCACGACCTGCTCGGCATCTTCAAAGTCATGCATGCGCCCGCTGCGCGTCAGCAGTTCGTTGACCGTCTGCGGCCCGCGCAAAAACAACAGCCCGGTGAGGATCACCTGGGCCGGCACCAGTTCCAGTGCCTTGTCCACGCGATGCTCCCAGCGATCGGCGCGGCTGCCCATCACCAGGCGGGTGAAGCCCTGACCCTCGAGCACCCGCAGGCTCTGGCCGACCTGGCCCTGGCTGAGGTTCATCACCGGCTCGCGGCTGGTCTTCTGGTTGCAGGCGAGCACCAGGGCATTGAGGGTCAGGGGGTAGGTTTCCGGGTTGGTCGCCTGTTTTTCGATCAGGCAGCCCAGGACGCGGATTTCCGTGCTGTTCAGGCGCGGCTCAGGGGTGTCGGTGTCGTGCTCGGCGGTCATCGCGCTTTCCCTATGCAGTGAGCGCTCTAGCCTAATCCTGAAAAAATAAAAGACAAGCCGCGCGCGCGGCTGGCGTGTCTATAATCGCCGCTGGTTCAAACCGTGCCATTACCCATGAGACTGCCATGACTATTTCCCTGTACGCCGCTTCCGTCCCGGTCTTCAAGCAAATGCTCACCGCCCTGAGCGATGTGCTGAACAAAGCCGAAGCCCACGCCACCGCCAAGAACATCGAGCCCAACGCCTTGCTGCAGGCACGTCTGTTCCCGGACATGTTCCAGCTGGTGCGCCAGGTGCAGATCGCCGTCGACTTCGCCAAGGGCGTTTCCGCGCGCCTGGCCGAGATCGAAGTGCCTAAATACGAAGACTCCGAAGTGACCTTCGCCGACCTGCAGGCGCTGATCGCCAAGGTCCTGGCTTTTGTCGACAGCATCAAGCCCGAGCAAATCGACGGCAAGGAAGGCATCGAAATCATCACCCGTCCAGGCACGCCGAAAGAGAAGCGCTTCAGCGGCCAGTCCTACCTGCTGACCTACGGCCTGCCGCAGTTCTTCTTCCACGTCACCACCGCCTACGCCTTGCTGCGTCACAACGGTGTGGAAGTGGGCAAGCGCGACTACATGGGCGCGTTCTAAGTCGTAACGCCGCAAAGCCCGGTCGATGCCTGCAGGCGTCGCCGGGCTTTTTCATGGGCTACACCGACACACTCTGTTAAGATTCAGCATCCTTTTTTCATCCTATCTGCCAGCGAACCTTCGGGTTGTCGTTGGTGTTGCCGTTTCTGGAGTTTTTGATGCTGTTTCCCATCCTGCTGCTGTCGGCCGCCGGCTTTACCGTGCTGACCACAGAATTCGTCATCGTCGGCCTGCTGCCGTCCATCGCCCGGGACCTGAATGTCAGCGTGTCCCAGGCCGGGCTGCTGGTGACCCTGTTCGCGTTTACCGTGGCGGCATTCGGCCCGTTCCTGACCGCCTACTTCGCGCGTTTCCCACGCAAGCGCCTGTTCATCAGCATCCTGATCCTGTTCGGCGTCGCCAACACCGTGGCCGCGCTGGCGCCGAACATCTGGGTGATGGCATTGGCACGCTTGATCCCGGCCCTGGGCCTGCCGGTGTTCTGGGCGCTGGCCAGTGAAACGGCGGTGGACATCGTCGGCCCCGAATACGCCGGGCGCGCCATCGAGAAAATCGGCTTTGGCATCGTCTGCGCCACGGTGTTCGGCATTCCGGTGGGTACGCTGATTTCGGATATGTTCGGCTGGCGCACCGCCTTTGCCATCCTTGCCGTGGTCGCGCTGGCCAAGGCCGTGCTGCTGTTTATCTACCTGCCGGTGACGCAGCCGAAGAACGACCAGGTGACGTTGCGCTCGCAGTTCAAGATCCTGCGCAACCCGCTGATGCAGGGCCATATCCTGCTGTCGATCCTGGTGTTCAGCGGTATGTTCACCGCCTACACCTACCTGGCCGACATCCTTGAGCGCCTGGCCGGCTTCGACGGCACCCTGGTGGGTTGGTGCCTGATGGGCTTTGGCGCGGTAGGGTTGCTCGGCAACTCACTGGGCGGGCGTGCGGTGGATCGGCACCCGCTGATTGCCTCCATGGTGTTCTGCGGCTTCATGATCGCGGGCATGGTTGCGCTGGTGCCGGCGATTCATTCCACCGTTGGCCTGGCCGCGGCGATGGCCGTGTGGGGTGTGACCCAGGCGGCGATGTTCCTGGTCAGCCACGTGCGGCTGATGAAGGCCGCGCCCCATGCGCCGGCGTTTGCGGCGTCGCTGAATATCGCCGGGGCCAATCTCGGGATCGGCCTGGGGGCGATGGTCGGCGGGCACGTGATCGACACCCTCGGCCTGGGCAGCCTGGGTTTCGCGGCTTCCGGCTTTATCCTGGTGTCGATCCTGCTGGCGTTGTGGCTGATGACCGCCAAGCCTACAGCGATCTGCAACTGACTCAGGCGGGCGCGGGCAGGGCGGTAAACAGCTCGCGCCGTGCCCCTTCGGTGATTGCCACGATGCCGGGGTGCTTGACCTTGCGCTCCACCGAGATCGCATAGAACGACTCGGTGACCGCGTCGGTCTGGCCCATCAACACCACGCCGTACTGGCGCACCACCTCATCGGCGATCACGCTGGGCGCGATGAAGATCCCGCTGCCGGATTGACCAAAGGCCTGCATCAAGGCGCTGTCATCGAACTCGCCGATGATCTTCGGCTGAATCTGCTGTTCGGCAAACCAGCGTTGCAAACGGCTGCGCACCACGGTTTCCGCACCCGGAATCAACAGCGGTGCACCGTGCAGGCACTGTGGGAAATCTCCCGCATACCGGTCAGCCAGCGCCCGGGTGGCGAAAAAGCTGATGCCACATTCCCCCAGTCTCTGGCTGTAGCCTTTAATGTCCAGGTGCGTAGGCATAGGGCTGTCGGAGATCACCAAGTCCAAGCGCTGGATCGCCAGATCGGCCAATAACCGTTCGAGTTTGTCTTCACGGCAGGTGATGCGGATCGGCTCGCTCAATTCCATGGTCGGCGCAATCAAGCGATAGACGATGGACTTGGGCACCACATCCGCCACCCCGACCCGGAACAGGATCTGCTGCTCATTCGGTTGCGCGCGCAGCATCGCCTCCAATTCATTGCCGGTCTGGAACATCTGTTCGGCATAGGGCAGGGCGCGGCGCCCGGCTTCGGTCAGCTCCAGCTGGCGGCCGACCCGCTGAAACAGCGCGATGCCGAAGGTCTGTTCGAGCAGGCTGATCTGCCCGCTGATGGTCTGGGGCGTGAGGTTCAGTTGCTCGCAAGCGCGCACGATGCTGCCGGTCTTGGCCACGACCCAGAAATAATGCAATTGGCGATAATTGAGCATGCTGTGCGTCACTTCGTAAAAATCGAAGTATACGCGAGAAAAATACGAATTTTCCTGAACTGTTCGCCTGCATAGAATGCCTCGCTATCGAGGGGCCAGTATTTGGACCCAATGGTTCTAACGAGGAATACATCATGAAACTCAATTCCCTGGGCGCGGCGTCGGTGCTTGCGCTTTCATTGGTGATGATCAGTGGTTGCGATCAAGTCGAAAAAAGCGCGCAGCAAGTGATCGGCAAAGCCACCGAGTCGGCCAAGCAGGCCATCGATGACACGCACAAGGCCGCCGAGCAGGCATTGAGTGAAGCAACCCAAGGCTTGATCAGTCCTGAAAAGCAGGAAGACGAGCAAGAAGAATCGAACAGTAACAAAGAAGCCTAATTTCCCAGCACAACGTCAGGACTGACCTATGGACTACCTTTTACAACTGGCCGCCAGCCCCACCGCCTGGGTCGCCCTGGCGACCTTGATCGTGATGGAAATCGTGCTGGGTATCGATAACCTGATCTTCATCTCGATCCTCACCAACAAATTGCCGGAAAAGCATCGTGCCAAGGCGCGTCGCATCGGCATCAGCATGGCGTTGGTGTTGCGCCTGGGCCTGTTGAGCACCATCGCGTTTATCGTGCAGTTGACCACGCCGGTGTTCGAAGTCCTCGGCCAGGCATTTTCGTGGAAGGACATGATCCTGATCGCCGGTGGTCTGTTCCTGGTGTGGAAGGCCACTACCGAGATCCACCACAGCATGGACCCTGAGCCGGAAGAAAAGGAGACCACCGGTAATGTCGTGTCCATCGGTTTTGCCGCGGCGATCGGGCAGATCCTGATGCTCGACCTGGTGTTCTCCATCGACAGCATCATCACGGCCGTGGGCATGACCGAGCACCTGCCGATCATGATCATTGCCGTGGTGACCTCGGTGATCGTGATGCTGGTGGCGGCCGAGCCGCTGGCCAAGTTCATCAACGACAACCCGACCGTGGTGATGCTGGCCCTGGGCTTCCTGATCATGATCGGCATGACCCTGATCGCCGAAGGCTTCGGTGCCCATGTACCTAAAGGCTACGTGTATGCAGCCATGGCGTTCTCGGCCGTGATCGAATGCCTGAACATCGCCCGACGCAACCGCCACAAGCGTTTGCTCGCTGCCCGCCAGTAATCGCTGAAACAAACCGGCCGGCTGTGCTCACCAGAGCACAGCCGGCCTTTTGCTGTCTGCTAGAATCCGCCCACTTGATAGATTGAGGTCCACCATGAACGAGCCGATTCGCCTTACCCAGTACAGCCACGGCGCCGGGTGTGGCTGCAAGATTTCGCCGCAGGTGCTGGAAGTGATCCTCGCCGGCAGCGGCGCGCAGAACCTCGACCCCAACTTGTGGGTGGGCAACGCCTCCCGCGACGACGCGGCGGTGTATGCCATCGACGACGAGCGCGGCGTAGTGTCCACCACCGACTTTTTCATGCCGATTGTCGATGATCCCTTCGACTTCGGCCGGATCGCCGCGACCAACGCGATCAGCGATATCTATGCCATGGGCGGCGATCCGTTGATGGCTATCGCGATTCTTGGCTGGCCAGTGAATGTGCTGGCGCCGGAGATCGCTCGCGAAGTAATCCGTGGCGGTCGCTCGGTGTGCGACGAAGCCGGGATCCCGCTGGCGGGTGGACACTCCATCGACGCACCTGAACCGATCTTCGGCCTGGCCGTGACCGGCCTCGTGCAAAAGCGCCACATGAAACGCAACGACACCGCCACCGTCGGCTGCCGCCTGTACCTGACCAAGCCGCTGGGCATCGGCATCCTCACCACTGCCGAAAAGAAGGGCAAGTTGCGCGAGGCGGATATCGGCCTGGCCCGTGACTGGATGTGCACGCTGAACAAGCCAGGCAGCCGATTTGGCAAGTTGGCGGGAGTGACCGCCATGACCGATGTCACCGGTTTCGGCCTGTTGGGCCACTTGGTGGAAATGGCTGACGGCAGCGGCGTAACGGCGCGCATCGAATACGCCAAAGTCCCACGCCTGCCGGGGATCGAGGACTACCTGGACCAGGGCTGCATGCCCGGCGGCACCTTGCGTAACTTCGACAGCTACTCAAGCAAGATCGGACGCTTGCAGGAGTTGCACAAGCGCGTGCTGTGCGACCCGCAGACCAGCGGCGGCCTGCTGATCGCGGTAACCCCGGAAGGTGACGCGCAATTCCACACCGTGGCCGCCGAACTCGGCCTGAGCCTTGAGCCGATCGGTACACTGGTTGAGCGACAGACCCACGCGGTAGAGGTGTTTTGATGGCGACTGACATCACCGACTACCGCGATATCTTCCTCAACGACCGGCCGATGATGGACACCCGCGCGCCGGTTGAATTCGTCAAGGGTGCCTTTCCCGGCGTGATCAACCTGCCGCTGATGACCGATGACGAGCGCCAGCGCGTCGGCACCTGCTACAAGCAGCAGGGCCAGCAAGCCGCCATCGTGCTGGGGCATGAACTGGTATCGGGCGCGATCAAGGCCGAGCGTATCGAGCACTGGGCGCGGTTTGCCCAGGCCAATCCTGACGGCTACCTGTATTGCTTTCGTGGCGGGCTGCGCTCGCAGATCGTGCAGCAATGGCTGAAAACCGACGCTGGCATCGATTACCCGCGCGTCGGCGGTGGCTACAAAGCCATGCGTACCTTTCTGCTGGAGACCCTTGACCAGGCGGCGGCCCAGTGTGATTTCGTGTTGCTCGGAGGCATGACTGGTACCGGCAAGACCGTAGTCCTCGGCCAATTGCGCAATGCACTGGACCTGGAAGGCCACGCCAACCACCGGGGTTCCAGCTTCGGCAAGCGGGCCACGGCGCAACCGTCCAACATCGACTTCGAAAACCGCCTGGCAGTGGACCTGCTGAAAAAACGCGCGGCGGGCATCGAGCAATTTGTCGTCGAGGACGAAAGCCGCATGATCGGCAGTTGCGCGCTGCCATTACCGTTGCACAAGGGCATGCAGACCTTTGCGATGGTGTGGTTGGAGGACAGCGTCGAAGGCCGCGTCGAGCGGATCCTGCGCGATTATGTCGTCGACCTGTGCGCGGAATTTATCGCGGTGTTTGGCGAGCAGGGCCAGGCATTGTTTGCCGAGCGCCTGACGCAGAGCCTGGCCAATATCCACAAGCGCCTGGGCGGTGAGCGTTCCCAGCGTTTGCAGGTGATCATGCAAGAGGCGCTGGCGGAACAGGCGCGCAGTGGCGCCGTGGAGTTGCACAGGGTGTGGATCGAGTGTTTGCTGCGCGAGTATTACGACCCGATGTACGCCTTCCAGCGCGAAAGCAAAGGCGCGCGGATCGAGTTTGCGGGGGAGCAGGGCGCGGTGCTGGAGTATCTGCGCGAACGGGTTGCCAGACGCGCATAAAGGGCGGGTAGAAGCCTGTTCGCGAGCAAGCTTGCACCCACATTTGACCGGGTTCCTCCAGGGTAACCACCGTCAAATGTAGGCGCGGGCCTGCTCGCGCTTCATTCAGACGCTAAAGAATCACCGCTCCAATCAAGCCGCATACCACCCCCACGAGCATGGTCAGCCCGGCCACCGTCACCAGCACTCGCGCGTCGAAATCCTTGCGCAGCATCAACAGCGACGGCAGGCTCACGCTCGGCAAGGTCATCAGCAGGGCCACGGCTGGGCCGGTGCCCATGCCCAGGGTCATCATGGTTTGGACGATGGGAATCTCGGCAGCGGTGGGAATCACGAACAGCGTGCCGACAATCGCCAGCGGCACCAGCCACACCAGGCTGTTGGCCATGGCGCCGTCCACATGCGGGAACAGCCACACTCGCGCCGCACCCAGCACCAGCACCGCGAGGATATACACCGGGATGGTGCTCCAGAACAGCTGCCACAGGGTGCGCAGCCAGCGCCCGAGGAAAGGCTGCGCATCCGCCTGGCTGACGTCGGCGACTGCCTCCAGTGCCGCTTCCGGCACCTGGTCCGGCCGTGCGATGCGTTGTGCTACCAGCGACACACCGACCACCAGCACAATGCCCGCCACCAGCCGCAAGGCGGTAAAGCCCCAGCCGAGTACAAAGCCCATGAACACCAGCGTCGCCGGGTTGAGTACCGGGTTGGCGATCCAGAACGCCAGCGCCGCGCCCACCGACACCTGCTGGCGGCGCATGCCCGCCGCGACCGGTGCCGCGCAGCAACTGCACATCATCCCCGGCAAGGCGAACAGCCCGCCGCGCAGGGTCGATCCGAGGCCGGCGCGGCCAAACAGGCGCAGCAACCAGTCGCGGGGAATCAGCACCTGCAGCAGCGAGCCGAGGATCACCGCCAATACGGCGGCTTTCCAGATTGCCAGGAAATACACTTGGGCATACGCCAGCGCTGCCGCCAGCGGCGAGCTTTGCTGGTCATTGAGGATCGAGGCGCCGATGTTGTGGTTATCCGCGGCCACAAACGCCTTGAGGTAGTAGGGCGACCACTTCACGTAGTAGAGGCCGACACAGGCGACCAGCAGGAACAGCGCTGGTTTCCACCAGAAAGACCAACCCCGGGAGGGCTGGGAGGAGGTGAGGTTGGGCATGGGGATGATCCGCAGATGAGTCAATAGCGGCGCATCATACGCCCTCAGCTATCGGCGCTCACCTGCGTGGGGAGCGGGCAGGTCTCTTCGCCGTTGTCCAGGCCCTGTTTATAGTTGCGGCTCAGCAGCGAGGCCTTGCCGTTGTGCCAGGTCAATGTCAGCACGTACAGCGAGTCATAGTCGCTGCCCGACCAGTCGTCGGTGATGGTGTGTTTTTCGCCCGAGGCCTCGCTGGCCACTTTGTTGATCAACTCCGGCAGGTAGCCGTGGGACCAGGCGGTATAGATGATCGAATTGTGGTACTTGTCCTCGACCAGCTCATCGGCAAGGGCGCTGGTGTCATTCGCCGAAAACTTGATGTTGACCGGCAGGCCCAGCTTGATGGCGCTGGGGCTGATGGTCATCAGCGGGCGAATGTAGCTGTAGGAGTTGTCCAGCTCGCCTTCCTCGACATTGCGCGTCGGGTTGGCCGCGAACACGAAATTGGCCTTGCCGAATTTTTCCGGCAATACCGTGGCCAGGTTCATCGCCCGGTTGAGGCCCTGGCAATTGAGTTGCCCGAGACCACCGGCGGGTTTCTCTCCGTGGCGCAGGAATACCAGGGTTTGCACGCCGTCGACCTGTTCGGCGCTGCTGATGCGCGATTCCAGGGTCAGGCCGATGGCGCCGCCGACCAGCAGCAGCGGCAACATGATGTAGGAGTAGCGTTTGAGGCGCAGCGCAAGGCACAGAGGCTTGATGGTCATGAGTGTCGAGTCTTCGGTGCTTCGGATTAAGGCGGACAAGCCCGGCCCCAGTGACGCATCCGGCGTCCTGCGGTGTTCCTTGTCGATAAAGCGAGGTGCCTCCATTCACCGTAAGAGCGCACTTAAGAGTGTGCCTGGGCCTATTGGTTCGCCCATGCGGGATATTAGCCAGCGGATGTTGCGCATTGATGACCCATGCAGGACAGGTGACAGCTGGCTATCATGGAGGCTTTGCGCACAGGGACTTCCCGATGAACTCAATCGCCGCCTTCCCGATCAACAGTAAATGGCCTGCACAGCATCCGGACCGCCTGCAACTGTACTCGCTGCCCACGCCCAACGGGGTAAAAGTCTCGATCATGCTCGAAGAGCTGGGGCTGCCTTATGAGGCACACAAAGTCAGCTTCGAGACCCAGGACCAAATGTCGGCGGAATTTCTCTCGCTGAACCCCAACAACAAGATCCCCGCGATCATTGACCCGAACGGTCCCAGCGGGCAGCCGCTGGCCCTGTTCGAGTCCGGCGCGATCCTGATTTACCTGGCGGAAAAAACCAGTCAGTTGCTGTCTGAAGACCCGGCGACACGTTACGAAACCATTCAGTGGCTGATGTTTCAGATGGCCGGTATCGGCCCGATGTTCGGCCAGGTGGGCTTTTTCAACAAGTTCGCCGGCAAGGCCTACGAAGACAAGCGTCCCCGTGACCGCTACGCCGCCGAATCCCGGCGTTTGCTCGATGTCCTGGAAAAGCGCCTGTTGGGCCGCACCTGGATCATGGGCGATGAGTACAGCATTGCCGACATCGCGACCTTTCCGTGGATCCGCAACCTGATCGGCTTCTACGAATCCGGCGACCTGGTGGGCATTGCCGACTTTCCTAACGTACTGCGCGCGCTGGACGGCTTTGTTGCCCGGCCGGCGGTCATCCGTGGCCTGAACATACCGAGCTGACCCATGCCGACTTTCGATTTCAAGCAGCTGGATGTGTTCAGCAACGTCGCGCTCAAGGGCAACCCGCTGGCCGTGGTGCTCGGCGCCGACAGCCTCAGCGATGCGCAAATGGCGGATTTCGCCCGTTGGACCAATCTCAGTGAAACCACGTTTTTGCTGACGCCCCGCGATCCACGGGCGGACTACCGGGTGCGCATTTTCACCACCTTGCAGGAACTGCCTTTCGCCGGCCATCCGACCCTGGGCAGTTGCCATGCATGGCTGCAGGCCGGGGGCGTGCCCCACGGCGAGGAGATCATCCAGGAATGCGAGATCGGCCTGGTACGCATCCGGCGCCAGGGCGACGAGCTGGCGTTCATCGCGCCGCCGCTGTTGCGTTCAGGTCCAGTCGACGCGCCGTTGCTGGAGCGTGTGCGCCTGGGGTTGGGCCTGGCACCGGGGGCTATCGTGCGCAGCCAGTGGGTCGATAACGGCGCGGGGTGGCTCGCGGTGATGTTGGCTGACCGTCAGCAAGTCCTGGCAGTGCAGCCGGACTTTTCGCAACTGCTGGGGCTGGCCGTGGGTGTGATCGCTCCCTGCAACCCCGCGCATGATGACGTCGACGCGCAGTTTGAGGTGCGTGCCTTTGTCGCAGGCGACGGCGCCCAGGAAGATCCGGCCACCGGCAGCCTGAACGCCGGCGTTGCCCAATGGCTGCTCGGCGAGGGGTTGGCGCCTGAGCGGTATGCGGTCAGCCAGGGCACGGCCATTGGGCGTGCGGGGCGCATTCACGTCGAGCGCCAGGGCGATGAAATCTGGATCGGTGGCGCCGTCGCGGTGTGCATCGCGGGGCGTCTACAGCTCTAGATCAATAAATTATTACGCCCCACGCAATACACTGTTGGGCCCTTGGCATTTGTGTTGCCGGGGCCTGCGGGCATAAGCTTTCGCCCCATTGTTTTCTGCCTCCACTGTTTTACACCCAGTCAGGACCGCCATGACCAGCCAGTTCCCCCAAGCCCGCCCACGCCGCCTGCGCCGCTCCCCGGAGCTGCGTGGCTTGTTCCAGGAAACCGAGTTCACCCTCAACGACCTGGTGTTGCCGATTTTCGTCGAAGAAGAAATCGACGACTTTGTGCCGATCACCAGCATGCCGGGCGTACAGCGTATCCCTGAGAAGAAACTGGCCGGCGAGATCGAGCGTTACGCCCGTGCCGGCATCAAGTCGGTGATGACCTTTGGCGTGTCCCACCACCTCGACGCCAGCGGCAGCGACACCTGGAAGGAACGCGGCCTGGTCTCGCGCATGTCCTCGATCATCAAGGACGCCGTGCCGGAAATGGTGGTGATGTCCGACACCTGCTTCTGCGAATACACCGACCACGGCCACTGCGGCGTGATGCACGGCGCGCATGTCGACAACGACGCGACCCTGGTCAACCTCGGCAAACAAGCCGTGGCGGCCGCCCGCGCGGGCGCTGATGTGATCGCCCCGTCGGCAGCGATGGACGGCCAGGTCCAGGCCATCCGCCGCGCCTTGGACGACGCCGGCTTCACGCATATCCCGATCATGGCCTACTCGACCAAATTCGCCTCGGCCCTCTACGGGCCCTTCCGCGAAGCCGGCGGCAGCGCGCTCAAAGGCGACCGCAAAAGCTACCAGATGAACCCGATGAACCGCCGCGAAGCCGTGCGCGAATCACTGCTGGATGAACAGGAAGGCGCAGACGCCCTGATGGTCAAACCGGCCGGTGCCTACCTCGACATCATCCGCGACATCCGCGAGGCGTCGCGCCTGCCGGTGGCGGCCTATCAAGTGAGCGGCGAGTACGCGATGATCAAGTTCGGCGCCCAGGCGGGGGCGATTGATGAGGATCGGGTAGTGCGCGAGACGTTGGGGTCGATCAAGCGCGCGGGGGCGGACTTGATTTTCACTTATTTCGCTATGGACTTGGCGTTGGCTGGGATCTAAGGGCAGTGCAAACCCTGTGGGGGCAAACGCTCGTCACAGGGTTTGGGTTGTCAGGGAGAGTGGCGGTGTTACCACGTTGACTGGTCTTCGAGGCTGGCTTTTTCGAGGTCGTCTTTCCAGACCTTATTGGCTAAACGGTAGATATCGACGAAGAAGCCTCTAGGGTCGGCGATTTCTGTTTCGTCCCAAGCCATAGTTATGTATTCGTCGTAATCGCTTTCGAATTCTTTCGAGAAGTTAAAGTCGGGATTGTCCAGCACATCTCTGAGTTCAGACATCAATACGAAGCGATGTCTATATGACAGATACATGAGGTCCTTCAAAATAAAAGAAATTATGATTGTTTCTCGGTCTTTCTCGTTGTTAGGGTCGTACTTCCATAGTTCTTTGCCAGCTGTCTCCTCAAGATCGTATATCGATAGAGCTCCCAATATATGAGAGATATTAGGAGTGTAAGGAGTATTCATGAATGGGCATTTCAGCATTGTCTGCTCACTTAGGGAATGCAGTGAATGGCCGAGTTGGATTGTTTCTGTCAAATCTGACCTCCGCTCTGTCCATGTTTTCAATGTACTTAGGATCGTTTACGTCCCTGCGGTTAGGTTTGTAGCCTCGCCCGGCTCCGGGTAGCTCGACTATAACCACGGGGTTACCTCTTCCATCAAGACCTGTAGGAAATGGTGGGTCGCTTTGCATCCTACCCATGGCTTTATTTATAGCGTGGAGCTGCATTCCCCAGGTTTTAAATTGGGAGCTGGAATTAATAGTTCCTCTCGCCCCAGTGGTCGGATTTGTTCCATCAATAGATCTTTGCTTTAAAGCGTTGTCTGGTATCTCTGGGCCATGCTTTTCAACCGAGTGCATATCGTATTTCTGCTCCCAATCCAGTACTTTTTGTTTTGCATTTGCCTCTGCCAGTTCATCTATTCTCGTCTGTCGTTGAGTGTGCGCCAGTTGAGGTAGAGCGGGCGTGCCTTCATTAACGCTCGGCTTCAAAAAAATAGGAGGAGCGTTAGGCTTGCATTCGTCTCCACCTGGACATGAGCTTAACCCTAACGGATCAACCCATCCCGTAGGATTGGGCACGTACAGGTACGCATTGATTCCACCCGCCAGCTTCACCGGGTCCGGCGTCAGGTAGCGACCAATATCCGGATTGTAGTAGCGATGGCGGTTGTAGTGCAGCCCGCTTTCCTGATCAAAGTACTGGCCTTGGAAGCGCAGCGGGTTGTCGATTTTTCCTATGTCGAGACGGCTTATCTCGCCATAGGCGCGGTAATGGGCGGACCAGACGATTTCGCCATCCGGGGCGGTGAGTTCCTGTGGGGTGCCCAGGTGGTCGAGTTGGTAGTGGTAGGGCTTGGTGTCCTTCGGGCCGAAGCCTTCCAACAGGGCGAGCGGGCGGAAGCTATTCGGCTCGTAGAGATAGCTGCGATGACGATCCGCGTGATGCTCGGCAATCAGCTTGTCGCCTTGCCAGAAAAACTCCGTGGTTATGTCATCAACGGTTTTGCTGATCCGCCGTCCAAACGGGTCATAGCCGTAGCTGGCCGTCCGCCCGTTGGGCTGGGTGATACCGATCAACCGGTGCTGGCAGTCGTAGCGGTATTCGGTGATCAGCACGTGCC
>NZ_JANLOH010000043.1:0-107536 GCF_025466155.1 Pseudomonas sp. 13B_2.1_Bac1 | reverse complement strand
CCCGCCCCCCCCCCCCCCCCCGGCCCCCCCCCCCCCCCCCCAAGCCGGGCTCCTGCATTTGATTGTGGGATTTAATTGAACGGCGGCAGGCCATACGCAGCCAGGTCAAACTCCGCAAGTTTGCGGATGATCTGGTCGGCGTGGTGGTACTTGCTGTCGGCCATGGCTTCGTCGGGCACCGCAATGGCGGTCATGTGGGCGGCCTTCGCGGCGGTCACACCAAACGGCGAATCCTCGAACACCAGGCAATCTTCAGGCGCCACGCCGAGTCGGCGCGCGGCGGTGAGGAAGATATCCGGCGCAGGCTTGGCGGCACCGACTTCCGGGTCGTCAGCCGTCACAATGGTGTCGAACAACCCGAACCACTCGCGGTGCAACGTGGTTTTGTGGCCAAACGAATTGCGCGACGAACTGGTGCCCACGGCAATCGGGATGTTGTGCGCCTTCAAGTGCCGCACCAGCGCTTCGGCGCCAGGCATCCCCAGGGCCTTGGGAAAGCGCTCGCTCATCAGCGGTTCGCGGATCTCGAGAAACTCGGCCGGGGTGATCGGCAGCTCCAGCGCCTTGACCACATAATCGGCCAAGTCCTGGGCACCGCGCCCAATGATGTGCTGCTTGATGCCCCAGTCGTAGGTACGCCCGTAGCGTTCGGCGATGATCTGCGTGACTTCGGTGTAGATACCTTCCGTGTCCAGCAACAATCCGTCCATATCAAAAATCACGGCCTTGATCGGACCGACTGCAGTACGCGGTGCATTCATCAGTAAAACACCCTGGGGAAGGACTAAAAGGATTCAGCACAATAGCGGCCCGGGTTGCCTGCAAGCAACCACCGCGGCCACGATTACCTTCG
Source organism: Pseudomonas sp. 13B_2.1_Bac1 (assembly GCF_025466155.1). NCBI lineage: Bacteria > Pseudomonadati > Pseudomonadota > Gammaproteobacteria > Pseudomonadales > Pseudomonadaceae > Pseudomonas > Pseudomonas sp. 13B_2.1_Bac1. Next base: position 106,683 of record NZ_JANLOH010000043.1, on the reverse strand, counting down.
TCCCCCCCAAGGTTCACTCAGGAAAATCCGCCCCCTGCGTCACGTCCGCCCACGCTTCAAAGTCGGCACTCAATGCCTTGACCTTGGAGCGTGCAAAGCCCAGTGCAGCCTTGCCCAACAGCAAGCGCAGGGGCGGCTGCTCGGCCTCCACCGCCTTGACGATGGCAATCGCCGCGCGCACCGGATCACCCGGTTGCTTGCCGCTGTAATTGCGCACGGTGCTGGCACGGGCCGCCGCGGTATCGCGGTAGTCGTCGATGGCGTGCGCGGCCTCGTTGGCCGAACGTCCAGCCCAGTCGGTACGGAACGGCCCCGGCTCCACCAGCAGGACCTTGATCCCCAGCGGCGCAACTTCCTGGGACAGCGCTTCGGACAAACCCTCCACGGCAAACTTGGTGGCGTTGTAGAAACTCAGGGAAGGGAACGCAGCAATACCGCCCACCGAAGAAATATTCACCACCGTCCCCGAGCGCCGCGCACGCATGCCGGGCAATACCGCGCGGGTCATGGCGCTGAGGCCCCACACGTTGATTTCGAACATGCGGCGCACTTCGTCCAACTGGCTTTCTTCGAACGCGCCGAAGTAGCCGATCCCGGCATTGTTGACCAGCACATCGATATGCCCGAAGTGCGCGTGCGCCGCCTGCACCGCCGCCTCGACCTGGGCCTGGTCCGTCACGTCCAGGGTCAGCACCAATGCGTGGTCTTCGTGACCGGCAACGATGTCCTGCACCTGTTGCGGATTGCGCGCGGTCACCACCGTCGGGTAGCCGAGGCTCAAGGTGTGCAACGCCAATTGACGGCCGAAACCGGTGGAGCAACCGGTGATAAACCAGACAGGTTTTGCAGTTGAATCGGTCATGAAGGGCATTCCTCGTGAGGTGAGGAAAAAAGTATGCGCGCGGGTGTTCTTGTTAAAAAGATGCATAATCCGCAAGCCCCTTTCGGAAAAACCACACAATGGACGCGCCGGATTTCCAGCAATTGCGCCTGTTCCTACAGGTCGCGCGCACCAAAAGCTTCACCCAGGCGGCGGATGCCGTCAGCCTGTCGGTGTCGACCGTCAGCCAGCGCGTCGGCGCCCTGGAAAAACAGCTGGGTGTGCGCCTGCTCAATCGCACCACCCGCAGCGTCAGCCTGACCGAGGCCGGCACACAGCTGCTGGAAAAAATCACGCCGCTGCTCGAAGAGCTGGAAACCAGTTTGCACAGTGTCGCCGCCGCTACCGTCGAGGCCAGCGGCACTTTGCGCCTCAACATTCCCTCCACCGCCAGCCGCATGGTGCTGCAACCGCTGTTGCAGGGTTTCCTGCACAAACACCCGGGGATCAATCTGGAAGTGGCCGTGGATAACGCGCTGGTCGATATCGTCGCCCAGGGCTTCGATGCGGGAATCCGCTACGACCACGTGCTGGCCGAGGACATGGTGGTGATCCCGGTGGCCCGGCAACTGCGCTTTGTGATTGTCGCCACTCCCGGCTACTTGCAGGGGCGCAGCGTGCCGACCCATCCTCACGATTTGCTCGAGCATGAATGCGTCAACTACCGCAGCGCGCAAACCGGCCTGATGCACCGCTGGGATTTCGAAAAAGACGGCAAACCGCTGCGGGTCACGGTCAAGGGCCGACTGGCGACCAATGACATCGAACTGATGATCCGGGGCGCACTCGACGGTTTCGGCTTTGCCTACGTGGCGCGCTCCAGTGTCGAGGCGTATTTGCACAGCGGCGAGTTGGTGGAAGTCCTGGGCGACTGGATTACCCACAGCGCGCTGTATTTGTACTACTTCAATCGCAGCAACACGCCAAAGAAACTGCGGGTGTTTATCGACTACCTGCAACAACAACTCGGCGACTGACCCAGGCCCCCTTAAAAGCGAACCCATCATGTTCTATCGCGTAATCGCCGACGGCCTCGTGCTGTTTCACCTGTGCTTCATCCTGTTCGTACTGTTCGGCGGGCTGCTGGCCCTCAAGTGGCGGCCCGTGATGTGGCTGCACCTGCCCGCCGCCGCGTGGGGCGTGGCAGTGGAGGTGTTCCACCTGCCCTGCCCGCTGACCCGCTGGGAAAACCTGTTTCGCCACCTCGCCGGACAGGACGGCTACGCCGGCGGATTCATCGAGCACTACATCCTCACGCTGATTTACCCGGCCGGGTTGACGCCACAGATCCAACTGGGGCTGGGCGCGCTGGTGCTGCTGATCAACGCGGCGGTGTATGTGCGCTTGATCAGGCGCAGGTAGGAGGTTTGCAGCGTTACGTACAGGATTGAGACAGCTGGCGTGGTGAAGAATCAGACTCCCTCATTCCGTTCGTAGACGCGCCCATGTCCGAAGCCTTCGAAGTCCCCAGCCCCCACGAAAAACACCTCGAACACACCACCGAACATGCCCACGGCCGCGGGGATAATTTCGCCAGCCGCATCGCCGTGATGACCGCGCTCATGGCCACTCTCGGTGCCATGCTCAGCTACCAGGCCGGTTCCACCGAAAGCGAAGCGGCGATGGACAAGAACAACGCCGCCATCATCAAGACCGAAGCGGCCAACCAATGGAACTACTACCAGGCCAAATCCAGCCGACAAAACCTGGCGGAACTGGCCACGCATATCCCCGGTGTGGACGCTGCGCATTACAAGGATGAGATCGAGCGCTACAAAAGCCAGAAGGAAGACGTGCGCAAGCAGGCGGAGAAACTTGAAGCCACCTCGAAGGAATGGGACGAGAAATCCGAACAGGCGCTGCACCAGCATCACCGCTGGGCCCAGGCGATGACCGCGATCCAGATCGCGATTTCGCTGGCGGCGATCACCTTGCTGACGCGCAAGGAGTGGCTTAAACGGATGTCCTACACGGCCGGCGGCATCGCCTTGGTATTGGGCGGCCTGGCGTGGCTGCACGTCTGAACCTGCAGGCGCAAGCAGTGTGCTGTCGACAGAAAATGTCGGCACACAGCGCGTTTGCACTTTGGCTGCTCCGCCCTATCGCTATATAGTAAAATGCACAGCGCCTGATGCTGCTCAACGCGAGGAAAAGTCGGTGTCCACACAACCCAAAGAAGCCGTGGGCGCCGCCTACAGTATCGACTCCATGCGTTTTGCCCAGGCCATGACCTGGCAAGCCATCGAACAGCTTTCCCAGCGCATCCGCCCCGGCATGCTGGAGTCCGAAGCCCGCGAGCTGGGCAAGCAGGTGCTCGCCGACCTCGACATGCAACGCATCTGGCACCCGCTGCTGGTGCGCTTCGGCGCCAATACCCTGAAGGCCTTCAACCAACGCTCCGACGGCGACCCGGTGCTGGGCGAAAACGATATCTTCTTCATCGACATGGGCGCCGTGTGGCAAGGCCACGAAGGTGATGCCGGCGCGACCTTCGCCACCGGCAACGATCCGCAAATGCTCGCCTGCGCGAGCGCCGCCAAAGAGCTGTTCGACCGCGTGCAGGCCCGCTGGACAAACGCCAAGGTCGTCGGCCTCGAGCTGTACCGCTACGCCGAAGAACAAGCCCAGGCCCTGGGCTGGCGACTCAACCTCGACATCAAGGGCCACCGCGTCAGCGATTTCCCCCACGCCGTCCATCGCGGCGGAGACCTGGGCGACTTCGAGCACTACCCGAACGCCGGGTTGTGGATCCTGGAAATCCAGATCGCCCACCCGACCAAGCCGTATGGCGCCTTCTACGAAGACTTACTCGCCTGACCCTTTAAGGAACATCCATGAACCGCTCCACCGAACACCCCGTGCTGCTGTTTTCCTACGGCACGTTGCAAGACAAAGCCGTGCAACTGGCCAACTTCGGCCGCGAGCTGACAGGCCAGTAGGACGCCATGCTCGGCTATTCGCAAAGCTGGGTCGAGATCACCGACCCAGAGGTGCTGGCAAGCAGTGGCAAGACCCATCACCCGATCGTGGCGCCGACCACCGAGCCAGGCGCCCAAGTCGAGGGCAATGTGTTTCAGATTACCGAGCAGGAATTGGCCGCCGCCGATGCGTATGAAGTGTCGGACTACAAGCGTGTGTCAGTGGCGCTGGCGTCAGGCCTGACGGCGTGGGTGTATGTACAAGCCTGAAGAGAAATTTCCGGTAAATGATTTCAATCTCACAGGCCGGAGATTAGAGTGGCGCGCCTTCGAGAATTGAATCTCGATTTTTAGCCCATGGAGTTATCCAGTGAAGTACGTCAGTAAAGTGGTTGCAGCAGCTGTTCTCGGTTTCACCCTCGCAGGCTGCACCGGCACCGCCATCAAATCCCCGCAATACGACAGCAGCCAATACACCGTTCTCGGCCACAGCGAAGCCAGCGCCACCGGCATCATGCTCTTCGGCGTCATCCCGATCGGCCAGAACAGCCGCTTCGTCCGCGCCCAGGATGCCGCAATCAAGGCAAAAGGCGGCGACGCGCTGATCAACACCCAAGTCCAGGAAAACTGGTTCTGGGCTTGGGTACTGAGCGGTTACACCACCAAGATTTCCGGTGATGTGATCAAGCTGAAAACCGCACAGTAAGCGCACGACGTGAAAAAGCCGCTTATCTCTTCGGGAGAAAGCGGCTTTTTCATGCAATAAGGCCTGATAAAAATGAAAATCTTGGTCATCGCTTCGCTGGGGCTCTTATCGCTGGCCCAAACACCCCTGGCCGTCGCGGAAAACAGCAACGGGAAAAACCTCTACCTGCAACGATGCGCGATGTGTCACGGCGCAGACATCAAAGCAACAGGCCCGCTGGCGCATAAAAGCACGCCTCCCACACCTGACCTCACGACCGCCGCTTTCAAGAAGCGCCTGAGTGATTATCCGGGCGTTATCGTTTCTTCGATAATACTTCGCCCTAACGGCGACTTGATCCCGAGAACGTTACGAGAGAACGGCGTAAAGCTGGCGCCGCACGCCTGGAGCATCCAGGATCTACGTGATTTGAATCAGTACATGAGTGGCGTGATTTCGAAAGCGAGGTAGTTTTCAGACGCCAGAAACCACAAACCCCCGGTTTTCTCTGGGAAAACCGGGGGTTTGTGTTTACTTAATGTGGCGGTGAAGGAGAGATTCGAACTCTCGATACAATTTCTTGTATACACACTTTCCAGGCGTGCTCCTTAAGCCACTCGGACACTTCACCGTATCTCGTCAAACCAGTTCAGTCTGTCGAGGCGCGCTAATGTAGTCGAAAGCCTTTCTGATGGCAAAGGTTTTTTTCAGAATTTTCATGCGGTTAGACCGCTATACCGGGAGGTGCCCGGCAAGGGGTGGTGATTCTGCCATTCTTGGGCATGGGCAGCACGCGTCTGGAACGGCGATTGCGCCCTGCCCTAGGCTATGGGGCGACCGGCATGCGGGAAAAGTCTGACTGGGTAGTCAGTCACGGCGCTTTACCGGGGCGGGCGTGGTGGGTAACGTCTGTGCATAAGCTTCTATAAACAGCCTATCTATAACAAGTCCTACAAGGAACCGCGTCATGAGTGAGTTGATTGCTTACCACCTCGAAGACGGTATCGCGACCCTGACCTTGAGCAACGGCAAGGTGAATGCCATTTCTCCCGATGTGGTCAGTGCGTTTAATACAGCGCTGGACCAGGCCGAAAAGGACCGCGCGGTGGTGATCATCACCGGGACGCCGGGGATTTTGTCGGGTGGTTATGATTTGAAAGTGATGACGGCCGGCCCTAAAGAGGCAATCGGCCTGGTGACGTCGGGCTCGACGTTGGCCCGTCGCCTGTTGTCGCACCCGTTTCCGGTGATTGTGGCGTGCCCTGGGCATGCCGTCGCCAAGGGCGCGTTCCTGTTGTTGTCGGCGGATTATCGGATTGGTGTGGAAGGCCCGTTCAGCATTGGCCTGAATGAAGTGGCAATCGGCATGACCATGCACCACGCCGGGATCGAGTTGGCGCGGGATCGCCTGCGCAAATCCGCGTTTCACCGTTCGGTGATCAATGCCGAGATGTTCGACCCGCAAGGCGCCTTGGGCGCAGGCTTCCTCGACAAGGTGGTCGCACCGCAAGAGCTGCATGCTGCAGCGCTGGAAGCGGCCCGTCAGTTGAAGAAGCTGAATATGAACGCCCACAAACACACCAAGTTGAAGGTGCGCAAAGCGCTGCTGGAAGCGCTGGACGATGCGATCATCCAGGACCAGGGCCATATCCTCAGCTAAAGCCTGCAGCCGCATAAGAAAGCCCGGCCTTGAGTCGGGCTTTTTCTTACAGATAAATTCGAATCATCCTCAGCCGCTCTAGCCTGCCGATGTCAGCAGATGTTGAAACATGTACTTAAACATCGCCTATCTCCTCCCTCTACAGGGGTAATTGCCGAATACAGTGCACAACCGTACACTGCGCCACCTTTTGTCCCGATGGGCTGTTTCGATGCTTTTTCTGTTGCGTATGTTGTTGATGGGCCTGCACTTTATGGTCGCCGGCGTGCTGGGCGTGCTGATCGGTGTCTGCCGGCCGTTCAACCCGGATAACAGCCGTTTATGTGCTCGCCTCTACGCGCTGCCGGCCATGTGGATCCTGCGCCTGAATGTGAAGGCCGACGTGGACTCGCTGCGCAACAAGCCCGGTACGTGCGTGATCATTGCCAACCACCAGTCCAATTACGACCTGTTTGTGTTCGGCACCGTGGTGCCGCACCGCACGGTGTGTATCGCCAAGAAAAGCCTCAAGTGGGTGCCGCTGTTCGGCCAGCTGTTCTGGCTGGCGGGCAATGTGCTGATTGATCGCGGCAATGCACACAAGGCGCGCCGCGCGATGCTTACCACTACACACACCTTGCAGCATGAGGACACGTCGATCTGGGTGTTTCCGGAAGGCACGCGCAACCTGGGCAAAGGCCTGTTGCCGTTCAAGAAAGGTGCGTTCCATATGGCGATAGCCGCCGGTGTACCGATCGTGCAGGTGTGCGTGAGCAATTACGTCACCCACATGCAGCTCAATCGCTGGAACAGCGGTGATGTGCTCATACGCTCGCTGCCGCCGATTCCTACGACAGGCCTGACTGCAGACGACATCCCGCAGTTGATGCAGGCCTGCCAGGCGCAGATGGATGAATGCATCGCAGGGATGGACCGCGAACTGCAAACCGCCTGGACACCCGCGCCTCTGTAATTCTGTGGGGCCACCCGCCCCCCTATGCTGCGGATAAAAAAGCACGCTGCGCCAACGGCCACAAGGGAACGCCATTCAGGCTAAGCTGCCCAACACCTGTCCTCCCAATAAGAAGTGATCAGTATCATGGGTAGAGTTGTTGCGGCCGCTGTCTACAGCGCCGGAAAGAAAGTCACTGACATCACTCTCGACGAAGGCGCGGCCTGGGCCGCCAAACCCGACCACTTTGTGTGGATCGGCCTGGAAGAACCCAGCGCACAGGAGCTGGCCAACCTGCAACGCCAGTTCAACCTGCATGAATTGGCCATCGAAGACGCCCTGGAAAAACACAGCCGCCCCAAGCTGGAAACCTTCGGCGATGCGCTGTTTATCGTCACTTATTCACCGGTGCGCGACAACGGCAAGCTGGAGTTTATCGAGACACATATTTTTGCCGGCAATGGCTACATCATTACCGCACGCAACGGTCACTCGGCGTCCTACGGCTATGTGCGCCAGCGCTGTGAGGCGCGGCCGCTGTTGCTGGAGCATGGCGAAGATTTCGTCCTCTATGCACTGCTCGATTTCGTCACCGAAAACTACCAGCCCGTGAGCGAGGCGATCCATGCCGAGATCGATGAGCTGGAGCGCAATGTGCTGTGCAACTCCCTCAGTGAAGTCGATATCCAGAACCTCCACGGCCTGCGCCGCGACGTGCTGCGGCTCAAGCGCTACGTGGCGCCGATGGTGGAGATCAGCCAGGAGCTGCAGAAGCTGAGCTTCCCGTTTATCGACAAGAACATGCGCCCGTATTTTCGTGATGTGCAGATCCACGTGACGCGGCAGATGGAAGACCTCACCACCCTGCGCGACATCGCCAGCCAGACCATTGAAATCGGGGTGTTGCTGGAGGCGTCGCGCCAGAGCGTGGTGCAGCGCAAGTTCGCCGCGTGGGCGGCGATTCTCGCGTTCCCCACCGCGGTGGCGGGGATTTACGGAATGAACTTCCAGAACATGCCCGAGCTGCAATGGCACTACGGCTATTTTGCCGTGCTCGGGTTTATCGCGGTGGGCTGCACCAGCCTGTGGGCCAGTTTCAAGCGCTCGGGCTGGCTTTAAACCCGGGCCTCGGGCTTGTGCGCCACAAAGCGCATCATCCACTCCGCCACGGTCACGCCGTGGTGGTCACGCTCCAGGCTGGACACACCGTTGGTGTAGACCTTTTCGCCCAGGGTCGTCTGAAGAATCTCGAGCAATTCGCGGGAATAGTCGTGGATAAACTCCGGGTGGCCTTGGAAGCACAGTACCTGGTCGCCAATGTGGTATGCGGCGAACGGGCAAAAATCGCTGGAGGCAATCACCGTGGCGTTGTCCGGCAACGTGGTGACCTGGTCCTGGTGGCTGATCAATAGCGTCAGCTCTTCCACTTCAGGGCTCATCCACGGCGCCTTGGCATCGAGTTTGTAGTCGTGGATGCCCATGCCCCAGCCCTGGCCGGCACGCTCGGTCTTGCCGCCCAGCAGCAGCGCCAGCAATTGGTGACCGAAGCAAATGCCGAGCAACTTGTCGCCACGCTCGTAGCGTTCGAGCAGGTACGTCTTGAGGGTCTGGATCCACGGGTCGGTACCGAAGGAGTCGGCCTTGCTGCCGGTCACCAGATAGGCGTCAAACACTTCATCGTCCGCGGGGTATTCGCCCTGCACCACGTTGTACACGACGAACTCGGCGGGAATCGGCTGCTTGGAGAACAGGCGCTTGAACATCTGCCCGTACCCTTGGTATTGATCGATCAAGCCTGGACGCAGGATATCGGTTTCCAGGATACAGACGCGTAGCGACATAAAAAATACCTGACACGGTGATGGGAATAATGCACACCCCAGAGCCTGCCTTGAAATACCCTGACAAGGCAAGCCCCGCGCATACCCAAAACCGTCAGAACGTCGCGTTCTGTGCCGCTTTCTCCAGCAACAACGCCGGCGGCGAGAACCGCTCGCCATATTGCTCGGCCAGATAACGGGCGCGGGCGACAAAGTCGTTCAGGCCGTACTGGTTGATAAACTGCAACGCGCCACCGCTCCAGGCCGCAAAGCCGATGCCGAAAATCGACCCGATGTTGGCGTCGGCGGTGGACAGCAACACGCCCTCCTCCACGCAGCGCACGGTTTCGATAGCCTGGATAAACAGCAAACGGTCGCGTACATCCTGTGCCGAAATCCGTTGCCCGGGCTGTTCAAAGCGGCTTTTCAATTCCGGCCAGAGATACTTCTGCCCAACCGCCGGGTACTCGTAAAAGCCGCCCCCCGCCGCTTTGCCCATGCGCTTGTACTCGTTCACCAACAGGTCAATCACCGCCGTCGCCGGATGGCTCGGCACGCTTTTACCTTCCGCCTGCAGATCCTTCGCCGCCTGCTGTCGGATATGGCTCATCAAGCTGAGAGACACTTCGTCAGATACCGCCAACGGCCCCACCGGCATCCCCGCCTTGCGCGCCTCGGTCTCGATCATCGCGGCGGCCACCCCTTCGCCGAGCATGGCAATGCCTTCATTCGTGAAAGTGCCGAACACCCGCGAGGTGAAAAAGCCGCGACTGTCGTTGACCACAATCGGGGTCTTCTTGATCTGCAGTACGAAATCGAACCCCCGGGCCAGGGTTTCGTCCGAGGTGTGCGCGCCCTTGATGATTTCTACCAAGGGCATCTTGTCCACCGGGCTGAAGAAATGCAGGCCGACAAACTTGCCTGGGTCGGGCACCGCCGTGGCCAGGCCGCTGATGGGCAAGGTCGAGGTGTTGGAGGCGATCACCGCTTCGGCACCGACCACCTGCTGAGCAGCCGCAGAGACCCTGGCCTTGAGTTCGCGGTCTTCGAACACGGCTTCGATAATCAGGTCGCAACCGGCCAGGTCGGCGTCATCCTGCGTAGGATGAATCCGCGCGAGGGTGCTTTCGCGCTGATCCGGGGTCAGTTGCCCACGGCTGACCTTCTTGTCCAATAACGCCGCCGAGTGCGCCTTGCCCTTGTCGGCCGCCGCCTGGTTGATGTCCTTGAGCACCACCTCAATGCCGGCGCAAGCACTGACATAGGCGATGCCTGCACCCATCATCCCGGCGCCGAGCACGCCGACTTTGCGCGTCACGTAAGGCGCAAAGCCCTTGGGTCGGGAACGGCCGGCGTTGATCTCATTGAGCTGGAACCAGAAGGTGCCGATCATGTTTTTCGCCACCTGCCCGGTGACCAGCTCGGTGAAATAGCGGGTTTCGATCAGGTGCGCGGTGTCGAAATCCACCTGGGTGCCCTCGACGGCGGCGCAGAGGATTTTCTCCGGGGCCGGGAAGCAGCCCTGGGTCTTGCTGCGCAAAATCGACGGCGCTATTGCCAGCATCTGCGCCACCTTGGGGTTCGACGGCGTGCCGCCTGGAAGCTGATAGCCCTTGGTGTCCCACGGCTGCCTGGCCTCTGGATTAGCCAGAATCCACGCGCGGGATTTGGCCAGCAGCTCATCGCGGTTCAGCGCCAGCGCCTGGATCAAACCAGCCTGCAGCGCCTGTTGTGGGCGGACTTTCTTGCCTTCCAGCAGATACGGCAGGGCTTTTTCCAGGCCGAGCATGCGCACCATGCGCACCACCCCGCCGCCGCCTGGCAGCAGGCCGAGAGTCACTTCCGGCAAGCCGAGCTGCACCGATTTGTCATCCAGCGCGACGCGGTAGTGGCACGCCAGGCAAATCTCCCAGCCGCCGCCCAACGCGGCGCCATTGATCGCGGCGACCAGCGGTTTGCCCAGGGTTTCCAGGCGTCGCAATTGCGCCTTCAGCACCCGCACGCCGTCGTAGAAATCCTTGGCGTGGGCCTTGTCGACCTTGATCAGTTCATTGAGGTCGCCGCCGGCAAAAAAGGTTTTCTTGGCCGAGGTGATGATCACGCCGGCAATCTGCTCCTTTTCCGCTTCCAGGCGCGTGACGGTGGCCGCCATGGCCTCGCGATACACGCCGTTCATGGTGTTGGCACTCTGGCCGGGCATGTCGAGGGTCAGCACCACGATCTGGTCCTGGCCTTTTTCGTAACGAATGGCTTCGGTCATGACAAATTCCTTCGGCTCAGAGGCGTTCGATAATGGTGGCGATGCCCATGCCACCGCCCACGCACAGGGTGGCCAGGCCGTAACGTTGCTGGCGCGCCTCCAGTTCGTCGAGCAGGGTGCCGAGGATCGCGCAACCGGTGGCGCCCAGCGGATGGCCCATGGCGATGGAGCCGCCGTTGACGTTGACCCGCGCGGGGTCGATGCGCATGTCCTTGATGAACTTGAGCACGACAGACGCAAACGCTTCGTTGACTTCAAACAGGTCGATGTCTTCAACGCGCAAACCCGCCTTGGCCAGGGCCTTGCGGGTAGCCGGCGCCGGGCCGGTGAGCATGATGGTCGGATCGGTGCTGGTCACCGCCGTGGCGACGATTCGCGCCCGCGGTTGCAGGCCCAGCTCGCTCCCCTTGGCCTCGGAGCCGATCAACATCAGCGCAGCGCCGTCGACAATCCCGGAGCTATTGCCCGGCGTGTGCACATGGTGAATGCGTTCCACATGGCTGTAGACCCGCAGCGCGGTCGCGTCGAAACCCATCTGGCCCATCATTTCGAAGCTCGGCTTGAGCTTGCCGAGGCCCTCGAGGGTGGAGTCACCCCGGATAAATTCATCCTGGTCGAGCAGCACAATGCCGTTCTGGTCCTGCACTGCGATCAGCGACTTGCTGAAGGAACCGTCGGCGCGCGCCCTGGCTGCTTTCTGCTGGGACTGCAGGGCAAAGGTATCGACGTCCTCGCGCGTGAAGCCTTCGAGGGTGGCAATCAGGTCGGCGCCGATGCCCTGGGGCGTGAAGTGGCTGTGCATATTGGTGTGCGGATCGAGTACCCAGGCGCCGCCATCACTGCCCATGGGCACGCGGGACATGGATTCGACGCCGCCGACCACCACCAGGCCCTCAAAGCCGGAACGCACTTTCATCGCGCCGAGGTTGACCGCTTCCAGGCCCGAGGCGCAGAAGCGGTTAACCTGCACACCGGCGACGCTGACGGCCCAGTCCGCGACGAGCGCGGCGGTCTTGGCGATGTCCGCGCCCTGGTCCCCCACGGGCGTGACGCAGCCGAGCACGATGTCATCCACCTGGTGCGTGTCGAGGTCGCTGCGTTGCGCCAGCGCTGTCAGCAGACCGGCCACCAGGTCGACCGGTTTGACACTGTGCAAGGCACCATCGGCCTTGCCTTTGCCCCGGGGCGTGCGTATCGCATCAAAGATCAAAGCTTGGGTCATGACATCCTCGAACCGCTGTGCATGTGTGCCCCTACCTTAGGCCCGATTGACACGGTTTCAATGACGGATGCGCTCATTGCTTTTGACCACCACGCTCGGACGAACGGTAGGCTTACGCGCGTATTGCTTGATTAATCGTTTTAGCTGTCTAGCCAAGGCATTGGCGCCAAGATGGCGATAGGCCTCATAGCGTTTTAAGCTGAAATCCTGATTAGCTGATATTAAATGGATCTAAGCCACGCAGAACGAGGGCTCTAAGGTTCAATCAGTAGGAAGTTGCTGCCGGGTTTTGCTGGAGCAACTGTAAGAAAAGCGACACGTCATAACGGCATAGTAGATTTTACCGGCACGCATTTGACGCTCAGGAATAACAACAAAAGGCAGTCAGCCATGTTCAAACATTCGAAAGTACGTCAGGCGGGACTTATTCTTTTCGCCACCACACTGATTCTGATCCTGCCCAACCTGACCAAGGTCATTGGGTGACCACTCACTCCCCACATTCCGTGCACACACAGCACCAGGATTGCAGTTTTTGGCAGCACCTGCCGGGACATTGCGTATAGCGGTCCTGTTGCAGGCGCTGCCGTTTTGCGTGCGAATTTGCGCTATCGTGAGCCCCATCGTCCTTTCGCATCGGGCTTATCCGTTGAAATTGATCCTCGCCCTTCTCGCCTTGCTCATAGCCGTTCCTGCCACGGCAGCCTCGTTGAGCATCGAACTCGACCACACGCGCAAGACCTGGCAGACCGCCGACCTGCTCAAGCATCCGGACGCGCAGACCGTGCAGATCGTCGATGACGTTTCCTACAAGCGCAATATGACTTATCGCGCGGTACCGCTGGCCGTGCTCCTACCGGGTCTCACGCCCGAAGCTCATCTGCAAGCCGTCGCCCTGGATGGATTTGCCGCCGAACTGGCGGCGGCGCCGTTGCTGCAAACCCGCGGCGCCCGCGCCTGGCTGGCCGTGGAGGACCCGGCTCACCCCTGGCCCGCGCTGGCCAACGGCAAGCCGAGTGCAGGGCCGTTCTACCTGGTGTGGACCGATCCGCAAGCCGGGCATATCAGCCCTGAGCAGTGGCCGTTCCAAATCTCCACGATCAAGCAGTTGAAGACAGTGGCCGAACGCTTCCCCGCGCTGTTGCCCGACCCGGCGCTGGCCGCGAATGACCCGGTCAATCAGGGCTTCGCGTTGTTCCAGAAAAACTGCCTGGCCTGCCATCGCCTCAATGGCGCCGGCGATGCGCAGGTGGGGCCGGACCTGAATATTCCCTACAACCCCACCGAGTATTTCGGCGCCGACTTCCTCAAGCGTTATATCCGCGACCCGCAGAGCCTGCGGCATTGGCCACAGGCAAAGATGCCAGCATTCGCCGCCAGCGTGTTGCCCGACAGCGAGTTGGATTTATTGGTGGGTTATTTGAAGCATATGGCGGGGCGTAAGCAGCAGCCGTGAATGCTGGGTGATTGGTAGCAGGGTTTGTTCGGGCAACTGAGTTGGCTGTGGTAACTGAAATTGTTGTGTCAACCTAGCTTGTTGTGGCGAGCGGGCTTGCCCCGCGTTGGGCTGCGCAGCAGCCCTGATAAAGCAGAATGCACGATGTCAGGCACTCCTCAGTGCAGGGTTTTAGGGCTGCTGCGCAGCCCAACGCGGGGCAAGCCCGCTCACCACAACAAGCCCGCTCACCACAAACCTCAGCAGCAGAGCTTCGTGCAGTCGCTTACTGCTGCTGGACGGAAATCACCGGCGTCGGCGCAACGAACACCTTGGCATGCATCTGCTCATGCCCGCCGCCACGGCGCATGCCGCGCACCGGGCAGGCGTCGAGGTAGTCCAGGCCCACCGCGAGTTTCAAGTGCCGCTCCGGCCGGGCCAGTTGGTTGGTCACATCAAAGCTGTACCAGGCGTCATCCAGCCAGGCTTCGGCCCAGGCGTGGCTGGCCAGGTGCGCGGTGTCTTCGGTGTACAAATATCCCGACACATAACGCGCAGGAATTCCCAGGCTGCGCGCGCAGGCCAGGAATGCGTGGGTGTGGTCCTGACACACACCCGCATGCCCTGCAAAGGCCTGGGCGGCGCAGGTGTCGACTTCGGTGGAGCCCGGCGTGTAGACCATCGACTGGTGCAGGGCGTGCATCAGGTCGATCAGCGCCGTGCGATCGCGGCGCTGATGGCAATGCTGTTGGGCAAAACCGCGCAAGGCCTCGTCGGGCTCGGTCAGGCGCGTGCAACGCAGGAATGGGAAAGCCGACTGGCTCTCATGTTCGGCCTCGCGCAGTTCGTCGATATCCACCTGGCCACGGGCGCCGATGATGATGGCGTCGTGGGGTTCGTCCAGGGTCAGCACATGCAGGATGTTGCCGAACGGGTCCACCTGCGCACGCACCGGGCGTGGCAGGTCCAACTGCCAGCTGAGCACATGCTGGCGCTCGCTGTCGTGGGGCGTGAGGCGCAGGTACTGGATGCTGTTGCGCACCTGGTCTTCATAGCGGTAGGTGGTTTCGTGGCTGATGGAGAGTCTCATGCGGCCTCCAGGTAGGAACTGTAGATGGCGTCGCCGAGTTGGCGGACCAGGGGAATAAAGTCGGTCAGCCAGGCGTGCAGGCCTTCCTCGAGAATCTCATCGATAGCGGTAAAGCGCAGGCGCGCGTCCATCTCGGCGGCCAGGCGCTGGGCCGGGCGGCCGTTGAGACCGGGCAGGCTGGCGAGGATCTGGTCGATCTCTTCGCTGCAGGCGCGCAGCGAACGCGGGACATCGGCGCGCAACAGCAACAGTTCCGCGACTTGCCGCGCGCCGGGGGCGTCGCGGTAAATCTCGGTGTAGGCCTCGAACGACGACAACGCGCGCAGCAAGGCACTCCACTGATAGTAGGCGTGTGCCGTGCCGTCGGTGACCGCTTCGGCGCGGTCGCCGGCCATTTCATAGCGTGCATCGAGCAGGCGCAGGGTGTTGTCGGCACGTTCGATAAACGTCCCCAGGCGAATAAACCGGAAGGCATCGTTACGCATGATGGTGCCGTAGGTCGCCCCGCGAAACAGGTGGGAGCGCTCCTTGACCCATTCGCAGAACCGGCTCATGCCGTAGCGGCTCAAGCCCTGCTGGGCGATATCGCGAATATCCAGCCAGGTCGCGTTGATGTTTTCCCACATGTCCGCAGTAATTCGCCCACGCACGGCATGGGCACTGGCCCGCGCAGCGCCCAGGCAACTGTAGATGCTCGCCGGGTTGGCCGCGTCGAGGGCGAAGAAATGCAGCAGGTGTTCGGCGTGCAGTTCACCATGACGCTCGCGGTAATCTTCCAGCGTGCCGGTGATCAACAGCGGCATGGCCAATTCGTGCAGGCCATCGCCGCGCCCATCCTGGGGCATCAACGACAGCGAATAGCTGACATCGAGCATGCGCGCGAGGTTTTCCGCACGCTCCAGGTAGCGCGACATCCAGTACAAATCCGAGGCAGTTCTACTCAACATAATTCAATCCTCGACCACCCAGGTGTCTTTGGTGCCGCCGCCCTGGGACGAGTTGACCACCAGCGACCCTTCGCGCAACGCCACGCGGGTCAGCCCGCCAGGCACCACGCGGGTTTCCTTGCCGGACAGCACGAATGGGCGCAGGTCGATATGACGCGGGGCGATGCCGTTGTCGACGAAGGTCGGGCAGGTGGACAAACACAGGGTCGGCTGGGCGATATAGGCGTGGGGCTTGGCCTTGATGCGTGCGCGAAAGGCTTCGATTTCAGCCGCCGTCGAAGCCGGGCCGACCAACATGCCGTAGCCGCCGGAACCTTGGGTTTCCTTGACGACCAGGTCCGGCAGGTTGGCCAGCACGTGGGATAATTCGTCGGGCTTACGGCATTGGAAGGTAGGCACGTTCTGCAGGATGGGTTCCTCATCCAGGTAAAATCGGATCATCTCGGGGACGAAGGGATACACCGACTTGTCATCCGCCACTCCGGTGCCAATCGCGTTGGCCAGCACCACATTGCCCAAGCGATACGCGGCGAGCAGGCCGGGCACGCCGAGCATGGAGTCCGGGTTGAACGCCAGCGGGTCGAGGAACGCATCGTCGAGGCGGCGATAGATCACATCGACGGCCTTGGGGCCGTCGGTGGTGCGCATGAACACCCGGTCATCACGCACGAACAGGTCGGCGCCCTCCACCAGCTCCACCCCCATTTCGCGGGCCAGGAAAGCGTGTTCAAAGAACGCGCTGTTGAAGCGGCCCGGGGTCAGCACCACCACACTGGGGTTATCCAGGGGGCTGGAGCTTTTCAGGGTATCGAGCAGCAGGTTGGGGTAATGATCGATGGGCGCGATGCGCTGGGCGGCGAACAGTTCGGGGAACAGGCGCATCATCATCTTGCGGTCTTCGAGCATGTAGCTGACGCCGCTCGGTGTACGCAAGTTGTCTTCCAGAACGTAGTAAGTGCCGTCGCCGTCGCGTACGAGGTCGACCCCGGAGATGTGGGAATACAGGTCGCGGTGCAGGTTCAGCCCCTGCATCGCCAGTTGATATTGCTCGTTGGCCAGCACCTGCTCGGCGGGGATGATGCCGGCCTTGATGATGCGTTGCTCGTGGTACAGGTCGGCGAGAAACATGTTCAGCGCCTTGACCCGCTGGATGCAGCCGCGCTCGACCATCCGCCATTCGCTGGCGGGAATACTGCGCGGGATGGTGTCGAAGGGAATCAGGCGCTCGGTGCCCTGCTCGTCGCCGTACAGGGTGAAGGTGATCCCGGCGCGGTGAAACAGCAAATCGGCTTCGCGCCGGCGTTGGGCCAGCAGTTCAACAGGGGTATCAGCCAACCAGCGGGCGAACTCGCGGTAATGGGGGCGAACCTGCCCTGCCCCGTCGTACATTTCGTCGTAATAAGTGCGGATCATGCCGAACTCCTTGTCACCCGGACGCTTGAACCTTCGCAAGGCCCGTGCCAGCGGCATAAACACTTAAAAATCAGTGCGTTGAATAACCAGAGGGATCTGCTCGCACCGTCCTGGTGCGCAGAATGCCCCGCGCACAGGCGCACGCTTCATCGCAATGCGCGCTTTGGCTATCAACAGCATAGTCAGAGTTGATTTCACTGCCCGGTCGCGCTTGCGGATAATCGCAACCATCTGCTGAACAGGATGCGTCCTACCGCTTCAGCGCAACGCTCTTCCCTTTAGGCCACCCTGCTCGGGTGGCTTTTTTTTGGCTGGAGAAATGCTGTGTAGGTGGGGTGATAGTGAGGTTGGCGACGATGCCGAACCGGGCAGCGATAAGGGCTGGCCACAAACAAAATCGGCCGACCCGAAGGTCAGCCGATACGCTGTGTTTCTCATACTGCTACATGGGTAACCCACGCACCTCCTGCTTGACGCCCCATCCTTCGATAATGCCGCCCAGAGGCTCGACCACCGCCTCGAAGTCCTGCTCGAAGTCTCCTATGCCGTCGTAGGTTGCAAACATGATTTTGCTCAGTTCCAGGTACCAGGCGCCATCGTCGCGCGCGCTGACCTGGGCATTCAGGGATTCCCCACGAAATTCACCCGCAGCCCTGCGCGCCCGTTCCTCATCCGGGAATATGGCGTAGAACTCAATGGGGTGGAATCGCGAGAAGTCGAAGCCGCCTTCTTTCATGCGGCGCAGAACGTTGGTGCTGATGTCTTCTTGATAGGCTGTGCTCATGAAAAGTGCTCCTCGAATTGATGGATAGACTTTCCGTGCTTCCCGAAGCCCACGCCGTACTGGCGTGGGAGCTACGGCAAAAACATCACCGCTGGAAAACAAGCATGTAGCTGACAAGACCAGACCTTAGCGATTCGTTCGCTGATCTCACTTGCAGAGTAGCGCGAAGCTATCACCTCCACCAGAGGCGCTTTAAGTGTGTACAGGGAATATTCAGGCGGCGGGAGAGATGTCGAGGATCTGGATACTGTTCTGGTCTTTGAGGATCTTGACCGTAGGCTCAGGCTTGCGGCCCTCCAGGTCATTGAGGTCCAGTTCAGCGGCGATGGGCACCAGTTTGTTGCGAATCATGTGTGCCGCATCTTCGAGGCTGGGCTTCTGATCGCAGGTGAACTGCTCGACGGATTGAACGCCGTGATCATCAACGAAGGTAATCTGCCACTTTTGCATCGGTGCCTCCTCGATAAAACCCGTGTGTGGGCTTACCACTATCTGGACCTTGAGGGTTCGCCAAACGTTCCACTCAAGTCAGGAGACACCGGATCAACTGCGCTTATTTTTCAGCGTGTTCTTTCAAGGCTTTCAAGGTGTTGAACGGCGCGTCCACCACAAACTTGTTGGCCAACCACGAAGGCACGCTGCCACCTGGCTCGGTGTGCACCTGGTAAGTGACTTCGGTCTGGTTGTCGCCTTTTGGCACGAGTTTCCAGAAGCCATCGACCTGGGCAACCCGTACGTAGCCTTTTTCTTCAGGCTTGTAAGTCGGGACGCCCTCAAGCTTACGGGTCAGCGTGCCGTCGGCCGCCTTGGTCGTGGTGATGTGCAGGTAGGAATCCCGGTCCGTCACGGGGAACGGGGCCTTGAATTGGGTGTAGGTCCAGCTCTCGTCGCCTTTCTTGTCGACCAGCTTCTGGGACTTGCACTCGTGGATCCAGGCACAGGCACCGGCCACGTCTTCCTGCAGGGCGACGATTTTGGCCACGGGAGCCTTGATCACGGTCACACCGCGATAGGCCTTGTACTTGGAGCCGGCAATTTCGCTCAGGGACACTTTGATACCGTCTTCGTCCTTGGCGACTTGCCAATCCTCAGCCTGGGCAGTGGCAGCAAACACCAGCGTAAAACCGCACAACACAGCCATTCGTTTCAGCGAACCCATTGTTGTATTCCTTATTGTTGAAGTTCCGATAGTAAAGCCCATCAAGCCGCCGTCATCTGCTCCCACCAGCCGATCAACCGGATTGCATCGGCCTGGTCGGTGCCGCAGACCTCGATATCGGCCTTGAAATCACTGCACACCGCCGGGCGTTCCGGCCGGCCGAACAGCTGGCATAGCTGTTCGACAGACAGGTGCAGGCAGCGTTCGCCGGCCGGTTTGCCGTGTGGCATGCCCGGTAATGGCGAACTGATGGAGGGGGCGATGCAGCACGCGCCACAGCCTTCACGGCATTTCATGACCAAAAGGTCCTCGACGACTCAATGTGGATGGCCGGGCTAGAGTACGCCCTTAAACAGCCGTTTTAAAATGGTCTAACAGGGGTTTTTCGCAGAAAACAAAAGTGACTGACCAGTCTGCGACAGATGGTCGAGGGGTGACGTCACGTTAGGGCAAAAAGTTTATTGCTTGAACTCGAACTCCAACGCCGCGCCTTCAACATCGCGGCGCTCTTCGTTGCGCAGTTGCAGTTTCATTTCATTGCTGAGCAGGCGCCCGTTGATCTGGAAGGCACTGTTGTCAGTGGGCTTGTCACCAAACATCGGCGGCAGCAGCGGTACGCTTTTGGGCTTGGGCATGGTGCCCAGGGGCTGCAGGTGCCGGACCATGTCCGTAGGCAGTGTCAGGTCCAACTGTGCCGGTGCCAGTTGGGTCTGGGCCACTTCGCGGGCCGATTTAGACTTGCTCGCTACCGGTGCACGCTTTTTCACCGTGGCGGCTTTTTTCTTGGTCGCGGCGGCTTTTTGCGCCGGTGCCGGTTTTTTCGCGGGCGTTTTCTGCTGGTTGCTGGCGGCGGGCTGGGCGTCAGTCACAGGCGTTGCCGCCAGCACCGGACTGACGTTACACAGGCTTAACAGGCCAATCACCAAAGCAGCACGAACAATTGAGGTCATATCGCCTACAGCATTAACGGCAGAGGGCCATATGCTCGCTTGTTGTGCGCGGCATGACAAGCGCGGTGATTAGCCAGCTATCGGAGCTGTCCCCAATACGCCGCTCAAAAGCCGGCTGCCGTCTCCTGGCACAACTGGCTGGCCAGCATCCCCAACGTCATCAGCGCCCGCTCTGCCTCGCGGTTCCACGGCGTGCCGCAATTGAGGCGGATGCAGTGGTTGAACTGCTCGGTATTGCTGAAGATCAACCCCGGCGCAATGCTGATGCCCTGTTGCAGGGCACGCACGTGCAGTTCCTGGGTATTGACCCGTCCGGGCAAACTGACCCACAGGATGAAGCCGCCGGTCGGGCGGGTCATCTGGGTGCCTTCCGGGAAATACTGCTGCACCGCCAGCTGGAAAGCGCTGAGGTTCTTGCGGTATTCCTGGCGGATGTAGCGCAGGTGGCGGTCGTAGCCACCGTTCTCGAGGTAGGCCGCCACCCCCATCTGGGTCACGCTGCAGGCGGAATGGGTACTGAACATCTGCAGGCGCTGGATTTCCTGCTGGTATTTGCCGGCGATCATCCAACCAATGCGCACCCCCGGCGACAACGTCTTGGAAAAGCTCGAGCAGTAGATGACCCGGTCCAGGCGGTCATAGGCCTTGAGGGCCTTGGTGCGACCGAGTTCGAACATCAGCTCGCCGTAGATATCATCCTCGACAATCTGGATATCGAAGTCCGAGGCCAGCCGCAGCAATTGTTTCTGTCGCTCCTCGGGCATGGTGCCGCCCAGGGGATTGCTCAGGCGCGTGGTCAACACCAGGGCCTTGATCGACCATTGGTTGGCCGCCAGTTGCAGGGCTTCAAGGCTCATGCCGGTGGACGGGTCGCTGGGGATCTCGATGACCTTGAGGCCGAGCAGGTCGGCCAGTTGCAGCAAGCCATAGTAGGTCGGTGATTCGGCGGCAATCAGGTCGCCGGGGCGTGTGAGCACACGCAGCGACATCTGCAACGCATCCACGCAACCGTGGGTGATCACCACCTCGGAAGGGTCCACCACCACGCCGGCGTCGCGCATGCGTATCGCCACTTGGCGGCGCAGGGGCTCAAAACCCGGGCTGAACATGTAGCTGAACGCACGCGGGCTCTGGAAGCGGGTGACCTTGGCCAACTGCTGGTGCAGCGCGCGGACCGGCAAGTAGTCGACACTCGGCACGGCGGCGCCCAGCGGGAACACGCCTTCACGGCGCGACTCGCCCAATACCTGCTGGATAATGCTGCTGCGGGTGACCAACCCGGGACGCTCGACACGAGCAATGTCCGGCGTCGGCGCCGTCAGCGCCGGCGTCTGGTGCACGTAGTAGCCCGATTGCGGCCGCGCCCGGATCAGCCCCTGGTCTTCCAGGTTGGCGTAGGCCTGCAACACCGTGGCATGGCTGACGTTGAGCTGGGAGCTCATCTTGCGCACCGAAGGCACGCGCTCACCCGGTTGATAGACACCGCGCCGGATATCCTCAGCCAGTTGCTGGGCGATACGTTGGTAAAGCAACAGATTGGTCATGACGCAGCACTCGATTTCACGGGTATTTTATTTTTGTGTGAAACATACCGGCACAGTTTAGAAGTGTACGGGGACAGTTGCCACAATAGTCGAGCGCGGGCGGGAGTGACAGTAAAAACTGTAGGGGTGGGGGAATAGAATTTCAGCTCTGCACCGAAACGAAATGTGGGAGCGGGCTCGCTCGCAAAAGCGGTGTGTCAGCCACATTAAGGGTGACTGATACACCGCCTTCGCGAGCAAGCCCGCTCCCACATTTTGATCAGCGCTGGCGCTTTATCGGGCGGCGCCCAGTTGGCCCTTCTCGTCGGAGAATACAATTTCCACTCGACGGTTCTGCGCGCGGCCGCGCTCGGAGGCGTTGGCCTCGACCGGATACTGGTCGCCGTAGCCTTCGACCTGGATACGCTTTTCATCGATGCCGAGGTCGACCAGCACATCGGCCACCGATTGCGCACGGTCACGCGACAGCTTGAGGTTTTCCTGCTCGCCGCCGGTGTTGTCGGCGTAGCCCTCGATGCGCACCACGCGCTTAGGGTTCAGTTGCAGGAACTGTACGATTTTCAGCACTGTGCGGTTGGCGGAGTTTTTCAGCTCGGCGTCACCGGTATCGAACAGCACGTCGCCCAGGGTCATCACCAGGCCGCGATCGGTCTGGGTGGTGGCCAGGCTGGCGATCTGCTCCTCGAGCCACTTGCCCTGCTGCTGCACGCTGATCAGCTTGTTTTCACGCAGGGCCAACTGCAGGCGCTGGCGCTCCAATTCAAGCTTGGCGCCACGCTCCTGGTTGAGCGCCTGCTCAGTGTGCTCGCGAGCGATGGCACTGTAGCGCTGGCTGAGGTAGGCGTAATGCACCACGTCGGCGCCGCTGCCCCAGTAGCTGGACAAGCGGTCGGCACGTGCCAGGGACTCACCGGCGCGGATCACGTCCTTGGGGGCGAAGCGCAGCACATTGGCGTCTTCCTTGACCTTCTGGAAGTCGTTGCCGGCCTGTTGCAGCGCCTGCTCGCCATTGGGATGGCTGGCACAACCGCCCAAGACGGCGCTGCCCAGCAGCAACACACAGCTCACGGCGCGGATCATCGGGCTCATTGGGCTTCCCCCAACTGCAATTGCTTGCGCAGACGCGTGATGCGGGTGTTGAGCACGTTGAGTTGTTCCTGGCTCTTGCGGGTCAATATCCGGGCTTCAGCCAGGCGCGCATCCAGCTCGGCCTGTTCGGCCTGCATGCGCGCATCTTTGTAGGATTCATCGGCCATGTCGGCCTTGGCCTGGGCGAACTTGTCTTCGGCCAGTTTCAATTCGGGCGAGTCATCAGTACTGGCGCCCACGGCGCTGGCTTGTTCCAAGGCTTGTTGGGTGAGGCGTATTTGTTCATTCGGCGCAGGATCGGCTGCACATCCCGCCAGAGCGACAACGGCGAGGGCCGCGAAAAGAGGTCGAAGAGTCACTGAAAATCCCTACTTTGTTGGGGTGCCGACGGGTTGTTGCAATTGCGCTTTCCAACGCTCGAGATTGCGCTGCAGCGCGGCTTCCGCCACACCAGACCCGGGCAATTCTGTCATCTTTTTGGTGAGCTGTCCGCGCAACCACGGATCATTGCAGGCCGAGTTGTGGGAAATCGCCAGGTACAGGCCGGGCTGATCGACCGGGGTTTCGCGAGCGACCAGGTCGTTGCTCATGCCCAATGTCTGGGCCATGGCCATGCCCGAGTAACGCCCGGCCAGCACGTAATCCACCTCGCCCAGCAACAGTTTCTGGAAAGCCGGCGTCAGGCTCGGTAGACGTTGCAGGGTGAGTTGCTGATCGGCGAGGGTTTCGAACTCACGGCTCAAGCGTGCCCGCTCCGACACTGCGCCCTTGTGGCCGTGCAAGTCGGCGGCCGTGTTGTAGACCAGTGCCGAGTCCTTGCGTGTCCACACCAGATAGTCGGTCTGCACCAGCGCCGGGTGGATGTAATCGAGGGTCTCCAGCTCGCCCAGGTTCAGCGGTGCGTCGGCGAGGATGTCCATGCGCCCGCTGCGCACTTCATCCAGGGCCAGGGAACGTTTGCCGCCGTAGAGCAGGTCGACCTTCAAGCCGAGGTCCTTGGCGACTTGCTGCAACACATCGGCGGTGGCGCCGATCAGGTGCGTGGGGTCCTGGGGATCACGCCAGAGCAACGGCGGTGCGTCCGGGCTGCCGGTGATCACCAGGCGCTCACATTTGCCCGCCGCCAGCGTCAGGCTCGGAAGCAGTGACACACCCAGCAACAGCACCACCCAACGACGCAATTCCATCACAGACTCTCCCCATCACAAACGCATCCCTTGTAGGCGCCGGCAAGTCGGTATCTACAAAGGCAAAAAAAAACCCGGTCACAAGGACCGGGCTCTTTATAAGTGAAGCGACTGGATTAGACCAGCTTCTCCAACTCGGGAACGGCTTCGAACAAGTCCGCCACCAGGCCGTAATCAGCCACCTGGAAGATCGGTGCTTCTTCATCCTTGTTGATCGCGACGATCACTTTGGAGTCTTTCATACCGGCCAAGTGCTGGATCGCGCCGGAGATACCGACCGCGATGTACAGCTGTGGCGCAACGATCTTGCCGGTCTGGCCGACCTGCATGTCGTTGGGTACGAAACCTGCGTCGACGGCAGCGCGGGAAGCGCCGACCGCAGCGCCCAGCTTGTCGGCCAGGGCGTACAGGTGTTTGAAGTTGTCACCGTTCTGCATGCCACGGCCGCCGGAAACGACGATCTTGGCAGCGGTCAGCTCAGGACGATCGGACTTGGCCAGCTCTTCGCCAACGAAGCTCGAAGTGCCAGCGTCGTGGGCAGCAGCAACAGCTTCAACCGCAGCCGAACCCCCTTCAGCAGCAACCGGGTCGAAACCGGTGGCACGTACGGTGATCACTTTAATGGCAGCGGTCGATTGCACGGTGGCAATGGCGTTACCGGCGTAGATCGGGCGCTTGAAGGTATCAGCGCTTTCTACCGAGATGATCTCGGAGATCTGGTCAACGTCCAGCTGCGCAGCAACGCGTGGCAGGATGTTTTTGCCGTTGGACGTAGCGGCAGCCAGGATGTGGCTGTAGCCAGCGCCCAGTTCCGCGACCAGCGGGGCAACGTTTTCCGGCAGTTGGTGCGCGTAGGCGGCGTTGTCGGCCAGCAATACTTTGCTCACGCCAGCCACTTTCGCAGCGGCGTCAGCCACGGCGCCAGCGCCTTGACCTGCTACCAATACGTGAATGTCGCCACCGATTTTCGCAGCGGCCGCCACAGTGTTCAGGGTAGCCGGGGCCAGCACCTTGTTGTCGTGTTCAGCGATTACCAAGATAGTCATGTTTAGATTACCTTCGCTTCGTTTTTCAGTTTCTCGACCAGTTCAGCCACCGACTTGACCTTGATACCCGCGCTGCGTGCAGCTGGCGCTTCGACTTTGACGGTCTTGTTGGTGGAGGCGGTGGAAACGCCCAAAGCGTCTGGAGTCACCGACTCAAGCGGCTTCTTCTTGGCTTTCATGATGTTTGGCAGGGACGCGTAGCGCGGCTCGTTCAAACGCAGGTCGGTGGTGACGATGGCCGGCAGTTTCAACGAAACGGTCTGTGCGCCGCCGTCGATTTCACGGGTCACAGCCACGCTGTCGCCGCTCACTTCGACTTTGGAGGCGAAGGTGCCCTGGCCGTAACCGGTCAGTGCAGCCAGCATCTGGCCAGTCTGGTTGTTGTCGCTGTCGATGGCCTGTTTGCCAAGGATCACCAGCTGAGGCTGTTCCTTGTCGACAACGGCTTTGAGCAACTTGGCCACGGCCAGGGAGGTCAGCTCTTCAGCGGATTCAACCAGAATGGCGCGGTCGGCGCCCAGTGCCAGTGCGGTACGCAGCTGCTCTTGAGCAGTGGTAGGGCCGATGGAAACCACGACGATTTCAGTCGCCACGCCTTTCTCTTTCAGGCGTACGGCTTCTTCCACGGCGATTTCGCAGAAAGGGTTCATCGACATCTTGACGTTAGCGAGGTCGACGCCGGAATTGTCCGCCTTGACGCGAACTTTCACGTTGTAATCGACAACGCGTTTGACAGCTACAAGAACCTTCATGGATTCCTCGTTACTCTCCGGTGAAAAGAAAGTCGCCTAGGCGAACCTGGCGGTTGATGCTCATCGGCACACAAGGGCACCTCCAAAAACCTCGGCGAGTGACCTTGCTCACGGGAAGTGACGACCGTTCGTCAGTGGTGACTGAGAGGTCATTCTTTATCGCAGCGTGTAAACTGCGCGCCATTGTTTGGGCGCGCGTCACCTGTCTTGCTTTTGGACGTGCTCTTGAAACCTGCAGTCTGCCTACGGTAAGCGCAAAACCGACCGTATATTGACCGGAACACCTATTCTGGTCAATACGGCAAAATAGCCAGTCATAAGCCGCGCCTCTTTGATTTACCTAGCCTGCGGGCAATTCAAACAAACGTTTGTATTGGACGCTGACAGTGGTGTAGATATAATGCGCCACCTAGAGAGAAAGGTGGGTCGTCTCTGCTGCGAATGCAGCAATGAGGGACACAACACCGAACCTCCACCCATTAGAAAAAAAAGCCTGTTGAGCCTTGAGTAGGAGATAGCCTGTGGAACGCGAATACATGGAATTCGACGTGGTCATCGTCGGCGCTGGCCCGGCGGGACTGTCTGCCGCCTGCCGACTGAAGCAGAAGGCCGCCGAAGCCGGTAAGGAAATCAGCGTCTGCGTGGTCGAGAAAGGCTCCGAAGTCGGCGCCCACATCCTCTCCGGTGCCGTGTTTGAACCCCGCGCCCTGAACGAACTGTTCCCGGACTGGAAAGCCCTCGGCGCCCCGCTCAACACCCCGGTGGTGCGCGATGACATCTATGTACTGCGCAGCCCCGACGCCTCCACCAAGGTGCCTGACTTCTTTGTGCCCAAGACCATGCACAACGAAGGCAACTACATCATCTCCCTGGGCAACCTGTGCCGCTGGCTGGCCCAGCAGGCCGAGAACCTGGGCGTGGAAATCTACCCAGGCTTCGCCGCCCAGGAAGCACTGTTCGACGAAAACGGCGTGGTCCGCGGGATCATCACCGGTGACCTCGGCGTCGACCGCGAAGGCAATCCGAAAGAAGGCCTGTACACCCCCGGCATGGAGCTGCGTGGCAAGTACACGCTGTTCGCCGAAGGTTGCCGTGGCCACATCGGCAAGCAACTGATCCAGCGTTTCAACCTGGACAGCGACGCTGACGCCCAGCACTACGGCATCGGCCTGAAGGAAATCTGGGAGATCGACCCGGCCAAGCATCAGCCAGGCCTGGTGGTGCACACCGCCGGTTGGCCGCTGGACATCATGAGCGCCGAGAACACCGGTGGCTCGTTCCTTTATCACCTGGAAAACAACCAGGTGGTCGTCGGCCTGATCGTCGACCTGTCCTACAGCAACACCTTCCTGTCGCCGTTCGACGAATTCCAGCGCCTCAAGCATCACCCGGTGCTGGCGCAGTACCTGGAAGGCGGCAAGCGCATCAGCTACGGCGCCCGCGCCATCTGCAAAGGCGGCCTGAACTCGCTGCCGAAGATGGTCTTCAAAGGTGGCGCGCTGATCGGTTGCGACCTCGGCACCCTGAACTTCGCCAAGATCAAAGGCAGCCACACGGCGATGAAGTCCGGCATGCTCGCCGCCGACGCCGTGGCCGACCGCCTGTTTGCCGAATCCGAAGGCGGTGATGAGCTGACCGCTTACGTCGACAGCTTCAAGTCCAGCTGGCTCTACGAAGAGCTGTTCGCCAGCCGCAATTTCGGCCCGGCGATGCACAAGTTCGGTCCGATCATCGGCGCCGGCTTCAACTGGTTCGACCAGAACATCCTCGGCGGCAAGATGCCGTTCACCCTGCACGACACCAAGCCGGACTACGCTTGCCTCAAGCTCGCGAAGGACAGCAAGAAGATCGACTACCCGAAACCCGACGGCAAGCTGAGCTTCGACAAGTTGAGCTCGGTGTTCATCTCCGGGACCAACCACGAAGAAGAACAGCCGTGCCACTTGAAGCTCAAAGACGCGAGCATCCCGATCGGCACCAACCTGCCGCTCTACGATGAACCGGCACAGCGTTACTGCCCGGCCGGCGTGTATGAAGTGGTGACCAAGGAAGACGGCGAAAAACGCTTCCAGATCAACGCCCAGAACTGCGTGCACTGCAAGACCTGCGACATCAAGGACCCTTCGCAGAACATCACCTGGGTCACGCCGGAAGGCGCAGGCGGGCCGACTTACCCGAACATGTAAGTCCGTCGCTTGAACAAAAAGGGCTCCCAATCGGGAGCCTTTTTTATGGGCAACATATATCAACTGTGGGAGCTGGCTTGCCTGCGATAGCGGAGTCTCAGTCAACCAATCTTTAGCTGACCCATCGCCATCGCAGGCAAGCCAGCTCCCACATTGAGCGAGGTGTGATCAGGCAGCCCGCTCTTCACCGGGGTTGCGCAAGAAGTAGCGCTTGTACTCGCGACTGAACTGCGACGTGCTCTGGTATCCCACGTTATGCGCCGCCTGCGCCACGCCCATGCCTTCGACCAGCAGCAACTGCTGGGCCTTGAGCAGGCGCAGCCGTTTCAGATATTGCACCGGCGACAACAAGGTGCAGCGCTTGAAATGCTCATGGAACGTCGACGCACTCATGTGCGCATACCCCGCCAATGTCTCGATATTCAGCGGCTCGGCGTAATGGGCATGCAGGTGATTCAACGAGGTAGCGATCCGCGAAAACTGCCCCTGCTGTTCCACCAGTGCGCGCAGTACATCGGCCTGAGGCCCGCGCAAGGCGGTGAACAACAATTCGCGCACCCGCGCCGGGCCCATGATCCGGCTTTCCAGCGGATCGTGCAGGCACTGCAACAGCCGCTCGACGCAGCCGCGCATCGCATCGTCGAGCACCACCGAGCTCATCGATTCCAGGGTCTGCGCCGTCGGCGGCGGCCCGGCCTGCATGCCCATGGCCATGACCAACTCACCCAATACCACCCGATCGATGCCCACTGTCACGCCGTACAACGGGGCGTCGGGAGCCATGGCAAAGGTCTCGCATTCGAACGGTACCGGCATCGCCTGGATCAGGTAGTGACCGGCGCCGTACTCCAGCGTGCGCGGGCCCAGGTAGGCGACCTTGCTGCCCTGCGCCACGAACATCAGGCTCGGCTCATAGATCTGCGGCCCGCGCGCCACGTCGCAACTGGCGCGCAAGACCTGCACGCCGGGCAAGTGGGTCGGGGAGAAACCGTCGCAGGGCGTGAGCCCCTCAATCAAGGAAACCAGCGTGGCGTTGGCATCGAGATGGCGGGTCAACAACATAAAAGCAGCTCTCGCAAAGATACGTCTTGGTGCAGGCCAGCTGGCTTCAAGCCACAGGCTGCAAGAATGTCCGCAGTTTATAGCGTGCCGCTTGCAGCTTGCCGCTTTTAGCTGCTCCTCCGGAGCTTTAGGCATGAGACTCGGAGCATTTGCCATGGTCGCACCCGGGGTCGGCGCGCAGAATGCGCCACCTCCCCAGTCCAAGCTTTTGCGAGGTTTCCCCATGTACACCGCTATCGGTTATGCCGCCCAGTCGGCCACCACTCCCCTCGCCCCCATGTCGTTTGAACGTCGCAGCCCACGTGCCGATGACGTAGCCATCGAGATTCTCTACTGCGGCGTCTGCCACTCCGACATCCACCAGGCACGCAACGAGTGGGGCATCGCCGTGTACCCGCTGATGCCGGGCCACGAGATCGTCGGCAAAGTCACCGCCGTCGGCGCCAGCGTCACCGCGCACAAAGTCGGCGACCTGGTCGGCGTGGGCTGCATGGTCGACTCCTGCCGCCACTGCGACGCGTGCAAATCGGACCTGGAGCAATACTGCCTCGAAGGCCCGACCATGACCTACGCCACCCCCGACCGCGTCGACGGCAGCAACACCATGGGCGGCTACTCCGACAGCATCGTGGTCAGCGAGCACTTTGTGGTCAAGATCCCGGCCAAGCTCGACCTCGCCAGCGCCGCGCCGATCCTCTGCGCCGGCATCACCACCTACTCGCCGCTCAAGCACTACGGCGTCAAGGCCGGCGATAAAGTCGGCGTGCTGGGCATGGGCGGCCTGGGCCATATGGGCATCAAGTTTGCCAAGGCCATGGGCGCGGAAGTGACCTTGTTCACCCGCTCGGCGAGCAAGGCTGAAGAAGGCCGTCGCCAGGGCGCCGATCACGTGATCGTGTCCACTGATGCCGAGCAGATGAAGGCCGCCGCCGGCAGCTTCGACTTCCTGCTGGACACCATTCCGGTACAACACGACCTCAACCCCTACCTCGATGTACTGCGCTTTGACGGCGTGCACATCCTGGTCGGCCTGATCGAGCCGGTAGACCCGCCGGTGAATGCGGCCAAGCTGGTGCTGGGGCGTAAAGTGCTGGCCGGTTCGTTGATTGGTGGCATTGCCGAAACCCAGGAAGTCCTGGATTTCTGTGCCGAGCATGGCATCACCTGCGACATCGAAATGCTCGACATCCGCCAGATCAACGAGGCTTACGCCCGCATGATCGCCGGTGATGTGAAGTACCGCTTTGTCATCGACATGGCGACCCTGAAGGCCTGATCAGGCCTTTGCGCCCAACTCCGCGGAAAGCCGGGCCGCGACCTGTTTGATCACAGGGATCAGCTCGGCCATTTTCTCCAGCGGCATGTAGGGCACGGTACTGGCGATGCTGATGCCGGCGACGATACGCCGGCTGGCATCGCGCACCGGTGCCGCCACGCAACGGATCGACGGTTCGTTGTCTTCCAGATCGAACGCGTAGCCCCCCACCACGTATTCATGCATGCGCTGCTCGAACTGCGCCCAGGTTTGTTCCGGGTGCTGCGGCCATTGCAGGCTTTTGCCTCCCGCCGGCAGGCTGGCTTCGTACAGCCGCTGCCATTCCTGCGCGGTGTCATCCAGCAGCATCGCCTTGCCCACACCGGTCCGCGCCAATGGCATGCGATGGCCCACCCGCGAGCGCATTTCCGGACCGTTGCGGCCTGGATTCTTGTGCAGGTAGAGCACGTCATCGTATTCGCGAATGGCCAGGTGGATGGTGTCGCCGGTCAGCGCCGACAGTTCATCCAGATACGGGATGGCCAGGGTCACCAGCGGCAACTCTTCGCGGGCCTGGAAACCTAGCTCGATCAACTTCGGCCCCAGCAGGTAACCGACCTGCGGCACCACGCGCAGGTAGCGCTCTTCCACCAGGCAACTGGCCAGGCGATGCGTGGTGCTGCGGGTGGTGCCGATGCGCTTGGCGATCTCTTTCAGATCCCGCGCACCGGCCGCCACCGCCTGTACCACGCCCAGGCCACGCAGCAGGGTCTGGGTGCCGGTAGGCGCAGCGTCTTTGACGGGAGTGTGGGCGTTTTCCTGCATATCGGGCCTATGTGGTGGTACGAAAACGGCGCCATTATGGCAAATGCAGCCCTCCTGAACAGAGGAGATCCACTGCGGGAGCTGGCTTGCCTGCGATGAGGGCGTGTCAGCCAGTAAATGTGCAGGCTGACACACCGCTATCGCAGGCAAGCCAGCTCCCACATTTTGATCTTCACAGGGCACGACTTTAGCGTTGCTTCATGCGGTCGATAATCACCGCCAGCAACAGGATCGAACCGCGGATCACGTACTGGTAGAAGGTGTCGATGTTCTTCAGGTTCATCGCGTTCTCGATGATCGCCAGGATCAGCACCCCGGCAATCACATGACGGATCATGCCGATACCACCGCTCAACGAGACCCCGCCCAGGACGCAGGCAGAGATCACCGTCAGCTCGAAACCCTGGCCGATCATCGGTTGGCCCGAGGTCATGCGCGAGGCCAGGATCACCCCGGCCAGCGCGCCGATCAAACCGTGCACGGCAAAGATGATGATCTTGGTGCGGTCGACGTTCACCCCGGCCAGCAGCGCCGCTTCCTGGTTGCCGCCAATCGCCATGGTGTTGCGCCCGTAGGTGGTGTAGTTGAGCAGCCAGCCGAAGAACACAAAGCACAGCACGGTGATGATGATCGGCACCGGCACGCCCATCAGTTGGCCGTTGCCGAACACGAAGAAGCCTTCGTCCATCACCCCGACGGCCTTGCCGTTGGAGAAGATGTAGGCCAGGCCGCGCACAATCTGCATGGTCGCCAGGGTCGCGATCAACGCGTTGATGCGCAGCTTGGCGATGACGATACCGTTGATCAGCCCCACCACCAGGCCCATGGCCAGGGCGGCGGACACACCGAGCACCACGCTGTCGGTGTCGCGGATCACGATCCCCGCCACCACGCCGGCGCAGGCGATCACCGAGCCCACCGACAAGTCGAAGTGCCCCGACGCCAGGCAGAACAACATGGTGCACGCCGCGATGCCCACGGTGGAAATCGCCAGGCCCAGGCCGCGCATGTTCAGCGGCGAGAGGAAGTTGTCGATAAACAACGCGCTGAGCACAAAGATGCTGAGCGCCGCCAGCAGCATCACCCAGTCATCGAGAAACTTGCGCTGGTTGAAACCTGGCCAGAAGCCCTTTGCAGTTTTTACCTGAGACATAGCCAAACCCTCTTATTCTTCAAGCCCGCGAACGCGGGAGCGCCAGTTGCAGCAGCCGTGCTTCATCCGCTTGATCGCGGGTCAGTTCGCCGGTCAGGGCGCCTTCGCTCATCACCAGGATGCGGTCGGAGATGCCCATCACTTCCATCAGGTCGCTGGACACCACGATCACCGCGATGCCGCTGGCGGCAAGGTTGTGGATGATCTGGTAGATCTCCGACTTGGCGCCGATATCGATGCCACGCGTCGGCTCGTCCAGCAGCAGGACTTTCATCGGCATCGACAGCCAGCGGCCGAGAATGGCCTTCTGCTGGTTGCCCCCCGACAGGTACATGATTTTCTGCTCGGCGTTCGGCGTCTTGACCTTCATCGCCTTGATCTGCTTGTCGGCGTTGCCCTTCTCCCAGCCGTCGCGCAGCAGCCAGCCAAACGTGGCATGCGCACCCCGCGCACTGATGTTGATGTTCTCGGCGACGCTGGACAGCGGAATGATGCCCTCCTTCTTGCGGTCCTCCGGGCACAGCAACACGCCAGCGGCGATGGCATCGCGGGGCGAGCGCAAGGGCAGCGTCTGCCCGTTCAATTCCAGGTGGCCGGCGGTCGCGCGCTCCAACCCGCTGAGCAACCGGAACAGCTCGGTCCGCCCGGCACCGACCAGGCCAAACAGCCCGAGGATCTCGCCCTTGTGCACTTGCAGGCTGACCGCCTCACGCAGGCCCGGGCCGAGCAGCCCCTCGACCTTCAGCGCCACCTCGCCCTGCTCGCGCGGGCGATAGTCATAGATGTCCTGGATGTCGCGGCCGACCATGCAGGTCACCAGTTGATCGTGGGTCAGCGTGCTCATGTCCTCGAAGGTGCGCACGTAGCGGCCATCCTTGAACACCGTGACGGCGTTGCAGATGCGGAACACTTCTTCCATGCGATGGGACACGTAGAGCACCACTTTGCCCTCGTCGCGCAGCCGCGTGATGATCGCCATCAAGCGGTCGATCTCGCGGGCGGACAGGCTGCTGGTCGGCTCGTCGAAAGCAATCACATGCGCACCCCGCGACAACGCCTTGGCGATTTCCACCAGTTGGCGCTGCCCGAGGGACAGCCGCCCGAGCTTTTCGTCGGGGTCGATCTCATCGGCCAGGCCCTTGAGGCAGGCCAGCGCCTGCTGGCGCAACAGCCCGCGATTGACCACGCCAAAACGCGTCGGCAAATGCCCGAGGAACAGGTTCTCCGCCACCGTCATTTCCGGCACCAGGTGCAGTTCCTGGTGGATCACCGCGACGCCGTTGGCGATGCTGTCGGCGGCGGATTTGAAGTCCATGGTCTGCTCGCCGATCTGCAGCGTGCCGCTGCTCGGCATGTAGGCTCCGCCGAGAATCTTCAGCAGGGTCGACTTGCCGGCGCCGTTCTCGCCCATCAGCGCATGTACCGAATGCGGCCGCGCTTCAAAGCTGATCTGCGCCAGGGCTTTCACACCGGGAAACTCCTTGCCGATGCCATTGAAACGCAGGGCCGCGCCGCTCATTTCCACAGCCCGATTTTGCTCAACTCTTGCTTGAAATTGTCGCGGGTGATCAGGGTGACATTGTCCAGGGCGGTGAACTTGGCAGGCTCGGTGCCTTTGGTGACCCACTCGAACATCGCGCTGGCGGTTTTGTAGCCCGAGGCATCCGGGCTCAGCAGCATCGAGCCGTAGAAACCGGTATTGGATTTCTTCAATTCCTCGATTGCATCGGTACCGTTGATGCCGACACCGATCACGTTGGCCGCCTTGAAGCCGGCGCTTTCCGTGGCGCGTACGCCGCCCAGCACGGTGCTGTCGTTCATGCCGCCGATCAGCAGGTTTTTCGCGCCACTGGGCAGCTTCACCAGCGCCGAGTTGGTGGCGTCCATGCTGCCGGGGACGTCGAGGGTTTTCTGCGCGCTGAAGAGGATATGGTCAGCCGGCAGGCCCGCCGCCTTGAGGCCTTCCACCGAGCCGTCGGTGCGTTTCTTGCCGGTTTCCAGCTCGTCGAAGGTGTTGATCACGGCGTAGGTTTCTTTCCAGTCCCAGCCGCGTTTTTTCGCTTCGGTGGCCATGGCTTCGCCTTGCTTCTGGCCGATCTTGTAAGCGTCCAGGCCGACGTAGGGCACGTCTTCCATAGGCTTGCCCTTGGCGTCGACGAAACGGTCGTCGACCGCCAGCACCTTGAGGTTATTGAGCTTGGCCTTGGCCATGATCGCCGGGCCAAGGGACACGTCCGGCGGGCAGATCACAAAGCCCTTGGCGCCGTTGGCCGCGAGGGTGTCGATGGCCGACAGGGTCTTCTCACCGTCGGGCACCGCGATCTTGATCACGGTGAAACCCTGGTCCTTGCCGGCCTTTTCGGCGAAGGCCCATTCGGTCTGGAACCAGGGTTCTTCGGCCTGCTTGACCAGGAAGCCGATCTTCACTTCTTCGGCGAGTGCCACGCTGCTGAACGCCATCGCGAGCGCCAGAGTGCCTAGTGTCTTCTTGAACATGAGCCACCTCTTGTTGTTATTGAGCGTTACAAGTTCTAGTCGTGGTACATCACGGACCGCCCGCCATCGATCATCAGGCAGGTCGCATTGATGAAAGGCGCCTCGTCAGTCGCCAGGAACAATGCAGTCATCGCCACTTCGATCGGCTGGCCGATGCGCTTGGGCGGGTGCAGGTCGAACGCACGCTGGCGTTCGGCGTGGGGGTCGGGGAAACCGTTCCAGTAGTCGACGTTGAGCTGG
Organism: Pseudomonas sp. 13B_2.1_Bac1; assembly: GCF_025466155.1. NCBI lineage: Bacteria > Pseudomonadati > Pseudomonadota > Gammaproteobacteria > Pseudomonadales > Pseudomonadaceae > Pseudomonas > Pseudomonas sp. 13B_2.1_Bac1. Next base: position 71,694 of record NZ_JANLOH010000043.1, on the reverse strand, counting down.
GTTTCGATGTAGCCCGGCGCGATGGCATTCACGCGGATGCCCTTGGGCGCGTATTCGATGCCGAGCGCGCGGGTGAGGCCGAGCAGGCCGTGCTTGGCCACCGGGTATGGGAAGCAACCGGGAATGATGTGGCTGGAGTGGGTGGAGGCGATGTTGATGATGTTGCCGATGCCCTGCTCGATCATGTGCGGCAGCACCGAACGGCAGCCGTACCAGGCGCCGTCGAGGTCGATGGCGAAGCAGCGGCGCCAGTCCTCGTCGGTCATCTCCAGCGGGTCGCGGAACACGTTGACCCCGGCGCAGTTGACCAGCACATCGACGCGACCGAAGCGTTCGATGGCGACATTGACCAACGCCTGCCACTGCGTCTTGGAGGTGATATCGACGGGTTGCGCGACAATCTCGGCGCCGCGTTCGCGCCAATGGGCGGCGACTTTCTCGACCTTGTCGCCCTGGATATCGGCAATCACCAGGCGTGCCTGCTGGGCCTGGAAACAGGCGACGATCGCCTCGCCAATGCCCTGGGCGGCGCCCGTGATGATCACCACCTTGTTCTTCAGCCGTTCACCATAGGTGGGCTCGGGCACAGCGGGTAACGACAACGGTTGGGGCTGCATCGCTTCACCTGTTTTATTTTTGGTAGTGAGTGCTGATGCAGGCGACTATAAACCCATCTTTTGAAATATCTCAATATATAAATTTGCATCCCATATAGTGAGCAAAAATCAAAAAAAATGTGGGAGCGGCCTTGCTTGCGAATGCCGTGGCCAGTCACACATGAGTTGACTGATCCAGCGCATTCGCAAGCAAGCCCGCTCCCACCTGTTGATCTTCAGTGTCTACAGGCTGGGGGATTAGCCGAGGGCAAAGTCGCGCAGCGCATCGCCTTCCATGCGGTAGCGAACCCACTCTTCCTGCGGCTGGGCGCCGATGGATTTGTAGAAGGCAATCGCCGGCTCGTTCCAGTCCAGCACGCTCCACTCGAAACGGCCGCAGCCGTTGTCGCAAGCGATCTTGGCCAAATGCCGCAACAGCTTCTTGCCGGCGCCACCGCCGCGTTGCTCGGGGTTGATGTACAGGTCTTCGAGGTACAGGCAGTTGCTGCCCAGCCACGTGGAGTAACTGAAAAAGAACACGGCAAAACCGATCGGCAAGCCGTCCCGCAAGCAGATCAGGCCATGGGCGGTCGCGCCCTCGCTGAACAGGCTGCGCTCGATGTCCGCGACACTGGCGATCACTTCATGCCGGGCCTTCTCGTACTCGGCAAGCTCGGTGATGAAAGCCAGGATCTGCGCAGCATCGCTGGGCACGGCGGGGCGAATCTCGATGGTCATGGGCGAGCCTTGGGCAATTTCAAAGCACACATACTAAGGCGCTTTCATGACGAGTTGCAGTGCAATTTCGAGAGGGTGCGGGTGCTTTACTCCGTCGCGCAGTGATCCGAGCACCACCAACCACAGAACAATCGCCGTGGCCGCCCATGGTAAACAGTCGGCATAACGCCAACGATTCGAGACTTGCCCATGCACGCCACTCCGCCGGTGGGCGCGAAGACTTTCGCGCTGTTCTGCCTTGCCAGCTTCCTGCTGTCCCTGTCCTACGGTTCGACGTTTTTGCTGTCGCTGCTGATTCACACGCGCGGCGGCAACGACCATGATGCCGGCAGCGTGATTTCCATGGCGATGCTCAGCACCTTCGTGGCCGTGGTGCTCTCCGGGCATTTGGCCGATGCACTGGGCGCGGCTCGGGCAATTGCCGGGATGGGCGTGTTGCTGGTGGTGGCGTGCCTGGGTTTTGCCCTGGTGCCCGGGTTTGGCCAAGGCTTGATGATGTGCGGGCTGGCCCTGGGATTGGGTTGGGGCGTGTTCTACACACTGGGGCCGATCATCGTGACCTTGCTGGTAGAACCACGGCAGCGAGCCAAGTACTTTGCGCTGCTGTCGGGCAGCATGCTGAGTGGGATCGGCTCCGGCCCCCTGCTCGGGCGGGCCGCCAGCGCGCTGGACCTGCCCCTGACCAGCGCGTTCTATATTGCCGGGTTGGCCAGCCTCGCCGGTGTGGTGATGTTCTGGCGTATGGGCGCTCGGCTCAAGCATCACGCGAACGTGCCAGCCGCCCGTATTTCCTGGGCTGCCAGCCGCAGAGTGCTGTCTTCCAGGGCGGCGTTCGCCATCCTGATGGTCGGCTTGGGAGGGTGCGTATTTGGTGGGCTTTCATCGTTCCAGACCAGCTACGCAGCCGCGCATGGCCTGGACTATTCGCTGTTCTTCGCCGGGTTCCTGAGTGCCGCCATTACCAGCCGGCTGTTGATCGCCGGCTTCGTGGTCAAGCGCGACGCCTACCGCGCCGCCTGCGTGTTGTCCGGGTTGATGCTCGGGTCGATCGCCCTGTTTGCTTTTGGGGTGAGCGGCAACCTCAGCTACCTGCTCGCAGCTGCCACGTTGGGCGTGGGTTACGGCCTGACGTACTCGGTGATCAACGGGCTGGTGGCCAATGAAGCACCGCCCGGCACCACATCCCAGGCCCTGCTGTTATTCAGCCTCGGGTACTTTGTCGGCGTGTTTGGCTTTCCGCTGCTGGCGGGCAAGATCATCGTCGAGTACGGCCTGTCGACCCTGATGCTCTGCGTGCTGGCTATCGCCGCACTGAACTGGATGATCACCGTGGCCCGCCTGATCGCGCGCAGGCTCTCGACACACAAAATCTTACAGGTGGGCTAATACCGTTCGTCGCCATCAAGGCACGAACGCCGAAGCCGGGCGGACCAATAGAGGGTAAGGACATTAATCATATGGAGACACCCTCATGAAGAATTCCAAGTTTGCCGCCCTCGCCCTCACCGGCCTGTTGTCTGCCACATCGCTGGGCGCCTTCGCTGCCACCTCGTCCACCGGCAAGACTGACCCGGCCGGCAGCTCGCCAAACCCTGCCACCCAGGAGTCCCAGGACTCGATGGGCACCGGCATGGACACCAACGGCGGCGCGATCATCCAGCCAGGCGCAGACCCGCGCACCCAGGGCAACGACACCCAACGCCAGGCTCCGGCGGCCGTCGGCAATGGCAAGATGGGCCCTGCGATCAATCAGCCCAACATCAACAAAGGCGACGACTCGAACGTGCCTGGCGCGCCGAAACAGCCTGCGCCTTGATGGATCGATAGCAACACCAACACCCGATCATTCCCCAGTGAAGAGGTACGCATGAACGTCGATAGAAACCTTGAAAAAGAAGTCCTCACCCGCCTGTTGCACGCCCACCCGAACGGCCTGGGCAAGGAGGTGCTGGATAACTACCGCGGCGAAAAGGTGGTGGCCAGTGTCTTGGCATTCCTCCAGGACCGCGGGCTGATCAAGGATGGGCATGTGACCACCGACGACGCCGGTGAATACTCGTTGAACCTGCCGATCAAGCTGACCGCCTCCGGTGTCGACGAGGCACGCAAGCTTGAAAGTGAAGGCCCTCAGTAATCCATTTTGTCTGGTCTGGCCCTGGCGACAGGGCCAGTGGGAGTATCGCAATGCCTCTAGGAAGCAAAGCCAAATACACCGCCGCACAGAAGCGCAAGGCTGCCCGTATCGAACAGAGTTACGAGCACCAAGGCGTCCCCAAGGATGAAGCTGAGGCCCGCGCTTGGGCTACCGTCAACAAGCAGTCTGGCGGTGGCGAAAAGGCCGGTGGCTCGGGTCAGCGTAAAGCCCCGCAGGAAAAGTCCCAGGCCCGCAGCGATTCGGCCAAGCGCGCCGTGGCCACCCGTGACGGCCATGCGCGCAACAGCCGGGCATCGTTGGCGACGCAGACCAAGCAAAGCTTGCTGCAGGAAGCGCGGGCCAGGGCCATACCGGGCCGCTCGAGCATGCGCAAGGATCAACTGATTGAAGCGCTGCGAAAGGCTGGCTGACGTCAGTCTTCCCAGCATTTCAACACCCATTCTGGGCTGTGGTGAAGGAGCTTGCTAGGGCTGCGCTGTCGAACCGTAGCAAGCTCCCTCGCCACCACTCGCACATATTCTTTTTCGCGATATCGCCAATCAGCGGTGCGCCGAGACCAGCAGCATCATCGGACGCTCTTGCTCTTCTGCCAACGCTGGCAGGGCCTTGAGGTCGGCTTCGCTCGGCCCCCACTCCTGCACATGGCTCAGCGTGAACCCCGTCTGGATCAGCAGATTGAGCAACGTGCCCAAGGTACGGTGCTGCTTGATCACGCCCTCGGCCAACCAGTTCGTCACCCGTGGCCCCTCCAGCTGATAACTGTCCAGCGGCCAGCTTTTGCGACCCTGAGAATCGACCTGCCAGCCTGGGTTGCGCGGCGCCATGAAGATCGGGTGCTCGATGGAAAACACCAGCCGCCCACCCGGCACCAGCGCTTGATGGAGGGTCTGGAACAATCGCTTTAGGTCGACGATGTAATGGAACGCCAAGGAGCTGTAGGCCAAATCGAATGTGCCCGCCGGCAGGTCAAGTTGTTCCAGGTCGGCGATGGCGTAGGTGACGGTCGTCGCCGAGGTCATCGCCCGGGCCCGCGCCAGCATCTTGTGCGACACATCCAGGCCGAGCACCTGTGCGGCGCCCTGCTCCTGGGCCCAGCGACTCAACCAGCCATAACCGCAGCCCAGGTCGACCACGTTCAAACCGGACATCGGCGGCAGCAAGGCCTGCAAGGCGGGCCACTCCGGCGCCCCGGCGAGGCCCTCCACCGAGCGGCTCATTTTGCTGTAGCCCTCGAAGAAGGCCGGCGTGTCGTAGATGTTCTGGGTCATGGGACGGCTCCGTACTGAGTGCCCCTATTCTGCCAACAACGCGTCCACTTCGGCAGCCCCTGGCGAAGTCGCCGGGCCCCAGCGCGTGACCGCCAGAGCCGCGGCGGCGTTGGCGCGACGGGCTGCCTGGGCCGGTTGCAGGCCGCTGGCCAAACCGGCCAGGAACACCCCGGCATGGGCATCGCCCGCACCGTTGCTGTCGACCGCCTGGACCTTGAAACCCGGCACATGCTCAGCCTCGCCCCGACGACTGACCCAGCAACCCTGCGGACCGTCGCGCACCACCAACAAGGCCTCGGCAGGCAAATGTCGAGTGAGTGCGAGCAGCGCATCGGCGAGCGTCGTGGCACCGGTAAATGCGAGCGCCTCCGGGCCGTTGCTGGTCCAGATATCGATACGCGGCAGCAAGGCAACCATCAACGCCGAGTCCGGCGCCTTGACCAAGGGGCCCGGATCGAACACCACGGGTATAGCGCGCGGCAGCGCCAAAAGCCAATCGAGCAGCGCCTGCGCCTTGCCCTCGAGCAACAGGCTGTAGCCGCTGACGTACACATAGTCGTCTTCCCGTGGCACGACGCCCGCCAAGTCCTCGGCCGTCAAGTCGCCTTCAGCGCCGATGTGGGAAATGAAGGTGCGCTCGGTGGTGGCTTCGGTCAGCGACACACACAGGCCGGTGTCCTTGTCGTCACTGGCCGCCTGGGCGATTTCAACGCCTTCGGCCTGCATGGCCGCACGGGCCAGGTCACCAAAGCGCCCGCGGCCATGGCGCCCGAGGTACACCACCGGCAACCCATTGCGGCGCGCGGCGGCCATCACGTTGAAACCACCGCCGGCTTCGAAGCTGGCCGACTGCGCCAGCACGTCGCCGCCGGTCGCGGGCAGGGTGTCGAGGGCCATGACCAGGTCAACGATGACCTGGCCGGTGTGCAGCAATCTAGACATTGTGACTCTCGACTAAAGCCGGACGACGGTCAGCCGCGCCGCCCAGCAGCGCATAAATCCCGCCGGCCACCAGGAAGGTGACGATCCAGCCCAGGCCGTTGTGGCCCAGCCAGGAGTCGGACAACGGCCCGGCGAACCAGATGTTTTCGGCAGTCGTGCCGATGGTGGTGAAGCTGAAGCCCAGCACGATCGCCACGGCCCAGGCGCCAAACGCGCGCCACTCCACCCCGCCACGGTACCAATAGGCGCTGCTGGGACTGACGTCGAGCAGGTCCTTGGGGCTGTAGTAGTGACGGTGGATCAGGTCGACCACGAAGATCCCGACCCACGCGGTGATCGGTACCGCGAGCAACGAGATGAAGGTGATGAACGGGCCGTAGAAACTGTCGGCGATCAGCATGAAGTAGATGGAGCCGGCGAAGATTGCCACGATATCGACGATCACCGCGTGCACGCGCTTGACCTTCAAGCCAAGGGTCAAGGTGGTGAGGCCGGCCGAGTACACCGACAAGTTGTTCGACAGCAGCAGCCCACCGAAGGCGGTGATCAGGTACGGCACGGCCATCCAGGTCGGCAGCATGTCGCGAATCGCGATGATCGGGTCAGTCGCCGAGGCCAGGTCGTTGTTGCCCACCGACAGCAGGCCGCCGAGGGTAATCAGCAGCACCAGCGGAATGCCCGCACCGAACGCCGCGGACGCCACCAGGCGCACGGCCTTGACGCTGCGGTGCTGGTAGCGCGACATGTCGGCACCAGCGTTGGCCCAACCGATACCGGTCCCCGCCGCCATGGTGCCGATACCGATGATCATCGCGCTCAACGGCGCCGGGGTGGCGTTGAACACCGCGCTCCAGTCGATGGTGGCGCAGAGGAAACCGCCGACCAGGATGTTCAATGCGCCGAACACGTAGGTCGACCACTTCTGGATCACCAGCAAGGTCGCGTGGCCGAGGCCGGAAACCGACAGGGTCAGCAGCACGAAAATAGCGATGAAGATCAGCGTCAGCAGCGGCGCGCTCTTGGCCTCGACCGGCGAGCCGAACAGGATCGAACACAACGACAGCAACACGAAGGCGGCGGTGGTGGTGTTGACGGTTTCCCAGCCCAGGCGCGACATCAGCGAGACCAGCGTCGGCCCGATGTTTCCGCGCACCCCGAAGATTGCGCGGGACAGCGTCAGGCTCGGCGCACGGCCACGTCGGCCGGCAATTGAGATGATGCCCACCACCGCAAACGAGCCGGCGGCGCCGAGGATCGCGACGATGATCGCCTGCCAGATCGCCAAGCCGCGAAACGCTACCAGGGTCGCGCCCAGCGGCAAGCCGAGGATGCTGATATTGGCCGCGAACCACACCCAGAACAGTTGCAGCGGATGGCCGTTGCACTCGCCTTCAGGGACCGGTTCGATACCGCGTGTTTCCAGTTGCCCGGCACTTTGGCCGGAAGAAGTGCTGCTCATGAGGTGTGCTCCTGATGCCTGTATTGTTGTGGTTGTGGCAGAGAATCAAAGCGTTAACCGGTCATCCTGACTCGACGCGACCTGTGTAGGAGCCGGTGGGGCACGCCTACAGGGTTCAGCGCAATGTAAGCAGCCCCGCGACCAACGGCTGCAAATCCAGGCCATTGACCTGCTTGACCTGTTCGATCATCGCTTCAGGCCAGCACTGCAGGCCCAAACAGGCGCCGAGCATGGCGCCGAGGATCGCGGCGATGGTGTCGGTGTCTCCGCCAAGGCTGGCGGCCAGGCACAGCGCCTCGAAGGCGTCCAACTCACCCACCGCCACTTGCTGGGCGAGGGCAAACGACACCACCACGGACTCCTGGGAAGCCACGGAGGTGCCGATCAATTCATACAGCAGCTCGGCAAACAGGGCCTTGTCGCCGCTGACGCTCAGGGTTCGCGCCCAACTGATGCGCGTGGAAATCCGTCCACCAGCCACCCAGTGGCCATGGCTTTCTGCCTGCTGGGCGATCTGCGTGCCGATGTTCAGCGCTTCACCGAGGTCCACGCCATTGATGCCAGCCGAGACTACCGCCGCGACTGCCGCCGCGCTGGAGATGCCCAGCGTGGTGTTATGGGTCACCTGGCACGCCTGGATCACCGCCTGGATAAACTGCACCGGGTCACTGACGTCGGCGGCAATGCCCACCGGCGTGATGCGCATCGCTGCGCCGTTGGTGGTGCCATAGCGCCCGGATTCTTCCGGGGTGTGGCCGGCGAGGATCATGTCGATGGCGCGCTTGGTGGACGGCCCGAGCAGATCCTGCGAACCCTTGGCACGCATCACCGCTTCCCAGTCGATCAGGCGTTGGGCGAGCACGGTCGGCTCAATGCTGCCCTGCCCTTCGACCAGCAACTCGCCGACCAGGATCGCCTGCTCGGTGTCATCGGTGATGGAGCCGGCCGGCATGTTGGGGGCGATGGGCTGATCGGCGTCGGCGTCTTCCAGGCCGGTAATGGCACCGAAACGCGCGCGGACCTGCTCGCGGCTCAAGGATTGGGTGGGCATGCCCAGGGCATCACCCAACGCCAGGCCGTAGAAAGCGCCGAGGGCGCGATTTTGCTGGGTCATTTCGACGCTCCGAACTGCAGGTGCAGGCGAAAGTGCAGAGGGTCGAGCAAACTTTCGACGTACTCCATGAAGCGTTCGCGACGGTCATAAGTGGTACGCGAGGCCTTGAGAAACACGCTGCCGGTTGGACGGCCGAGCAACTCGGCGTCTTCATCGCTCAAGGGCTCGGCGCCGATCCACTGGTCACCTTCGGCGCCCACATAGCCGTAGGCGGCCAGGGTGATGGTCAGGGAGTTGTCGATCAGCCCCACACGCGGCAGGCTGTCGAGGCCACCGGCAGCAGGCATCAGCGAACGCTCCAGCGACACGGCTGTGCCATCGGTGGTACGCCGGCGGCGGTCGAGGGCGATAAATTGGTCAGTGCCGAAACGGCTGAGCAGGTCCGGGCGGGTGACCGCTTCCAGGCGCAAAATGTCGGTGGTCACCAGCGCGCCGGTGTCAGCCAAAGCCTGGGCCCAACCGCTGCGCTGGTCGAGCACCATGCCGTCAAAGGTGACGATGGAGCCAACGCCGCTCTGGGTGGCGATGTAATTGCGCCGCTTGAGTTCGGCCAGGGCTTCGCGCAGGGTGCCTCGGCTGACCGCAAACTCCTCGGCCAATTGATGCTCGCCCGGCAGCAGGAAACCGTCGGCCATCACCCCACCCTCGATACGGCGGATGAGCTCGTCGACGACTCGTTTTTTCTTATCAAATCGAACATGTCTAATCATGTACAAATTGATAACCGAAACCGCCCGATCACAGCAAGCGAATTATTTCAGGGGGAAGGGAAAAACGCCCTCAGGGCTCCAGGCCAATCGGGAAAAACACCCCGTCGCTCCACACGCCCAGCCAGTTCTGACCGTTGATCGGACGGCTCACCGCCAGCTCCACCAGTTGGTAGAACACGTTGCGGTGCACCAGGGCTTCGAGGTTGGTGCGCACCCGCACATACGGTGCGGGTTCCTGGGTGACGGGGTCGATGACCACCCGCAGAGGGTGCTCAAGGCCGGCGTCGATCAGTTCATCGACATTGGTGGTAAAGCGCAGCACCTGGCTGTCGCCCTGCCCCTGCACGTCCAGGGTCACGGCCACAAACGGCGCGTCATCGACACGGATGCCGACCTTTTCCACTGGGGTGACCAGGAAATAATCATCGCCATCGCGGCGGATGATGTTGGAGAACAACTTGACCATCGGCTTACGCCCGATAGGCGTGCCCTGGTAGAACCAGGTCCCATCGCGGGCGATGCGCATGTCGATGTCGCCGCAGAAATCCGGGTTCCACAGATGCACCGGCGCCGGCCCCTTGCCCTTGGGCAGTTGGGCCAACAGATCATTGGCCTTGGCGGAATCGGTCATGGGGATCTCCTGGGTCTTACTGATCGCTCATTCCCAGCAGGCCGCGGGCGTACTGCGCCAGGGGGCGGGCAATCAGGTCTTCTGGCTTGTTGTCGTGGAACGTCAGTAAACCGCCACGACTGCGAATGCGTGCAGTATCAATCAAATACTGGGTGCTGGTCTCGATCAACATGATCTGGATTACGCCGCTGTCCAAGCCTACGCGGTCGAGGGCCTGCTGGTCGGTCCATTCATCGGCATTGCCGATACGGTCATCCGCCGCGGCAAATCGGCAGTACAACAGGTAGTGCGCGCCGGCCGCACGGGCTTCGGCCATGGCTTGTTCGAGGCCTTCGGGCTGACGTGCACGACGCACCATGGGGAAGTATTCGACAAAGCCGTTGAAGGCTTCCTCGGCGACCACGTTAGGTCGCGGGTACGCGCTGCCCGGTGGCACGAACGCACCCTGGGCGATAAACACAAAGGAATCCGGCTGTATGCGAACCGAGGCGGTCCGGCGGGTGTCGCTGTGGTCGAGCAACCCGGCGTCGCTCATCTGATAGCGGGTGCCTTCGGCCATATCGCTGACGGTCATGCAACCACTCAGCGTCAACGACGCCAGCAACAAAACCAGGTTACGCATCCTAATCCTCCAAAAGCCGGTGACGGAAAACCGGCGAATGGGCACGAGATGCAGAATCCAGGCCACTCGCAAGCGGCGCAAAGCAAATGGGGGAGCGGCTTGCTCGCAACTATGGCGGATCAGTCGATATTTCCTTGGACCGGCCCACCGAATGCGTGAGCAATCCGGCTTCCACAGGGTTATACGCCAGCCTGGGCTAGCCGCCGATGATCTTCATGATGGTGGCACCGCCCGAGAACGCGACTTCCTGTTTGTCACCCAACGCCTTCATCAACAGGCCCTGCAGGGCCGGCAGCGCCTGGTGGCGGGGTTGATCCAACAGGTCGCCGACGTAGTGACGGTTACTCGACGACAGGCAACCGTGCAGCCAGCCGGTGGACGACAGCCGCAGCCGCGAACACGTGCGGCAGAACGGCACGCTTTCATTCGCGATGACGCCAAAGAAGCCTTTGCCCGGCACTTCGTAGCGCACCGCCGTGGCATCGACCGGCGCGTTGGCCTGCAGGTATTCATACTGCTCGCCGATCAGGCTGAGCAATTGCTGCAGGCTGACGAATTGCTGCAGGAATGCATTCGAGTCCTTGGCCAGGTGGCCCATGCGCATCAACTCGATAAAGCGCAGCTCGTAGCCTCGCTCCAGGCAGTAGTCGAGCAACGGCATCACCTGATCGAGGTTCTGGCCGCGCAGGGGCACCATATTGACCTTGATCTTGATCCCGGCGGCGCGGGCCTGGTCCATGCCATCAAGCACAGTGGCCAGGTCACCGCCACGCGCGATGCTGCGAAAAGCGTCGGCATCCAGGGTATCGAGGGAGACGTTGATGCGCCGAATGCCGGCGTCCACCAACAGCGGCAGTTTGCGCGCGAGCAACTGGCCATTGGTGGTCAGGCTGATATCACTGAGCCCCATCCCGCCGACAGCGCCCATGAAGGCTTCAAGCTTGGGGCTGACCAACGGCTCGCCGCCGGTGATGCGAAGGCGTTCGATCCCCGCCGCCTCGATCAGATAGGCCACGCCACGGGCCATGGCCTCGGCCGAGAGTTCGTCCTGGGCAGCCACCAGCCGCTTGCCGTTTGGCACGCAGTAGGTACACGCGTAATTGCAGGCTGAGGTCAGGCTGATCCGCAAATTGCGAAAACGCCTGCCTTGACGATCAACGATCATGGATCACTCCGGCAGAGGATGAATCGGGCGCGCTAAAAGCTGACCTATAAATCAGCTTTTAGCAAGGTCCTTGCCTGAGTATATTCCTGGGGTACTGCGCCCGACAGCAACTATCAGGTGGCAGGCGTTTCGGCAGGCGCCTGTGGCAGCTCGGCGCTGTGCTTGCGTTTGTTGCCCATGCGCACGCCAATGTCCATCAGGAACTGGAAGAAGCCTTCCTGATCTTCCAGCACATTACTCCAGAACGGCGAGTGATACAGCGCCACGGCGCCGTGCACCAGGGCCCAGGCCGCGCAGTAGTGGAAATACGGCGGTACGTCTTCCAGCTTGCCTTCGCTGATGCGGCCCTTGATCAGCAGGGTCAGGCGTTCGAAGTTCGAGGCGCGGATCTTGTGCAGTTCCTCGACCATCTCCGGCACCTGATGGCCCTTGACCACTTTCTCTTCCAGGCGATCAAACAGGCGGTAGCGCTGCGGGTCACGCATGCGGAACTCGAAGTAGGCGCGGGACAGCGCCTCCTTGTCCTTGTCGACATCGGCCGAATGCAGCAGCTCGTTCAAATCACGCTCGTAGTCGAGCATCAGGCGCAGATAGATCTCGGCCTTGGACTTGAAGTGCTTGTAGATCGTGCCTTTGCCGATACCGACGGCATCCGCGATCATCTCGACGGTGACGCTGTCTTCACCCTGTTCGAGGAACAACTTGAGTGCGGTGTCGAGAATTTCCTGCTCACGGCGGCGAAACTCTCGGACCTTACGGGGTTCTTTGTGCATGAGGAAGAGGTCTGCAGAGGTCGGAATAGGGAGGGTTGCGCAGGGCCACGGATACGCGGCGATACGATTTACCCAGTGCGAGGGATTATCCCGACTGAACGGTCGTTGGGCAACGTCTATGTGAACCCGCCGCACACTTTAGTTTCGGCGCGCCAACGTTTCCTTTGATTTCAGTCAGAAATAATACGCAACAACTATCCACGTGCACCCAGCCAATGAGAACTCAAGCGAAGCGCGCGTATTCCAAATCTGTTTAAAAAACGATCAGATGCGACTGGACTGAATGGGATACTGATCAATACTTGAACTGTCGGCGTGACATCTCCCCCAAGTGACGCGTCGACCTGGGTACCGACGGACTGTGTGCCCTTGTTTTACTCCTAATGGTCTTAACCCGGATTCACCCCCCAGAACCCGGGTTTTTTTTGCCTGCGATTTGAGCCTGTCAGCCGGCGACATGGGCCAACGGGAACAGGCGCTTGAAGTTGTCGGTGGTCTGCTGTGCAAAGCGCTCGTAAGACTCACCCCGCAGCATGGCCAGGTAATCCGCGACATCCCGTACGTATTCCGGCAGGTTCGGTTTGCCGCGATGAGGAATGGGCGCCAGGTATGGCGAATCGGTTTCCACCAGCAGGCGGTCCGCCGGCACCTGGCGTGCCACGTCGCGCAGGGCGTCGGCATTGCGGAAGGTGACGATGCCCGACAGGGAAATGTAGAAGCCCAGGTCCAGGGCCGCCTTGGCCATGTCCCAATCTTCGGTAAAGCAGTGCAGCACACCGGCCTGGGGCAACGCGGCCTCGTGCAGCAACGCCAGGGTGTCGGCACGCGCGCCACGCGTGTGGACGATTACCGGTTTGCCGGTCTGCTGGGCAGCTTGCAGGTGCAGGCGAAACGAGGCCTGCTGCAGGTCGGCGGCTTCGGGCTCGTAGTGGTAGTCCAGGCCGGTTTCGCCAATCGCTACCACACGCGGGTGGTTGAGTTCGCCCAGCAGCCAGTCGAGGGCCGGGGCTTCGCCGGGCTTGAGGTCCAGCGGGTGGATACCCACCGAGCAGTCCACATCGGCGTAGCGCTCGGCCAGGGCCTTGACGTCGGCGGCATTTTCGGCGCTGACGCCGATGCACAGGAAGTGCCCTACCCCACGCTGGCGAGCCGCTTCAAGGGCAGCATCAAGGGAGCCACCGTGCTGGGCAAGGTCGAGGCGATCGAGGTGGCAATGGGAGTCTACGAGCATAGGAATCTACAACTTGAGTCACGGAAAGTGTCTGGCCAACGATACACCCGTCGGCCACCGAAATTAACGCCGGCCGAGCAAGCCGACCCACTGCACCAGCAGCGCTTCGAGCAGCAGGACACGGTTGAGGTTGGCCTTGCCGAGCACTTTCTGGCGCTGGGCGAGGATCCAATCCTGGATGTTCAGCACCTTGTCCTGCGCACTTTTCTGCGCGAGGTACTGCACCACCTTGCGCATGTCCGGCAGGCCCAGGCCGCTTTCATCCTGGGTCAGTTGGTAGCGCAGGATCAGGCTCGACCAATCGCAGAACCAGTCGAACAGCAGCAGCAAGGGGATGTCCTTCCAGGCGCTTTCGGCCAGCTGCGTGGCAGACAGCTCTTGCTTGAGCAGCTTCTTCACGCCGTCGACGACCAGCGCGCGTTGCTCACGCACGCCCTGGGCCTGCAGCTTCACAGCCGCCAGCGGTGAGCCCGCCGCCAGGGTGAGCAATTCGACCCGCTCCTCCTCGGAGCACTCCGGCAGCGCCTTGGCCAGCCACTGCAGGCTCATGGCCTCGCTCGGCAACGGGCATGCCTGCTGCACGCAACGGCTGCGGATAGTCGGCAACAAGCGGCTGGACTGGTGACTGACCAGCAGCAACACAGTGTCGCCGGACGGCTCTTCGAGGCTCTTGAGCAAGGCGTTGGCGGCGTTGATGTTCATCGCCTCCACCGGCTCGATCAGCACCACCTTGCGCCCGCCCATCTGCGCGGTTTGCACCACGAAGCTGACGAGGTCACGCACCTGGTCGACCTTGATCGCCTTGTCGGCCTCCTCGGGTTCTAGCAGGTAGTTATCCGGGTGGCTGCCGGCCTTGAGCAACAGGCAGGACTTGCACTCACCGCAAGCCTGCAGGTTGACCGGACGCTGGCACAGCAGGCTGGCCATGAGTCGCTCGGCCAAATCACGCTTACCGATCCCCGCCGGCCCGTGCAGCAGGTAGGCGTGGGCGTGCTGGGCACGGCCGGCCAGTTGTTGCCAGAGGCTGTCCTGCCACGGATAGGCTTCAGCCACGGGCGCGCTCCAGCAGGTTCGGCAACAGGGCATCGATGGCTTGCTGCACCTGGGCCAGCGGCTGCGCAGCATCCAGCAGGTAGTAACGCGCAGGCTCAGCCTTGGCGCGCTTGAGGAACGCCGTGCGTACGGCGTCGAAGAAGGCCTGGCCTTCGAGCTCAAAGCGGTCCAGGCGACCGCGCGCACTGGCGCGGGCCAGGCCGACTTCCACCGGCAGGTCGAAGACCAGCGTCAGGTCAGGGCGCAAGTCGCCTTGAACGAAGGTTTCCAGGGTGGCGATGCGCTCCAGGGACAAGCCACGACCACCGCCCTGGTAGGCATAAGTGGAGTCGGTGAAGCGGTCGCAAATCACCACGGCACCGCGCGCCAGGGCCGGGCGGATCACTTCGGACAGGTGCTGCGCGCGCGCGGCAAACACCAACAGCAATTCGGTATCCGCATTCATCTGTTCCTCGCCCGGAGCCAGCAACACTTCACGGATGCGCTCTGCCAGCGGTGTACCACCGGGCTCGCGGGTCAACACCACCTCGATGCCCTCGATGCGCAAACGCTCGGCCAGGTAATCGCGGTTGGTGCTTTTGCCGGCGCCTTCGGGGCCTTCCAGGGTAATAAACAAGCCAGTCACAGGCAGTCCTTAGTCAGAGTCATTGCGGGCTTTGCGGCGCGGCGGTGTCCGGCGCAGGCTCCGCCGGCTTTTCAGCCGGGGCTTCGGCCGATGGTGCTGCGTCTTGCGCAGGGTTCACGACCGGCGCCGGGCTGGAGCGGTAATCGGCCCGGCGCTTGAGCTGGAACTCGCGCACGGCGGCATTATGCGCATCCAGGTTGTCGGAGAAAACATGACTGCCATCACCCCGGGCGACGAAATACAGGCTGCTGCCCGGCACCGGGTTCAGCGCCGCATGGATCGCTTCGCGACCGATCATGGCGATCGGTGTCGGCGGCAGGCCAGCCACCATGTAGGTGTTGTAGGGGTTGGCTTCCTTGAGGTGCGCACGGGTCAACTTGCCGTTGTAGCGCTCGCCCAGGCCGTAGATCACGGTGGGGTCGGTCTGCAGCAGCATGCCGATCTTCATGCGCCGCACGAACACGCCGGCAATCTGGCCGCGCTCCTCGGGCACGCCGGTCTCTTTCTCCACCAGGGAGGCCATGATCAGCGCTTGATAAGGGTCAGTGTACGGCGCATCGGCGGCGCGTTTGCTCCACTCCTGGGCGAGTACGTCGTCGAGGCGGTTGTAGGCTTTTTTCAGGAATTCGACATCGGTCATGCCGCGCACGAAGCGGTAGGTGTCCGGGAAGAACCGCCCCTCAGGGAACACGCCAGGGTGACCGAGCTTCTCCATCACTTCACTGTCAGTCAGGCCCGCGAGGGTCTGCACGATCTTTTCGTGCTTGGCCAGGGCGAGGCGTACCTGGCGGAAATTCCAGCCTTCGACCAGGGTCAGGCTGTATTGCACGACTTCGCCACGCTGCCACAGGCCGATCAGGCCCTGTGCAGTCATGCCCGGGGTCATGCGGTATTCACCACTGTGCAAGGGCTGACCATCAAGGTTAAAGCGCCAGTACAGGCGCAACCAAAACGCGCCGTCGAGCACGCCGTCGGCTTCCAGGCGATTGAACGTACCGGTGGGCGTCGCCCCGGCCGGCACATCCAGCAATTGCTCCTGGGTCAGGTTCAAGGGCTGCTTCAGGGTGGAATCGAGTTTCCAGGCGGAAAACCCCAACAGCAACGCCGCCGAGAACAGACCGATCAGCAGCAGTACAACCAGTTTTCGTATCAACTCAAGCATCCAATAGCGCGCGAACAATGCCCTGCAGTTTACGGGTGAGCGGCCCAACCGGCCAGCTCATCGCAGCGCAGCCACGCACCGGCCAAATGCCATACACGCTGTTACACACAAAGACTTCGTCAGCCTGTTGCAACTGCTCGAGACTCACGTCAGCCACGGCTACCGGGACGCCCAGGGCTTGTGCCTGGGCCAGGATCTCGGCGCGCATGACCCCGGCAACCCCGCAACGATTCAGATCGGCGGTTAGTAACAAGCCATTACGCACCAGGAACAGGTTGCTGAAAACGCCTTCGATGACCCGCCCGGACATATCCAGCATCAAGCCTTCGGCATGTTCGGCATCTTGCCACTCGGCACGGGCAATCACTTGCTCCAGGCGGTTGAGGTGCTTGAGACCGGCCAGCAAGGGCTGCTCGGACAAACGGGTGGCACACGGAAACAGGCGGATACCGTCGGTTCCATGGGCGTGGGGATAATGAGCAGGCGCATTGCCCTGCAGGAGACGGCGCACCGGTGCACCAGGGTTGAAGCCATAACCGCGCAGGCTGTCGCCGCGGGTGAGGATCAACTTGAGAACACCGTCGCCGAGGGCGGCGGCATAGGCCAGCACTTCGCTGCGGATCAACGCGTGATCCGCCGCTAAAGCGAGGCGCTTGCAGCCCTCTTCGAGGCGCTGCAAGTGGCGGTCGAGCAACACGGGTTGCCCTGCCCTGACGGCGAGGGTCTCGAACAGACCATCGCCATACGCCAGGCCGCGATCTTTCAGGGGCACGCTGTCCGCTGGCTGACCGTCGACCCAGCTGTGCATCACTCGGCGAACCGGCGGAACACCAGGGAACCGTTGGTGCCGCCAAAGCCGAACGAGTTGGAGATCACCACGTCGATCGTCATCGGCTGCGCTTCGTGCGGCACGAAGTTCAGGTCGCAGCCTTCGTCCGGCTCATCCAGGTTGATGGTCGGCGGAGCGACCTGATCCTTGATGGCCATCACGCTGAAGATCGCTTCGACCGCGCCCGCCGCGCCCAGCAAATGGCCGGTCATGGACTTGGTGGAGCTGACTGCCAGCTGGTAGGCGTGCTCGCCGAACACCGACTTGATGGCTTCGGCTTCCGCCAAATCGCCCGTCGGGGTCGAGGTGCCGTGGGCGTTGATGTACTGCACCTGCTGCGGATTGACCTTGGCATCGCGCAGGGCATTGGTGATGCAACGCGCAGCGCCGGCACCGTCAGACGGCGGCGAGGTCATGTGGTAGGCGTCGCCACTCATGCCAAACCCGATCAGCTCGGCGTAGATGGTCGCACCACGCGCCTTGGCGTGCTCCAACTCTTCGAGTACCAGCGCACCGGCACCGTCGGATAGCACGAAACCGTCGCGGCCCTTGTCCCAGGGACGGCTGGCGCGGGTCGGCTCGTCGTTACGGGTCGACAGCGCACGGGAAGCACCGAAGCCGCCCATACCGAGGCCACAGGCGGCCATTTCGGCGCCGCCGGCGATCATCACGTCAGCTTCGTCGTAGGCGATGTTGCGCGCGGCCATGCCGATGCAATGCGTACCGGTGGTGCACGCCGTGGCGATCGCGTAGTTAGGCCCCTGTGCGCCCAGGTGGATGGACAGGAAACCGGAAATCATATTGATGATCGAGCCCGGGACGAAGAACGGTGAAATTCGACGGGGGCCGGAATCATGCAGCGTGCGGCTGGTTTCTTCGATATTGGTCAAACCGCCAATACCCGAACCCATGGCCACGCCGATGCGGTCACGGTTGGCGTCGGTGACTTCCAGGCCGGCGTTACGCACTGCCTGAAAACCGGCTGCCAGGCCGTATTGAATGAACAGGTCGAGTTTGCGGGACTCCTTGACCGAGAGATAGTCCTCGACATTGAAGCCCTTTACCGAGCCGCCAAAACGGGTGGAATAGGCAGAAAGGTCCGTGTGTTCGATCAGACCAATACCACTGTGGCCAGCCAGAATGCCCTGCCAACTGCTCGGCACATCCGTGCCCAGTGGCGACAACATACCCATACCGGTGACTACGACGCGTCTACGCGACACAGCACTCTCCTTTTTCTTGATGACGACACTTTGCTTCGGCGCTCACTTTTCATCAGGGCTAAAGAAAAAACCGCACGCCGTTACAGCAGTGCGGTTTTTCCCTAACAGCAAGCGACGACTACAAACTATTACGCCTGGTGGCTAGTAACGTAGTCGATAGCAGCTTGAACAGTAGTGATTTTTTCAGCTTCTTCGTCCGGGATTTCGGTCTCGAATTCCTCTTCCAGAGCCATCACCAGCTCAACGGTGTCAAGGGAATCGGCACCCAGGTCTTCTACGAAGGAAGCAGTGTTGACCACTTCTTCTTCTTTAACGCCCAGTTGCTCGGCGACGATTTTCTTGACGCGCTCTTCGATGGTGCTCATACCTTGTTTAACTCCTAATGGACAAATTCAGGCAGCTGGCCAGTGGGTAAGTGTATAGAAAGCCTTTTCAGCTTTTCAACTGAAAGCTTCACCCTGTACCCGGTCGGCCACCTGCCTATAAATTAAGTTGCAGCTTTATAACGGATTTTAGACAGCTCGTATGACATTTTTTTGAAGCGATCCGTCACAATTTAACTCATGTACATCCCGCCGTTCACCGGGATTGTAGCCCCAGTCACGTATGCCGCACCGTCGGATGCCAGGAAAGCGACCACATTCGCGATCTCTTGAGCCTGGCCCAGACGGCCCAGCGGAATCTGCGTCAGCAAGCCTTCACGCTGTGCTTCCGGCAGCTCGCGGGTCATATCGGTGTCGATGAACCCTGGGGCCACCGAGTTGACCGTAATCGACCGCGAACCGACTTCACGTGCCAATGCACGGCTGAAACCTTCCAGACCGGCCTTGGCGGACGCGTAGTTTACTTGGCCTGCGTTGCCCATGGCACCCACTACGGAGCCAATATTGATAATTCGGCCCCAACGCGCCTTGGTCATGCCGCGCAAAACACCCTTGGACAGGCGAAACAGACTGTTCAAGTTGGTATCGACCACGTCGTACCACTCGTCGTCTTTCATGCGCATCATCAGGTTATCGCGGGTAATCCCGGCATTGTTTACCAGAATCGCCGGCGCGCCGAACTGTGCGGTGATCTCGGCCAGTACGGCAGCCACGGATTCATCGCTGGTCACGTTCAGTTCAAGGCCGGTGCCCTGTACGCCGTTTTCCTTCAAGGTCGCGGCGATACGCTCGGCGCCCGAGGCGGAAGTGGCGGTGCCGATCACAACGGCGCCCTGACGGCCCAGTTCCAGGGCGATCGCCTGGCCAATGCCACGGCTTGCGCCGGTAACCAGTGCAACTTTACCTTGCAGACTCATGCAGGCTTCTCCTAAGTTCGGGGATCAGGTTTCAGGCCTGTGCCGCAAGCGCGGCAGCGAAGGCATCCGGGGTATTGAGGTTGGCAGTCGACACGCCGTCGGCGCAGCGCTTGTTCAGGCCGGCCAGGACTTTGCCCGGGCCGCACTCGACCAGTTCAGTGGCGCCATTGGCAGCCAGGGTCTGCACCGATTCTACCCAACGCACGGGTTTGTAGAGCTGCTCCAGCAGGTCGCGCTTGAGGGTGTCGAGGTCTGCAGCCACGGCTGCGCTGACGTTCTGCACCAGCGGAATCTGCGGCGCCTGCCAGTTGATGGCAGCGATGGACTCGGCAAAACGCTCGGCCGCCGGGCGCATCAGCTCACAGTGCGACGGCACGCTGACCGGCAACGGCAGGGCGCGTTTGGCACCGCGTGCCTTGCAGCCTTCAATGGCGCGTTCGACAGCCGCCTTGGCACCGGCGATCACCACCTGGCCAGGGGAGTTGAAGTTCACCGCGCTGACCACTTCGCCCTGGGCCGCTTCGGCGCAGGCTTCGATCACCACGGCATCGTCCAGACCCAGGATAGCGGCCATGCCGCCCTGCCCGGCCGGAACGGCTTCTTGCATCAACTGGCCACGACGTTCAACCAGCTTGACCGCCTCACCCAGGGTCAGGCTGCCCGCCGCCACCAGGGCGCTGTACTCACCCAGGCTGTGACCGGCAACGAATGCCGGACGCGCGCCGCCTTGTGCCAGCCACAAGCGCCACAGGGCGATCGAAGCGGTCAGGATGGCCGGCTGGGTCTTGTCGGTTTGATTGAGTTGCTCTTCCGGCCCCTGCTGGGTCAGTGCCCACAGGTCGTAACCCAGGGCATCGGAAGCTTCCTTGAAGGTATCCAGGACCTGCGGATATTGCGCGCCCAGCTCGGCCAGCATGCCGAGGGACTGCGAACCCTGCCCTGGAAAGACGAATGCGAGGGATGTAGACATGTAACAAGCCCCTAATGATCTGGTCGTCGGAAATCGACGCCCCTACGGTGGGAGCGCACGAAACTGACAGATTGGATGGTCAATTGAACTGGCCGGTCACATTTAAGCATTCCCGGGCCGATTCGCCTAAGGCAACAGGTCCTCGAGACGGCCGTGCAAGCGTTGCGGCAGGTTTTCCTGGATCTCGATCAAGGCCCGTGCAATCGCGCTCTGAAAACCCTCCACACCGGCAGAACCGTGGCTCTTCACCACAATGCCCTGCAAGCCGAGAAAACTCGCACCGTTGTGCCGCGCCGGCGCCAGGTCAGCCTGCAGGCGCCGCATCAATGGCAGTGCCAGGGCACCCACCAGGCGCGACGCCAGATTCTGCTTGAACAAGGCCTCGATACGCGCAGCAATCATGGTCGCCAGGCCTTCACTGGATTTGAGCAGGATATTGCCGACAAACCCGTCGCACACCACCACATCCGCTTCGCCACGGTACAGGCCATCACCTTCGACGAAGCCTACGTAGTTCAAACCCCGCGCACCCTGCAGCAAGGTGGCGGCCAGCTTGACCTGCTGGTTGCCCTTGATGTCTTCGGTACCGATATTCAGCAAGGCCACGCGCGGGCGCGCCACGCCCAAGGCTTCGGCAGCCACCGAGCCCATCACTGCGAACTGGAACAGGTGCTCGGCACTGCAATCGACATTTGCCCCCAGGTCCAGCAGTTGGCAGTAGCCTTTCTGCGTCGGAATTGCGGCCACCATCGCCGGCCGGTCAATCCCCGGCAGCGTCTTGAGCACGTGTCGGGACAGCGCCATCAACGCCCCGGTATTGCCGGCACTGACACAGGCTTGCACCTTGCCATCACGCAGCAACTCAAGGGCCACCCGCATCGAAGAGTCGGGCTTGCCGCGCAGGGCTGCCGCCGGCTTGTCATCCATGCTGATGGTTTCGCTGGCTGGCGTAATCGTCAGGCGCGCGCGATCCACCGCCGGATGGCTGGCAATCAATTCTTCAAGAAGGGAGGGTTGACCGACAAGGGTCAGGTGCAGCGAGGGTGTGGCAGACAGGCTGGCAATGCAGGCCTGAACAATGCTGCGGGGACCGAAGTCCCCGCCCATTGCGTCAATCGCGATGACTAGGGCAGACAAGTGATTACTCGTCAGCGCCCTTGTCGATCACTTTACGGCCACGGTATACGCCTTCTGGCGATACGTGGTGACGCAGGTGAACTTCACCGGTGGTCTTTTCTACGGACAGGGTGCTAGCCTCGAGAGCGTCGTGCGAACGGCGCATGTCACGGGCGGAGCGGGATTTTTTGTTCTGCTGAACAGCCATAATTGATTAACTCCTAAACGTTTGGGTCACGCTTTAACTGCGCCAATACACTGAACGGGTTGGACCGCGTTACCTCGTCCTCGCTCGGTTCGGGCTCGTCATCGAGGCCCGCCGGCTGCTGGCATTCTTCCGGATGATGAGCAGGCACAATGGGCAAGGCGAGCAAAAGCTCCTCCTCGATCAGTGCATGCAGATCCAAAGGATCTTCGCCCAGTTCCAGCACGTCATAACCTTTCGGCAACGACTGGGTATTCGCACCCTCCTTCACCACAGCATAACTGCACTCGCTGTGGATCGGCAGGGTGACCAGCTCAAGACAACGCTGGCAAACCATTTTGACTTCGGTGTCGATAAAGCTGTGAATTACCACAGATTTACGTTCATCTCGTTCAAAAACGAATTTGGCCTGCACCGTACCGACAGTGTCGGAAAGCGGGTCGCAGAGTCTCTCCAAATCGGCCAGCAGCAACTCACCTTGAAGGGAGGTGCCACGATCAGCCAATTTGCGCGGGTCAACGTGAGGTGGAATCGGGTCATTCAACATAGGCGCAGCATTATAGGGATGCACCCGGCCATGTCAAAGGAAATTCAGCCCTGTGCGTCAGCCGGTCGCCCCGCTAGAATCCCCGGCTGCCTTGAGGAGACGCCCATGCTGCCTTTATTACTCGCATCCAGCTCGGTTTATCGCCGGGAATTGCTCAGCCGCCTGCACGTGCCGTTCATCTGCAGCTCGCCGGATATCGACGAAAGCCACCGTGCAAATGAATCCGCCGTCGACCTGGTCAAGCGCCTGGCCGAAGAGAAAGCCCGCGCCCTCGCCGCCCGTCATCCAGGCCATTTGATCATCGGCTCCGACCAAGTGGCCGCGCTCGACGGCCGGATCATCGGCAAGCCCCACACCTTCGAGAACGCCCGCGAACAATTGCTGGCAGCCAGCGGCAAGCGCGTGAGCTTTCTAACGGGCCTGGCACTGCTGAACAGCGAGACAGGGCACTGCCAGGTCGACTGTGTGCCGTTTACCGTGCACATGCGTGAGCTGGACGTTGAGCGTGTTGAGCGCTATCTGCGGATCGAGCAGCCGTATGACTGCGCAGGGAGCTTCAAGGCTGAAGGATTGGGTGTGAGCCTGTTCCAGAGCACCGAAGGGCCGGACTCGACCAGCTTAGTGGGCCTACCCCTGATACGACTGGTCGACATGCTGCTGGCTGAAGGCGTGCAAATCCCCTAGGCCCACCACCAAGCTACTGTGGGAGCTGGCTTGCCTGCGATAGCGCTGGTCCTGCCACTCTGGATGTCGACCGGCCAACTGCTATCGCGGGCAAGCCCGCTCCCACATGTGAATCGATGCGCCTGCTGGATCAGCGCAGGCTCGGGCCTTGGAAGCCCATGTAAAATGCCAGCTTCTCGGCCGCGCTGGCACCCAGCCGCTTGGAGAAGCGATCAAACGGCGATTCCTCAACCGTGAAATCCACCAGTTCTTTCTCGCCAATCACATCGCGCGCCACCGAACTGGCACTGCCCAGGCCATCGATCAAACCCAGCGGCAACGCCTGCTCACCCGACCACACCAGCCCAGAGAACAACTCCGGATGGTCTTTGTCCTTGAGGCGATCACCGCGCCCCTGCTTCACGCTGGCGATGAATTGGCGATGGGTGGTGTCGAGCACGCCCTGCCAGAACTGGGTTTCATCGGCCTTTTGCGGCTGGAACGGGTCGAGGAAGGCCTTGTGCTCGCCCGAGGTGTAGGTGCGACGCTCCACGCCGAGCTTCTCCATGGTGCCGACAAAGCCGTAACCGGCCGCCGTCACACCGATGGAACCGACCAGGCTGGCCTTGTCGGCATAAATCTGGTCAGCAGCGCTGGCAATGTAATAGGCGCCGGAAGCCCCCAGGTCGGAGATGACTGCGTACAGCTTGATATCCGGGTGCAGGCCGCGCAGACGACGAATCTCGTCATACACATAACCCGATTGCACCGGGCTGCCGCCGGGACTGTTGATACGCAGGATCACACCCTTGACCTTGGGGTCTTCGAACGCGGCACGCAGGCTGCTGACAATATTGTCGGCGCTGGCCGACTCCTTGTCGGCAATCACCCCGCGCACTTCAATCAGGGCGGTGTAGTTGGCGCCGCGGGTTGCGCTTTTTTCCATGTCCATCAACGGGCTGAACAACGCGAGCATGGTAATAAGCCAGACAAAGGTCAGCAGCTTGAAGAAAATCCCCCAGCGCCGTGCCCGACGCTGCTCCTGGACGCTGGCCAGGAGGGTTTTCTCCAGCAGCTTCCAGCTCTTGTCATCACTGCTATCGGCCTTTTCGGGCGCTTTCCACTCGTCACTCATGCCATCAACCCCAGCAAAGACTTATCGGGCCTGGCTGAGCCAGGCCTGCAGTTCAGAAAAATGATCAATCGTCAGCCTGGGCTCGTATTGCTGCAAGGCTTCGGCTGCCTGGGCACCGTAGCTGACCGCCACGCTGTCCATGCCGGCATTGCGCGCCATCATCAGGTCGAAAGAAGCATCGCCCACCATCAGTGCCTGGCGCGGCGCTACACCGCAATGCGCCAGGATCTGCTCAAGCATCAGAGGTTGAGGTTTGCTGGCAGTTTCATCCGCGGCGCGGGTGATATCGAAGAAGTCTTCAAAACCATGCGCCTTGAGCACCCGATCCAGCCCGCGACGGGCCTTGCCGGTTGCGACAGCGAGGTGGTAACCCTCGGCGCGAAACGCTTCCAACGACTGCATCACGCCCTCGAACAACGGCGAAGGCGTGGCCTCCAGCGCAATGTAGTGATCGGCGTAATGGTCGCGGAACGCCACCAGCTCAGCGTCGCTGATCTGCGGGTACAGGGTGCGAATCGCCTCGGGCAAGCCCAGGCCGATGATGCCCTTGACCGCCAGGTCGCTGCACAGTGCATAGCCGGAACGGGTCGAAGCGGCGTGCATCGACTCGACAATCCGGCCAATAGAATTACACAGGGTGCCGTCCCAATCGAAAATCAGCAGTTTGTAATCAAGGTGCGACACTCAAACGCTCCACGGTCTTGGCCCACATCTCATCGACCGGCGCCTGCAGCTTCAGCTCGCCGCCGTCGGGCAGCGGCACAGTGAGCATGTAGGCGTGCAGGAACAGGCGCTTGCCGCCCAGATCGCGGATCTCCTTGGAGAAATCCTCATCGCCGTACTTGGTGTCACCGGCAATGCAGTGGCCTGCGTGCAGCGTGTGGACGCGAATCTGATGGGTACGCCCGGTGACCGGCTTGGCCTCGACCAAGGTGGCGAAATCGCCGAAACGGCGCAGCACCTTGAACAGGGTCAGGGCCTCTTTGCCCTCCTCGTCCACTTCGACCATGCGCTCGCCGGAACGCAGGTTGCTCTTCTGCAACGGCGCACGGACGCTCTTGATCGAACTGGCCCAGTTGCCGCGCACCAGCGCCATGTAGCGCTTGTCCACGCCATCGCCACGCAGGGCGGTGTGCAGGTGGCGCAACATGCTGCGCTTTTTGGCAATCATCAGCAGGCCGGAGGTGTCACGGTCCAGGCGGTGGACCAACTCCAGCTCCTTGGCATCCGGGCGCAACTGACGAAAGGCTTCGATCACGCCGAAATTCAGGCCGCTGCCGCCGTGAACCGCAATGCCGCAGGGCTTGTTGATCACGATCAGCTTGTTATCTTCGAAGACAATCGAGGCTTCAAGGCGCTGCAACAGGCCCTGGGCCAACGGCACAGGCTCGTCGCGTTCTGGCACGCGCACCGGTGGCACGCGGACGATATCGCCCGCCTGCAACTTGTACTCGGGCTTGATGCGGCCCTTGTTCACGCGCACTTCGCCTTTACGCAAGATGCGGTAAATCAAGGTCTTGGGCACGCCTTTGAGCCTGGCCAGGAGAAAATTGTCGATGCGTTGGCCGGCATATTCCGGCGAGACCTCGAGCAGCTGGACGCTGGGGGTCTGGGGGGCGGTAGTCGTCATGGCGGCGATGATAACAATTTTTTATGGAATTGAAGCACTTAATCATTGCTGCTATAGTCGCGAACGCCGCCAAAAGCGGCCTGGACAGAGGACTTGCGGCAAACTGCCGGCCCTGACCATCGCAATTCATCAGGACGCGAGGCCGTCCTACGGGGCTTTCGCCACCCTGGAAGGCTCGAGATTGTAACAAGCGCAGGTGACATGAGGCCTGAAGCGAGTGCAGAAAGCAGAGTGAATACTCGCATTCTGCGCCGATATTTACGGCCAGTTCACAAAGTGCAGTCAGTCTTGGGCCAGACCATGGCGAATGTTTCGGAAACAACGCCTGTTAAGAGCTGAGTGAGAGCGCAGTCGCCCACACCTAGTCTTGTTTAGCCATGAGCGTGGACTCCCCATTGGAGAACACGGTAAATGCCAACCCGCTGCGGATTCTGCGCGCGGCAGCACCCGAATTATCAGGGATACGTGTAGGGTGGAGATGCACAACCGTCGGACCGTGTAGCACTAGGCTTATATTTAGACGCTTCATCTCGTCCACAGTCGCCGGTTGATTCCTCCTCCTGACCTTAGCTTTTGTTGAAGTGGTGCCTTTGTCACCACCGCTAACAAGCAGGACGCGTCCGTCGCGATACCGGCCCAATTGGCAGGTTTTGCTGGACACTGGAGTGGCCAACCACTCTTGACGCACCTGACACCGACCGTGAGAAGTCGTGTGTGCCGAACGCCGTTTCCGGCAGCCCGGAAACCGACGGTACAACATGAAAAGAATGCTGATTAACGCAACTCAACCCGAAGAGTTGCGTGTTGCACTGGTAGATGGCCAACGCCTCTACGACCTGGACATCGAATCCGGTGCACGCGAGCAAAAGAAGGCCAACATCTATAAAGGCCGTATTACTCGCATCGAACCAAGCCTTGAGGCTGCCTTTGTCGATTTCGGCTCCGAGCGCCACGGCTTCCTGCCCCTCAAAGAAATCTCCCGCGAATACTTCAAGAAAGCCCCTGAAGGCCGCGTGAACATCAAGGACGTCCTGAGCGAAGGCCAGGAAGTCATCGTCCAGGTCGAAAAAGAAGAACGTGGCAACAAGGGCGCCGCCCTGACCACCTTCATCAGCCTGGCCGGTCGTTACCTGGTACTGATGCCGAACAACCCGCGTGCCGGCGGTATTTCCCGTCGCATCGAAGGCGAAGAGCGCAACGAACTGCGTGAAGCGCTGAACGGTTTGATCGCACCGGCCGACATGGGCCTGATCGTTCGCACTGCCGGCCTGGGCCGCAGCAGCGAAGAAATGCAGTGGGACCTCGACTACCTGCTGCAGCTGTGGACCGCCATCAAGGAAGCGTCCCTGGATCGTTCCGCGCCGTTCCTGATCTACCAGGAAAGCAACGTGATCATCCGCGCTATCCGCGATTACCTGCGCCAGGACATCGGCGAAGTGCTGATCGACAGCGTTGAAGCCCAGGACGAAGCCCTGACCTTCATTCGCCAGGTGATGCCGCAGTACGCCAGCAAGATCAAGCTCTACGAAGACAGCGTGCCGCTGTTCAACCGTTTCCAGATCGAAAGCCAGATCGAGACCGCTTTCCAGCGCGTCGTCGAACTGCCTTCCGGCGGTTCCATCGTGATCGACCCGACCGAAGCCCTGGTGTCCATCGACATCAACTCGGCGCGCGCCACGAAAGGTAGCGACATCGAAGAAACCGCCCTGCAGACCAACCTGGAAGCGGCTGAAGAAATCGCCCGCCAGCTGCGCCTGCGTGACATCGGCGGCCTGATCGTGATCGACTTCATCGACATGACCCCCGCCAAGAACCAGCGCGCCGTGGAAGAGAAAGTCCGCGAATGCCTGGAAGCCGACCGTGCCCGCGTGCAAGTTGGCCGCATTTCGCGCTTCGGCCTGCTGGAAATGTCCCGTCAGCGCCTGCGTCCATCCCTGGGCGAGAGCAGCGGCATCGTCTGCCCACGCTGCAACGGCACCGGCATCATCCGTGATGTTGAATCGCTGTCGCTGGCGATCCTGCGCCTGATCGAAGAAGAAGCCCTGAAAGACCGCACCGCCGAAGTCCGCGCGCAAGTGCCGATCCCGGTTGCAGCCTTCCTGCTCAACGAAAAACGCAACTCGATTACCAAGATCGAACTGCGCACCCGTGCCCGCATCGTGATCCTGCCGAACGATCACCTCGAGACGCCGCACTTCGAAGTGCAGCGCCTGCGCGACGATAGCCCGGAAGCCCACAGCGGCCAGTCCAGCTACGAAATCGCCGCTGCCGCAGCCGAAGTAGAAGAAGTCCAGCCAGCCGCTGCGACCCGCACTCTGGTTCGCCAGGAAGCGGCCGTGAAGACGGCACCGGCGCGTGCCAACGCACCGGTACCGACTGAAGTTGCCGCCCCGGTTGCCGCGCCGGCCGCCCTGCCTGAGCCAAGCCTGTTCAAGGGCCTGGTGAAGTCGCTGGTCAGCCTGTTCGCCACCAAGGAAGAGCCGGCCGCGCCTGTGGTGGTTGAAAAACCTGCCGCTGAGCGTCCAGCCCGTAACGAAGAGCGTCGCAACGGTCGCCAGCAAAGCCGTAACCGCAACGGTCGCCGTGACGAAGAGCGCAAGCCTCGCGAAGAACGTGCTCCACGTGAAGAACGCGCACCCCGCGAAGAGCGCGCGCCACGCGAAGCCCGTGAAGACACGCCAGCCGTAGTCCGTGAAGAACGTGCACCGCGTGAAGAGCGCGCACCGCGCACTCCACGTGCACCGCGTGAAGATCGCAAGCCACGTGGCGAGCGTGAAGAGCGCGTGCGTGAACTGCGCGAGCCGCTGGACGCTGCACCTGCCGTTGCCGCTGCCGCTGCCGGCGCTGTCACTGCTGAAGAGCGTCCAGCTCGCCAGCCACGCGAAGAGCGCGCCCCTCGCGAAGAGCGCCAGCCGCGCCCACCGCGTGAAGAGCGCCAGCCACGTGCCGAGCAAGCCGCTGCTGCCAGCGAAGAAGAAGTACTGACCGGCGAAGAGCAACTGCAGGACGACGGTCAGGACAACGCCGAAGGCGATCGTCCGCGCCGCCGCTCCCGTGGCCAGCGTCGTCGCAGCAACCGTCGTGAGCGTCAGCGTGATGCCAACGGCAATGTGATCGAAGGCTCGGAAGAAGCCGGCGAAAACGCAGAGGCCGCGACCAGCGAACCGACCGGCGCCGAACTGGCTGCAGGCCTGGCCGTTACCGCTGCCGTGGCCAGCTCGGTGATCAGCGCCCCTGCTGAAGCCCAGGCGCACGAGCAAGCTGAACGTGCTACCGCCACTGTCGAAGAAACCGTTGTGGTTGAAGCACCTGTCGCGCACACCCCAGTGGAAGAAGCGCCAGCTGTTGAAGCACCGGTCGTAGAAGCCACCACCCCGATCGAAGCCCCAGTGGTTCCGGAAGTGGAAGTGGCCCCGGTGGTTCGCGAAGTTCGCGAAGCCCAGCCGGAAGCCGAAGTGGCCGCTGTCGAGCCAGCACCGGTGGTTGAGTCTCAGCCTGTGGCTGAAGCCGCCGTTGAAGCACCAGCTGAAGCCCCGGTTGTCGAAGAAGCTGCCCCGGCAGTGCGTGAAGTTCGCGAAGAACAGACCGCCTTCCAGTGGACAGCCCCTGAGCCAGCCGCCCCGGTTGAAGCGCCAGCACCTGCCCCTGTGGTAGAGCAAGCGCCAGCGCCGGTGGTCGAAGCCGTGGTTGCCGAGCCTGCGCCAGTGGTCGAGCCTCAGCCAGTGGTTGAAGCGCCAGTGGTTGCCGAAGTCGCCGCTCCGGTGGTTGAAGCAGCACCTGCCAGCGCCCTGACCGAAAATGGTCGTGCGCCGAACGATCCACGTGAAGTGCGCCGTCGTCGCAAAGAAGCCGAGGCAGCCGCCGCTGCAGCAGCTGCTGCCGCCGAAGCGCCGATCCCGGCCGCTGAAGCCGTGGTTGAACACACTGCCCCGATCGTCGACGAAGCCCCGCGCGCCGTCGAAGAAGTGGCAGAGCACCACCCAAAGGCCCTGGAAGAAGAGCACGAGCCTAAACCTCTCGTCTGATTCCAACCGCCACTAAAAAGCCCCGCCTGAGTGATCAGGCGGGGCTTTTTATTGAGCGCAAGAAACCGAGACATTCGCCTGCAGGCGCTGGCTGGCCGGCTCCTACCGTTGGATGGGGGAGAAATTCAAACTCTGCGGCAGGTCGACGTCCCAGAGTACGCCCGGATCATCTACAGGCACCTCGCTGACGGTCGCCTGTGCAAACAGCGGCCTGGCTCCTCGGTCACCGGTCAGCGCCATCAGGCCCGGTGCCAGCGCCCGGTCAAACGCCACGGGATGCCCATACTGCCCATCCTGCACCGGCACGCTAATACCGCCCTCCTCCAGCGCAGCGATCACCCTCTCGATGCTCGACGACTGCACAAACGGCATATCCCCCAACACCACCAGCCAACCTTCAGCGGTGCCACTGGCCGCGACGGCCGCCGCAATGCTGTCGCCCATCCCCGCTGAATCCAGCCGCAACACTTCGCAGCCGTAGGCTTGCGCCAAGCGAATCACCTCGAGGCGCTCCGGCGAAGTCACCACCCAGCGTTTTACCACCCGCGGCGGCAGCGCCAAAAGCACCTGTTCGATCACCGGCCGCGTCACGCCATCCAGGCCGACGCAATCGGCGAGCAACTTGTCTTGATCCGCGCCGGCCTCGGCACGAAAACGACGGCCCTGGCCGGCCGCCAAAACAATCGCGGTAATCATCGTCACTCCGCCACCACCGGCAGCGGTTTTTTCTGCATTGGCGCTACGCCATTCTTGATCGCGACAATTTCCGCCATCAACGACAACGCGATCTCCGACGGCGTATGGCTACCGATATGCAAACCAATCGGCCCGTGCAAACGCGCGATTGCCTCGGCAGACAAGCCCAGCGCCGCGAGGTTTTCCCGGCGCTTCTGGCTGTTGACCCGTGATCCCAGCGCGCCGATGTAGAACGCGCTGGAATTCAACGCCGTCAGCAAGGCCATGTCGTCCAGCCGCGGGTCATGGGTCAGGCAGACGATAGCGGTGCGCTCATCGGTCTGGATATTCAACACAGCCTCATCCGGCATGCCCGGCACAAAGCGGCCATGCTGCTCTTCCCAGCCGTAGACAAATTCGTCGCGCGGGTCGCAGATGAGGACTTCGAAATCCAGCAAGCGCGCCATTTCCGCCACGTAGCGTGACAGCTGCCCGGCACCGATCAACAGCAGGCGCCAGCGCGGGCCGTAGATGGCCCGCAGGCGCTCGCCATCAAAGCTGACGATGTCGGTCTTGCTCGCGCTGCTCAGGGTCACGGCGCCTGTGGCCAGGTCCAACTCGCGGGCGACAATTTCATGCGCTTCGCAGCGCGCCAGCAATTGCGCGACCCAGTCCCAATCCTGCACACGCTCTTCGGTCAGGCGCAGCGTGCCGCCGCAAGGCAAGCCGAAGCGCGCCGCTTCATCGCGAGTGACGCCGTAGGTGACCAACTGCACCGGCGGCCCGTCACCGGCCAGGCGGCCGTCCTGCAAGCGCGCAATAAGGTCATCCTCAATGCAACCGCCGGACACCGAGCCGATCACCACGCCATCGCCACGCAGCGCCAACATGGCGCCCGGCGGCCGTGGTGCACTGCCCCAGGTCTGGACCACGCTGTACAACACCACTTTCTGCCCGGCACGACGCCATTCGAGCACGCTGCGCAAGACATTCAGATCCACACTGTCCATCAACACTCCTGCAAGCGTGCAGCGCAGCCAAGCGGCTGGCCAATGGATTTTAGAACGGGCAACCCTGCGCGAGTTTCATCAGCGTAGACCGACCCGGGTGAACGGCAGTCCCATAAAGACGGGCTTCAATGTAATTTGATGAAGTGTTTACTTAATGTAAATCAAAAAATCGAAAAAGTGATCCACCCGAAACGCAAACGCCCCGAACAAGTCGGGGCGTTTGTGCGAAGCGTCGGTGTCAATTCACACCGGGAAGCGCTTACTTCACCGAAGCAGGAGCAGGACCTTCGGCGACGCCCAGGTCATCTTCCACACGGGTATCGGAGATGCCAGTACCGCCGGAAGCCAACTCGCTGTGCAGCTTGTCGGTGTCCAGTTCCTTGACCCACTTGGCCACGACGATGGTGGCAACGGCGTTACCGACCAGGTTGGTCAGCGCGCGGGCTTCGGACATGAAGCGGTCGATACCCAGGATCAGCGCCAGGCCGGCAACCGGCAGGTGGCCGACGGCCGACAGGGTTGCAGCCAGTACGATGAAGCCGCTACCGGTCACGCCTGCAGCACCTTTGGAGGACAGCAGCAGCACCAGCAGCAGGGTGATCTGGTGGGTGATGTCCATGTGGGTGTCAGTCGCCTGGGCGATGAACACGGCAGCCATGGTCAGGTAGATCGAAGTACCGTCGAGGTTGAACGAGTAGCCAGTCGGGATCACCAGGCCTACTACGGACTTCTTCGCGCCCAGGCGCTCCATCTTGATCAGCATGCGTGGCAGTGCAGATTCGGAGGAGGAAGTACCCAGCACGATCAGCAGTTCTTCACGGATGTAGCGAACCAGCTTCAGCACGCTGAAACCGTGCGCGCGGCAGATGGCGCCCAGCACCACGACCACGAACAGGATGCAGGTGATGTAGAAGCAGATCATCAGCTGGCCCAGTTGCACCAGCGAACCGACACCGTAGGCACCGATGGTGAACGCCATGGCGCCCAGGGCACCGATTGGCGCGAGCTTCATGATCATGTTGATGATGTTGAACATCACGTGCGCGAAGCGATCGATGAAGTCCAGGACCGGCTTGCCGTAGGCACCCAGGCGATGCAGGGCGAAACCGAAGATCACCGAGAACATCAGCACTTGCAGGATGTCGCCGTTGGCGAACGCACCGACGATAGTGTTCGGGATCACGTTGAGGATAAAGCCAACCACGCTCTGGTCTGCACCGGCAGTCACGTAGGCCGCGACTTTGGAGGCGTCCAGGGTCGCCACGTCGATGTGCATGCCGGCGCCCGGTTGCACAACGTTGACGACGATCAGGCCGATCAGCAGGGCGATGGTGGAAACGATTTCGAAGTACAGCAGCGCGTAGCCGCCGGTTTTGCCGACCGATTTCATGCTTTGCATGCCAGCGATGCCGCTGACAACGGTGCAGAAGATGATCGGGGCGATGACCATTTTGATCAGCTTGATAAAGCCGTCACCCAGTGGCTTGAGGGCCACGCCGGTCTGTGGGTAGAAGTGACCGAGCAAAATACCGATAACGATTGCAACGATCACCTGGAAATACAGGGATTTGTAGATTGGCTGACGAGTCGTCATTGCAAAATTCCTCAATCGTCCCGTGTGGCAAATATCCGCCATTGCCCACGACACTTGAATTGCGAACCCTCCTGCACTGGAGGGATTTGTTGTTTGCGAGGCTTGTAGGACCAGGCCTGCGCTGTCGTATGTATCGCAAACGGCGTGCCAGCTTTGGCAAAAACCCTACAGGCCTTTAGACATCAGGGCTGGGGGATTTCAGGCCCCTTCGAACGCAGGCAAACAGGTGGCGGATTTCCGCCCACTCGCCCAATCCCGTCCTACAATTTGGCGGATATCCGCCTTGTCCCTCTCCCAGGGGGTGGCTACCATCGGCCACTCCATGGACGAGGCCTTCGCATGCGTGAACGTACCATCGCCAGTCATTACGCCCGGGCGGCCCTCGGCGGTGCACGCCGAGCCGGCTACGATTATTCGGGCCTGTTGTTGCAGGTCGGTATTACCCCGCAATTACTGAGCGAACCTCGCGCCCGTATTGCACCGGAGCAATTCACCCAACTGCTGCAAATGCTCTGGCTGGCGCTGGACGACGAATACCTGGGCTTTGCCGACGGCCCAAGCAAACGCGGCACTTTCGCCATGATGTGCCACGCGCTGATCCACTGCCGCACCCTGGAGAAAGCGCTGGAACGCGGCTTATTATTTTATAGCCTATTCCCACAAGGTCCGCGCTGGCAGCTGACCCGCGAAGGCGACATGGCCCGCTTGAGCCTCGACGACTCGCAACTGTGGGACCCGGACCATTTCCTCAGCGAATGCCTGCTGGTGATCTGGCACCGCCTGGGCAGCTGGCTGATCGGCCAACGGATTCGGCTGCACCAGGCCACGTTCAGCTACCCGATGCCGGCCCATGCCACTGAATACGACCTGCTGTTTCCGTGCACCCTGGTGTTCGGCGCATCGAGCAGCAGCCTGGTATTTCCCAGCCGCTACCTGAGCCTGCCGTTGCTGCAGGACGAGCGTACGCTCAAGCACTTCCTGGAACGCTCGCCGGCGGATTTGCTGTCGCGCCCCGATGAGGGCGACAGCCTGAGCAGCCAACTGCGGCGCCTGCTGAGCCGCGACCGCACGCCCTGGCCGGACCTGGAAGCCGTCGCCCAGCACCTGCACATCAGCCCGCAAACCCTGCGCCGGCATCTGCGAGAGGAAGGCACCAGTTTCCAGGCTCTCAAGGATGAGCTGCGGCGGGACATCGCCATCTATCATCTGGGGCGGGCGGATCTGTCATTGCAGGAGATCGCCGAGCAGTTGGGATTTTCCGAACCGTCGGCGTTTCATCGGGCGTTCAAGAAGTGGACGGGGCTGACGCCGGGGGCGTACCGGGCGCAGGAAAGTTAGAGGTGTGTTGCCGGCGATGAAGCCATCACCGCCGATAAAGCTCACACCGCCGGAAAGTGAATCTTGAACGCCGCCCCACCCAACGGTGAATCACCCAGGGTCAGGCGCGCGCTGTAGCTTTCAATGATGTCCTTGACCACCGCCAGGCCAATGCCCTGACCCGGATGCTGGCGGTCCAGCCGCTCGCCCCGTTGCAGGATCCGTGCACGCTGATCCGGTGGCACCCCGGGCCCGTCGTCTTCAATGCACAGCTCGGTGCCTTCCAGGCTTTCTACCAGGCTGATGCGCACTTCGCTCAGGCACAGCCGGTAGGCGTTTTCCAGCAGGTTACCGAGCAATTCGAGCAAGGCGCCCTTCTCGATCGGTACATCGCACTCTTCCGGCAGGTCAAAAGACACGGTCACGCGTTTGTCGCGGTAGACCTTGTCCAGCGTGTCGCACAGGCTTTGCAGCACCGGTTCCAGGCGCACCTGGTGGCGCACCAGGCCGCTTTTGCGCAGGCTCGCGCGCTGCAATTGGTAGCTGATCTGCTGGCTCATGCGCTCGATCTGCGATTGCAGGACCCAGGCCTGGTCGCGGTCTTCCGGACGCTGGGCCATGTCCTCGCTTACGCCCTGCAATACCGCCAGCGGGGTTTTCAGGCTGTGGGCCAGGTCGTCGAGGGAGTCGCGATAGCGTGCCCGCTGCTCGCGCTCGCTGTGCAGCAAACGGTTGAGCGAGCCGGTCAGGCGCAGCAGTTCGCGGGGATGTTCTTCGCTGAGGCTTTCGCGGGTGCCACCTTCGATCTGGTCGAGTTCTTGGCTCAGGCGCCGCAAGGCTTGCAGGCCCCAGGTCAGGCCCAGCCATAGCAACGTCAGCAGCACCAGCAAGGCTGCGCCGAAGCCCAGGTACAGGTTTTCGCGCAGGCCTTCGAGGGTCAGTTGGTATTCGCGCACCGGCTGCAGGGCGACGATACTGAACGCCGCGCTCTTGCCGCCGAGCAG
Organism: Pseudomonas sp. 13B_2.1_Bac1; assembly: GCF_025466155.1. NCBI lineage: Bacteria > Pseudomonadati > Pseudomonadota > Gammaproteobacteria > Pseudomonadales > Pseudomonadaceae > Pseudomonas > Pseudomonas sp. 13B_2.1_Bac1. The sequence goes on along the minus strand of NZ_JANLOH010000043.1, from coordinate 36,207 downwards.
CTTGACCTCGACGTCATAGACGAAGAATTCCTGGCCGTTGGCTTCGCGAATCCGCGCAAATTCATTGCCGCGTCCGTCATAGCGCGGCTTGTAGTTGATGTTTTCTTCTTTGGTCGCCCGCGAGCGCCACACCAGGTGGCCCTCACGGTCGTAGATGTAGCCCAACAGGCGGCTGTCAGTCAGGTTGAAACGTTCGTCGGGCAACTGCGCCGGCATCAGCAGCCGGTTGTTTTCGACGCGTGCCGCCGAAATCAGGGTAGTGACATCCGACGCCAGGCGCTGCTCGATGGAATCCTGCAACGCCAGGCTGAACGCCCCCTGCATGGCCGGCAACAAACCCAGCATGAACAGCACGGCCAGGGTGGCGGCCGCCAGCATCAAGCGCACGCGTAGCGAGCGAATCAACGGCAGCGCTCATTGAACAGGTAGCCCAGGCCGCGCACGGTGTCGATCGGCTTGAACCCTGCCGGGCCCTCGAGCTTGCGGCGCAGGCGGCCGACGAGAACTTCGATGACGTTTGGATCGCGCTCGTCGTCATCGGGGTAGAGCTGCTCCATCAAACGGTCCTTGGCCACCACTTGCTGGTGATGGCGCATCAGGTATTCGAGGATCCGGTATTCGTAGGCGGTCAGTGCCAGCGGCTGTTCGTCGAGGGACGCCTGCTTGCGATTGAGGTCCAGCAGCAACGGCCCGGCGACGATGGTCGATTGGGTAAAGCCGCTGGAGCGGCGCAACAAGGCATTCATCCGCGCCTCCAGCTCTTCGAACTGGAACGGCTTGACCACGTAGTCGTCGGCGCCCGCCGCCAGGCCTTCGACCTTGTCCTGCCAGTTGCCGCGCGCGGTGAGGATCAGGATCGGGAAGGTCTTGGCCTGGGCGCGCAATTGGCGGATCAGGTCCAGGCCGCCCATGCCGGGCAGGCCGAGGTCAATGATCGCCAGGTCATGATTGAATTGGCCGGTCTGGTACAGGGCCTCTTCGGCGTTGGCCACGGCCTCGACCACATGCCCACTGTCGGTCAGGCGGGTAAACAGGTGATGACGCAGCAGCGCCTCATCTTCCACCACCAGCAATTTCATAAGGCTCTCCAAAGCAAATCAACTGTCCGACAGGGGGATATCATAGCGGCCCTGCAAGTCTTGCTGGCGCATTTTAATGCCATTGTACTGGCCGGTCAGGTGTTGATAACCGGCGCGATAGCCCTGCTGCGGGGCCGCAAGGCCCAGGGACTGGCCCCAGGGCGTGGGCTGGCTGCCCGCATCTTCGAAACTGACACGCTGGATCAGCGTGCTGGTTTTCTTGGTTTTCTCACGACCGAATCCTGCAAAAGCGCCATCGGAGGCCTGGACCCCGGCAGTGGCACTCAGCATGGTCAACGCCAACATCAGCTTTTTGATCGCAGTCATGGTGTTACCTCATACGCGCAGGGCTGTGGTGTGTTGAGACCAGCCTACGCAAACGCCCCTGAACTCCCCCTGAACAGGCTCTGAACCTCGCCTGAACCGTTGCGGGCTATCCGGCGGCGCAGCAACTCGGCAAAATACCGCCCATGAATCCCCTACCCGCTTGCTGCACCCCACTCGATGCCCACTGGCCGCTGCCCGCCCCCTTGCCGGGCACGGTATTTCTCAGCACCCGGTTTGACCCGGCCTTGCTGGCTGACGGGGATTTCCAGCGCAGTGCCGTGCCGCCACCGCCGAGCATCCAGCGCTCGGTGGCCAAGCGCCAGGCCGAGTTTCTTGCCGGTCGACTGTGTGCCCGCGCTGCCCTGCAACGGCTGGATCACCTGGATTGTGTCCCGGCAATTGGCGACGACCGCGCACCGGTGTGGCCGGCGCATATCAGTGGCTCGATCACCCACAGCACCGGGCATGCCGCCGCGATTGTCGGGCACAAGGCGCAATGGCGCGGGCTGGGCATGGACCTGGAGAACATCCTGAGCCTGGAACGCGCGGAACGCCTGGCCGGGGAAATCCTGACCGCCGATGAACTGCAGCGCATGGCCGCCCTCCCTCGCGAACAGGTCGCCTTGCTGGTGACGCTGACGTTTTCGGCCAAGGAGAGCCTGTTCAAGGCGCTTTATCCGATCGTGCAGAAGCGCTTCTATTTCGAGCATGCCGAGGTGGTGGAGTGGTCAGAGGCCGGTCACCTGCGGCTGCGACTGCTGACGGATTTGTCCGAAGAGTGGTGCCATGGCAAGGAATTGAACGGGCAGTTTGCGCTGGATGACGGACAGCTGTTGAGCCTGGTGGCGGTAGGCGCCTGATAGGGCGATAGCACTATCAAGGCTTATCCTGGTCTCGCGGCCAACTGAGGCTAAAGCAAGCCCCACCCAAGTTGTTGCTCTTGCTGATCAACGCCCGCCCGCCGTGCCAATAAATGATCCGCCGCACAATCGACAACCCCAACCCATGCCCGCCAGAGGCGCGGGTACGGCTGTCATCCAGGCGCAGGAACGGCGTGAAAATGCGCTCCCAGGCACTCTCCGGCACACCGGGGCCATCATCTTCCACATCGATACGGCAGCGCACCTGCCCCACCTGGTAACTGATCAAGACCTGGCCCTGGGCGTGGCGCATGGCATTGCTCACCAGGTTTTGCAGGGCGCGGTGCAGATAGCGCGGTTCGGCGTCGACCCAGGCGTCATCCCAATGCGCCGAAGACAGGCAAATGCCCCGACTCACCGCGACTTGAGGGCGCAGTGGCGATAATTCGCCGATGACCTGATCGAGCAGCGCATCGAGGTCGACCCGTTGGAAATTCAGCTCCGGCGCGCCCTGCTCCAGGCGCGCATACGTGAGCATCTCATCCACCAGGCCATCGAGGTCCTGGATATCGCTGTCCATGCCTTCCAGGTATTTGCGCCGGGCGTCGGCGGTGGTCGCGTCGCCGAGCATCTCCAGGCCAAAGCGCAGGCGCGCTACCGGGGTGCGCAGCTCGTGGGACACCGCGCGCACCAGTTCGCGCTGGATGGCGAGCAATTGCTGCAAGTGCTCGGCCATGCCATTGAACGCCGCGGCCAGGCGCCCTACCGAGTCAGCACCCCGGGCTGGCACGCGCACCTCCAGGTTGCCCTTGGCGATACGCGTCGCGGCCGCTTCCAGGCCTTTGAGGCGCCGCTCCAGCTGACGCACCAATAGATAGACGATCAGGCCAATCAGGCTCAGGCCGATCAAGGCGATCAGGATCAGCCATTGCGCCGGGTAAGGGTTCATTTGAAACAGTGGGCCGATTTCCAGCACCCAGGGCGTGCCGACCATGCCGGCGAAGACGCGGATCGAATCGCCGCCCTTGCCCAGGGCCATCACCGTATCGCCTTCCGACACGCGGCGACGCTGGTCTTCGTCCATGTCGGCCTGGTCGAGGGCCACCAGGTGCATTTCGAAGCCAAAGCCCTTGGCTTCTTTTATAGCGGCCAGGCGTTGCGGCTGTTCGGCGACCGGGAAGCGCACCAGTTCGTCGGCCAGCAGGTAAATCGTCGCACGGGCCAGTTGTTCGCTGATCTGCTGCACTTCGCCGGTCAACACCAGTTGCTCCCGCTCACTGACCAGGCGCAGCACGCGTGCCGCATGGGGGCCGGTCTGTTCCACCAGGACCTGACCGCGTTGCAGGCGATTGCGCTGGCTGAGGTCCAACTGGGCGTCGCTGAGGGTGCGCAATTGCAGCGGGATACCGAGCAGGCGCTCCCACACCGCCAGGGCACGCTGACGCTCGATGGCGCTCATCGGCTGCAGGTTATCGCCCATCAGCGCGAAGGTGCCATGGGCCAGGCGCTCGCGGTATTGGCCGCTGCGCACCTCGTTGAGCAGGTGCAAGGCCAGCACGCCGAGCAACGCCACCAGGATCAGCGCCGCACACATGCCGCCATAGATGCGCAGGAAGATCGAGTTCACAGCGGCAGATCAGCGGCGGCTTCGGGGACGAACAGGTAGCCTTTGCTGCGAATGGTCTTGATCAGGCGCGGGTGGATCGGATCGTCGCCGATTTTCGGGCGGATCCGCGAGATGCGCACGTCGATGGAGCGGTCCTGGCCGTCATAGCCGATACCGCGCAGGGCGATAAAGATTTCTTCGCGGGACAGGATGCGCCCCGCATTCGCCACCAACAGCCACAGCAGGTCGAATTCGGCGCTGGTCAGTTCGATTTCGCCCGCGTGCAACCAGGCTTCGCGCAGGGCGTTGTCGACCACCAGCGGGCCGAACTGCAGGCGGCGCTGGTTCTCCACGGCGGCCGGCTCCGCCGGTTCGCTACGCCGCAGCAGGGCCTGGATGCGGGCCAGCAACAGGCGCGGCCGCACCGGTTTGCACACATAGTCGTCGGCGCCCATGTCCAGGCCGAGCACCTGGTCCATGTCGTCGGTACGCGCGGTGAGCATCAGGATCACGCCATCGTAGTGCTCGCGGACTTTACGGCAGATGCTCAGCCCGTCTTCCCCAGGCAACATCAGGTCGAGGATCACCAGGTCGGGTTGTGCGGCGATGATGCGTGCCGCCGCCAGGGCGCCGTCACTCTCGACCGAAACCCGCAGGCCATTACTCTCCAGGTAATCACGGGTCAACTCGGCCAATCGCTCGTCATCCTCGACAATCAATACCTGCCAGGCTTCCTGCTCCATGCGTGATCCTCGTTTTTATCAAGGGATTCGTCAGCCAGTGCAGTCAAAGGGGGGAGCGAGATTGCCCGCTCAACCTGTTTTATCTGCGCCCGGCATACCTTATTTGTAATGTTTTGAGGGCATAACAAACCCCGATTGTAGCCATGCCCCAACCCTCAAGCACAAGCCGGGAAATCCATTCGGTGATCGCATTTTTTTGTGATAGGGTTCGCGCCCTCAAAAATCCAATCGGCTGTTTTTATCTTGGAATATTCGGTGACAAACGGCTGAATCCAGCAGTACTGCGGCCTACACGGCTGTTCCACGTTTCATACACATTTTACCCACAGCGTTATCCACAGGTAGTGCGTTGCTAAGCCCCCCAAAACGCATTATCTTGTAGCTCGGCGCTAAAAAAACCCTACATGTAGGGTTTTGAGCGAAAAGACCCAACACAAATCAGACAAGAAACTCAAGCCCTTTCTTGCTCCTGTTTGGTCTAACCAAAGCATTTTTTGAAAGCCCACACCGCGCACGCGGATGGCAACCGTTTCACGCTTCAACAGCGCAAAACGGTACGGGTGTTGCAGCGCTTGAACCAGGCGACTGTCACCCAACAGGAATACGGCCAGAGGCTTTCACGCCTTGAACCGAAGACTTCGGCATGGAAGCGGCGCGAATAGCTCCCTTCCTCCTGTCCCGAAGTTGTTATGCCAGGCCAAAGGCCTGTTGTAAGTGCTTCAGGACGGAACGGTGGGCACCGAGATGGTGCCCAAATAAATATAGAATGTGGAGACAACCCCCCATGCAAACCGACACAACTCGCGAGAACCCGCAAGGCTCCGTGCCGCAGGCCGCTGATTCGAATCTGGATCTGTCCGCCACCGCGCCCGGCCAATTGCGTGTGATCAAGCGTAACGGCACTGTCGTTCCTTACACCGATGACAAAATCACCGTCGCCATCACCAAAGCGTTTCTTGCAGTTGAAGGCGGCACCGCTGCCGCTTCGTCGCGCATCCACGACACCGTTGCCCGCCTGACCGAACAAGTCACCGCGACCTTCAAGCGTCGCATGCCATCGGGCGGCACCATCCACATCGAAGAAATCCAGGACCAGGTCGAACTGGCCCTGATGCGTGCCGGCGAGCAGAAAGTCGCCCGTGACTACGTGATCTACCGTGACTCGCGCGCCAAGGAACGTGCCGTACGTTCCCCGGCTGAAGAAGCTGCTGTGCAAGCGCACCCGTCGATCCGCATCACCCTGGCCGACGGCAGCTTTGCCCCACTCGACCTGGGCCGCCTGAACACTATCATCACCGAGGCCTGCGAAGGCCTGGAAGAAGTCGACGGTGACCTGATCCAGCGCGAAACCCTGAAGAACCTGTACGACGGCGTGGCCCTGACCGACGTCAACACCGCCCTGGTGATGACCGCCCGTACCCTGGTTGAACGCGAGCCGAACTACTCGTTCGTGACCGCGCGCCTGCTGATGGACACCCTGCGTGCCGAAGGCCTGGGCTTCCTGAAAGTCGCCGACAGCGCCACCCACCACGAGATGGCCGACCTGTACGCCAAGGCCCTGCCGGCCTACATCGCCAAGGGTATCGAATTCGAATTGCTGAACCCGGTCCTGGCCACCTTCGACCTGGAAAAACTCGGCAAGGCGATCAACCACGAGCGCGACCAGCAGTTCACCTACCTGGGCCTGCAAACCCTGTACGACCGTTACTTCATCCACAAGGACGGTATCCGCTTCGAACTGCCGCAAGTCTTCTTCATGCGCGTGGCCATGGGCCTGGCGATCGAAGAGAAGCAGAAAGAAGACCGCGCCATCGAGTTCTACAACCTGCTGTCGTCCTTCGACTACATGTCGTCGACCCCGACCCTGTTCAACGCCGGCACCCTGCGTCCACAGCTGTCCAGCTGCTACCTGACCACCGTGCCGGATGACCTGTCGGGCATCTACCACGCGATCCACGACAACGCCATGTTGTCCAAATTCGCCGGCGGCCTGGGCAACGACTGGACCCCGGTGCGTGCACTGGGTTCGTACATCAAGGGCACCAACGGCAAGTCCCAGGGCGTTGTACCGTTCCTCAAAGTAGTGAACGACACCGCCGTCGCCGTGAACCAGGGTGGCAAGCGCAAAGGCGCTGTGTGTGCCTACCTGGAAACCTGGCACATGGACATTGAAGAGTTCATCGAGCTGCGCAAGAACACCGGTGATGACCGTCGTCGTACCCACGACATGAACACCGCCAACTGGATCCCTGACCTGTTCATGAAGCGCGTCTTCGATGACGGCAAGTGGACCCTGTTCTCGCCCTCCGAAGTCCCGGACCTGCACGACCTGACCGGCAAGGCCTTCGAAGAGCGCTACGAGTACTACGAAGCCCTCACCGAGTACCCAGGCAAGGTCAAGCTGTTCAAGACCATCCAGGCCAAAGACCTGTGGCGCAAAATGCTGTCCATGCTGTTTGAAACCGGCCACCCATGGCTGACCTTCAAAGACCCGTGCAACCTGCGCAGCCCGCAGCAGCACGTCGGCGTGGTCCACAGCTCGAACCTGTGCACCGAGATCACCTTGAACACCAACAAGGACGAGATCGCCGTTTGCAACCTGGGCTCGATCAACCTGCCGAACCACATCGTCAACGGCAAGCTGGACACCGCCAAACTGGAACGCACCGTCAACACCGCCGTTCGCATGCTCGATAACGTGATCGACATCAACTACTACTCGGTGCCACAGGCGCAGAACTCCAACTTCAAGCACCGTCCGGTTGGCCTGGGCATCATGGGCTTCCAGGATGCGCTGTACCTGCAGCACATTCCTTACGGTTCGGATGCTGCGGTCGAGTTCGCCGACAAGTCCATGGAAGCGGTCAGCTACTACGCGATCCAGGCCTCCTGCGACCTGGCCGACGAGCGCGGTGCCTACGAGACGTTCCAGGGTTCGCTGTGGTCCAAAGGCATCCTGCCGCTGGACTCGCAACAGATCCTGATCGAAGCCCGTGGCCAGAAGTACATCGATGTCGACCTGAACGAATCCCTGGACTGGGCGCCAGTACGTGCCCGTGTGCAGAAAGGCATTCGTAACTCCAACATCATGGCCATCGCACCGACCGCGACCATCGCCAACATCACCGGCGTATCGCAGTCGATCGAACCGACCTACCAGAACCTGTATGTGAAATCGAACCTGTCGGGCGAATTCACCGTGATCAACCCGTACCTGGTTCGCGACCTCAAGGCCCGTGGCCTGTGGGACTCGGTCATGATCAACGACCTGAAGTACTACGACGGTTCGGTGCAGCAGATCGAACGCATCCCGCAAGAACTCAAAGAGCTCTACGCGACTGCCTTCGAAGTGGACACCAAGTGGATCGTGGACGCCGCCAGCCGTCGCCAGAAGTGGATCGACCAGGCTCAGTCGCTGAACCTGTACATCGCCGGCGCATCGGGCAAGAAGCTCGACGTGACCTACCGCATGGCTTGGTACCGTGGCCTGAAAACCACTTACTACCTCCGTGCCCTGGCCGCGACCAGCACCGAGAAGTCGACCATCAACACCGGCAAGCTGAACGCTGTGTCCAGCGGTAACCACGGTGATGATTCGGTGCTCGCCGCCCCGGCCGGCCCGGCGCCAGTGCCAAAGGCCTGCGCGATTGACGAGCCGGATTGCGAAGCTTGCCAATAAGCTGAACCCGCCTTGGGGCTAACCCCCCAAGGCTGAAAAGCCCTCGATACACTCAACGTGTATCGGGGGCTTTTTTTTGCCCGGCAAGACCCTCGTACGAGACTAGATCAACACGGTGGCAGTACCCGATGCAGGCACACCGCCTCGCTGCCCCCACAGCTCAATGCGGCCGTTAATCACCGCCATCGAATGGCCGTCGTACTCCACCGTCCCGACCTTGCTGTTTCTCAAGTCGGCATCGGTCGCCGGCCTGTAAAGCCCCTTCAATCCCAAGCGATCCAAGCCTTCCCGGGAGTACTCCCCATCGTTGAGGCTCTTCATGGCAGCGCTGAAACTGCGCCCCGCCGTACCGTCGTTGTTTTCCATCTGGGCCCGCTTGGCGCTCGCGGCAAACATGAAGTTGGCAGACGTTATCATCGAAGGATCATCGCCCTCGAATCGGGCTTCCTTCGCCGCCTCCTTGAGTTCTCCCTTGGAAAAATGAACCTTGTACCCATCGCGCATCGTCACGTCATAGCCATCGCCCGCCTCTTTGACCTCCTTGAACACATCCGTAGGCTCCTTGCCATACCGCATCATGGAGGCCTTTATTGCGGAAACCGTCACGCAATTGCCGTCAGGCCCTTGCTTGAAACCACTCCAGATATTGCCCGGTTCTTTACCGGATCCCGGCTTTTGCCCGGGGTTGCTGTTATCAGGCTTGTAGTTGAAATAATTCTTCCCGTCCGTGTAAGGCTTGTTGGACATTTTTTCGGCAGGGCCAAACCCCGCAGGGTTCACTCTACCGCCGCCCCCACCCCCTCCTCCGCCACCTCCCGGCGATGGCGTATCCGGTGGCGTGACATCATCCGCATCGGGAAACCACTCCTTCAGCAGCCGCTTGAGAAGCTCAAGGTACTTGCTATCGGCTTCTTCGCTGAGCTTCTTAAGGATCTCCTTGAATTTTTCATCACCCAACTTCTCACGCAGTTCACTCAATTTGTTGCGCAAGTCCTGGACCGACTGGGTTTTGCCGTCTTTCTCGGCGTCGAACAGTTGTTGGAGCAATGACTTGACCGTTGATACTTGAGCAGCGGGTTCAACTGGCGGCGAATCACCTCGCGCAACGCCAGGCACAGAGGCCATACGCCCCACCCCCGGGGCAGATACTCCTGAGCTCCACATCTTTGGCACTCCCACTGATTGGTGAGCCGACAAGGCTCTTGACCATCAGTGGCAAGACAGGAATGGAGTGTTCCTTCCCCAGAAATTCAACGAGTAACCTGTAGTGTCATGGGTTATTTTCCTACGCCCACAAAAAAGCCCCTCCTACGAGGGGCTTCTTGTCGAGCGCTTAAACATCAGGTCATCTGAATGATGGTCTGCATGATGGTGCTCTGGGTGGAGATGGTCTTGGCGTTCGCCTGGTAGTTGCTCTGGGCCTTGATCAGGTCCACCAGCTCGTTGGTCAGGTTGACGTTGGAGTTCTCCAGCGAGTTGGCCACGATCGAACCCAAGGTCCCGGCTTGCGGGCTGTCATAACCCGGCTGGCCCGAGGCGAAGGTCTCTCTCCAGGTGGTGCCGCCGGAGGGCTGCAGGCCCTGTTCGTTGTTGAAGCTGGCCAGGGAGATCTGGCCGATAGCCTTGCTCTGCTGGTTGCTGAACGTGGCGAACAGTACGCCGCTGCCGTCGATTTTCAGGCCGGTGATCTGGCCGGTGGCGTAGCCATCGGTGACCGGCGGGTTGCGGTAGCTGGCGGAGTTGTACTGGGTGATGTTACCCATGTTGACGGCAATACCGCCGGTGTTGGCAGCAGCACCGTTGTCCTTCCAAACGCCATCGACCAGGCCGCCCGGCTTCCAGTCGTCAATGGTCATGGTAGTGTCCTTGACGTTGGCGCCGACAATTTTTTCGAGCTTGCCAGAGGTATCAAAGGTCAGCGTAGACGGCACTGGGGCAACGGCACCGGAACCGCTGATCGGCGTGCCATCCGGGTTACGGCCGTCAATCAGCGTGTAGGACTGCCAGATGTTGCCATCGGTTTTAACCATGTACTGCACCATCGAGTGGGCGTTGCCCTGGGTATCGTAGAGCGTGGTGGAGTACTGGGTGTTGAAGCTGTCGGTCTTGGTCGGATCGAACGGGTGGTCCGTCTGATTGATCGGCAGGTCCGAAGAGTTCAGGTTACTGGTGGAGTCCACTTTGGTGGACGCCTTCGGCGGCAGGTTCGCCAGGTTCAGCTGCAGGTCGACCAGGCCACCCTTGACGATTTTGCCATCGGCATCCGCCGCGTAGCCTTGCAGGCGCGAAGTACCGGTGTTGTTAGTGATGTAGCCGTCTTTGTCGGCACGGAACGCACCGCTGCGGGTGTATTCCAGCGAGCCGTCGCTGCCCTTCTGCACGAAGAAGCCGCCACCCTGGATCGCCATGTCCAGGATACCGCCGCTGTTGTTGACGTCACCCTGGGTGAACTGTTGCGACACAGCCGCCAGGTTCACACCGTTGCCGATGCTGTTCTGGCCGGTGCCCAGTTTGGAAGCGGCGTAGATGTCCGCGAATTCCGCACGGGACGACTTGAAGCCAGTGGTCGCGACGTTGGCGATGTTGTTGCCGGTCACGTCCAGTTGTTTGTTGGCCGCATAGAGGCCGCTAAGGCCGATATTAAAAGACATGTTTCTCTCCCTCTGCCGTATTTAGCCGGCTCTATGTACCGATAGTCTGAATTTGCGACAGCTTGACGCTGCCCATGCCACCTGCAAGGTTCAACAGCATTTCGCCGCCGGTCTTGCTCAACGTCACGCTGGTCACCGTCGCGGGCAGCGAGGTCGCCAGGGCTACCGAGTCGCCCTTGTCATTTTTAGTGGTGGCCGCGAAGGTGTAGGTACCTGCGGGGGCCACTTCACCTTTGTCGTTCTTGCCGTCCCAGATGAAGTCGGAGTTACCCGCGCTCTGGGCGCCCATGTCGATGGTGCGCACCACGTTGCCATCTTTGTCAGTGATCTTGATGGAGACGTTACCCACCGCAGAGGTCACCGCGACCGAACCGGTCATGCTCTTGCTTGTATCCACCAGGGCCTTGTCGGTCTGGGTGATGATCGAGCGCCCGACCAGCGACGATGCCTGCAGCGCTTGCGAGGAGCTGAAGTTGCTCGAGATCGCATTCACCGAGTCGTTCAGGGTGTTGATGCCTTCCAGGCTGCTGAACTGCGCCAACTGGGCCACGAACGCGCCGTTGTCCTGGGGCGACAGCGGGTTCTGGTTTTTCAGCTGGGTCACCAGCAGTTGCAGGAATGCATCCTTGCCCAGCGATTGGTTGCCCGTCGCTGCCTTGGAGGCGTCACCGACGCTGCTGTTATCTGTGGCGGTCTTGACCTTGGAGTTGAAAAGGTCCTGGACTGCCGTGTTGTTTGTCGTATCAACGATGGCCATTAGTGGCGCCCCTTATCACTGACCCAGGGTCAGGACCTTCTGCATCATGGTTTTGGCGGTGTTCATCATTTCCGCGTTGGTCTGGAACGAGCGGCTGGCGGAGATCATGTCTGCCATTTCCTCGACCACATTGACGTTCGGGTAGTAGACGTAGCCTTTTTCGTTCGCCGCCGGGTGATTCGGCTCGTAGCGGGCCTCCAGATTGCTCTGGTCTTCCACTACACCGAGCACCTGCACGCCGGAGCCTGCAGCGCCCTGGTCCTGGAACAGCGAATCGCTGCCGCCGCTCTGGCCGCCCTGGAACATGGTGGCGAACACCGGGTGACGGGCGCGGTAGGTCTGGTCAATGCTCGACGACACGGTCTCGGCGTTGGCGATGTTACTGGCGACGGTGTTCAAACGCGTGGTCTGCGCGCTCATGCCACTGCCGGCAATATTGAAAACACTGGACAGGGACATGGCTTACTCTCCACGCAGGGCTGACATCAGCCCTTTGAATTTACTGTTGAGCAGGGTGAAGCTGGCCTGGAAGTTCACCGAGTTCTCGGCGTAGGCCGATTGCTCCAGCTGGGCGTCGACGGTGTTCTGGTCGATCGATGGCTGCATCGGCGTGCGATACAGCAGCGACTCGTCACCATTGCCCAGGCCTTGCGCTTCGATATGACGGCTGTTGGTCATGTTCAAGGCGAAGGTGCCGTTCTTGGTCTTGTCCTGCTGTGCGGCGAGCACGGCGGAGAAGTCCAGGTCCCGAGCCTTGTAGTTCGGGGTGTCGGCGTTGGCAATGTTGTTGGCCAGGACTTCGGCACGCTGGGCGCGGAAGCCCAGGGCTTGTTCGTGGATACCGAGCGCTTTATCGAAGCTGATGCTCATGGCGGAAACCTTTAGGCTGACCTGCTGTTCGTTAACAGGGTTATAGCAAGGCTCATGCCAATCCGGGCAAGGCCCGTATATCAAGGGTTTCGGAGGGTGGTTGCCGACGGCAATGCCAGAAAAGCGGCAAGCGGTTTCCGCGTGGCGCCAGTAAAGCGGCAATCGAGGTTGCCGCTTTCAGGAGATTTGCCGCATAACAATGGTGGGTGCGGGCTTGTGTGGGAGCAGGGCTTGCCCGCAATGCAGGCTCCTCGGTTTTTCAGTCACTACGAGGTGCTGCTTCGCAGGCAAGCCAGCTCCCACACAAGCCAGGCTCCCACATTGATCCTACTTGGCCTGGTAGATGATCCCAGGACTGCACTGCACCATCTGATAATGATCAGGCAGGCCGTTCAGCGCTTCGGATGCGCCGAGGAACAGATAACCACCACGCTTGAGCGTGCCGTGGATGCGCAACAGGATGTCTTTCTTCACTTCGGCCGAGAAGTAGATCAGCACGTTGCGGCAGAACACCATGTCGAACTTGCCCAGGCTGGCGTAGCTGTCGAGCAGGTTGAACGAGCGAAACTCCACGCGGCTCTTGATCGGCGCCTTGACCGCCCAACGCCCGGCCCCTTTCGGGTCGAAGTAACGCTGCAGGCGCTCCTGTGACAAGCCACGGCCAAGGGCCAGGCTGTCGTACTCGCCGGTCTTGCAGTTGGTGAGCATGGTGCCGGACAGGTCAGTGGCGACAATTTGCGCACCGGCCTTGAGTTGGCCCATGTTGGTCCGCTCGAACTCATCGATGGACATCGAGATCGAGTACGGTTCCTGCCCCGATGAGCAGGCCGCCGACCAGATGCGCAGGCGCTGGCCCGGGCTGGCCTTGATGGCTTCCGGCAGCACCTTGCTCTTGAGCACTTCAAACGGATAGGTGTCGCGAAACCACAAGGTTTCGTTGGTGGTCATGGCATCGACCACCATTTCCTTGAGCCCGCTGCGCGGCTGGCCCTGGATGCGCTGGACCAACTCGCCCAGCGACTTGATGCCCTGCTGTTCCATCAGTTTGTTGAGACGGCTGGATACCAGGTACTGCTTGTTCTCACCGAGCAATATGCCACAGGCTTTTTCCAGGAAGACCCGGAACTGTTCGAAATCCAAATTACCCGTAGACAATGATACCGCCTCTTAAATCGTGTGACCGCCAGGGGACATCCCCTAGCCGTGATCTGCTGCCTTGATCCGGTCGACTACCCGGGCTGCCAGGTCATCAGGGCGGAATTTGGCCAGGAAGTCATCGGCACCGACTTTCTTGACCATCGCCTGATTGAATACACCCGACAAGGAAGTATGCAGGATGATATGCAATTTTTGCATGCGTGGGTCATTGCGTATCTCGGCCGTGAGGGTGTAGCCGTCCATTTCCGGCATCTCGATGTCAGAGATCATCATCAAGAATTCTTCTTCCGGCTTCTTGCCTTCGTCCACCAGCTTGCGCAGGTAATCCAGCGCCTGGCGACCATCATTGAGCGCCACCACTTCCACACCGACGGTCTGCAGGCAACGGGTCACCTGCTTGCGCGCCACCGAGGAGTCGTCCACCGTCAGCACACGCAAGGAAATCGCCTTGTGTGCCGTCTCGGCGTCCACCACGCCCACGGAAATCGATTCCGAGGTCGGCGCCACTTCGGCGAGGATCTTCTCCACGTCGATGATTTCCACCAACTGGTTATCGACCCGCGTCACCGCCGTGAGGTAGTGATCGCGGCCGGTGCCCTTGGGCGGCGGATGGATCTCTTCCCAGTTCATGTTGACGATGCGCTCCACCGAGCGCACCAGGAAACCCTGGGTCTTGGTGTTGTACTCGGTAATGATCACGAACGGATTCTCGCGGTCCTGCAGGGCCGGCGAACCGGTGGCCAGCGCCAGGTCGAGAATCGGGATGGTCGCGCCGCGGATGTTGGCGACGCCGCACACCACGGGACTGGACTTGGGCATGATCGTCAGCTTGGGGCACTGCAACACTTCCCGCACCTTGAACACGTTGATGCCATACAACTGTTTGCCATCCAGGCGAAAAAGCAACAACTCCAGGCGATTCTGCCCTACCAGCTGTGTCCGCTGGTTTACTGAATCCATTACTCCTGCCATGCCTTTACTCCTACGCTAAAACCTTTGGCCTGTTCCCTAAAGGGCAGACGCGCACCCAACACTAAACGGCACGAGCTTTGCAATTTACAGATCATGGATATTAAAACGACAGTTTCCCGACGCCCCGGCTCCCCACGGTACTGCAGATTGCTCTGCGTCTCGATGGCATTGCTCGCCTTGAGCCTGGGAACCACGGCCCGCGCCGATAACGTCACATTGCCTGATCTACTTATCGGCGTCACTCAGGGCTTTCTTGAGTTCACTGTAGAAGATTATCTGGCGACCACCCAGACGCCCGGGCGTTATGAAATCCAGGTCAGCCAGCTCGATCCGCGCCTGCGCATGCCAATGTGCGACAAGGAATTGACAGCCACCCTGGAAAGTCCCGCCCAGCCCATCGGCCGCGTGACGGTGAAAGTTCGCTGCGAAGGCGCCTCGCCCTGGACCGTGTTCGTGCCGGCGCAGGTCAAATTGTTCCGGGATGTGGTGGTGGTGGCCCGCCCGCTGAAACGCACTGGCATCATCGGTTTCGAGGACGTTGTCCTACGCGAACGCGACATCAGCATGATCAATCAGGGCTACCTGACCTCCCTCGACCAGGCCGTCGGACAAAAATTGACCCGACCAGTGGTCACCGACCAGGTCATTACCCTGGTGCACCTGGAGCAGGCGGAGGTGATCCGCAAGGGCGACCAGGTGGTGATTTCCGCCAGCAGCGGCGCGCTGCAGGTAAAGATGCCAGGCGAGGCGCTGTCCAATGGCGGCATGAGCGAGCAGATCCGGGTGAAGAACCTCAACTCGAACCGGGTGATCAAGGCGCGGGTGACGGCACCCGGTCAAGTGGAGGTGGCTCTATAGACCGCTGGTATCGGACGCCGGCTTTTCCTACACTGTGGGTTGGGTGCCGGCCTGTGCAGTTTATTGTCAATTGCGCCTAAAGTTTGTCCGGGTATGGCCGAAAACATGGCAAGCGTCCAAATACCCAGAGGTTTTTTATCATGGTCATCGATTTCAGTCGTTTGAATAACACCCCGGCAACGTCAGGCCCTACGCGTACCAGCGGTACCAAGGACAGCGTAGAAGCCAAGGCCCAGCCACTGCCCGCGAAGGCAGAACAGGCGAGCGCCAGCCAGAGCGGGGAATCCGTACACCTGAGCAATGAGGCTCAACAGTTGCAGAAGGTCACTGACTCGCTGCGCGATCAACCGGTAGTCAATAAAGCCCGCGTGGCCGAATTGAAACAGGCAATCGCCGATGGCAGCTATAAAGTCGACAGCAACCGTGTAGCCAGCAAGCTGCTTAATTTCGAAGCCGAGCGCTAGGCAAAGGCCTGCGCCGGGCTTTTGGACGCTTAAACCCCAAGGCCAGCCATGCATCACGACGAACATTTGCTTCAACTGATCATTGATGATCTAGCGCCGACGCAACACTTGCTCGAGCTGCTGAAAGAAGAATCCCTGGCACTCTTCGGCCGGGACATGCCCTTGCTGGAAGAAATTCTGGCGCGCAAACAATCGCTGATTGTCCTGCTGGAACAGCACGGCAAAAAACGCAGCGAAATCCTCATCAGCCTTGGCCTGCCGGCAGACCATGATGGCCTGGCACAATTGGCCAGCCACTCCTCGGTCGGCGATCAATTGCTGGCCCAGAGCAAAGAACTCAATCAATTGCTCGCCCAGTGCCAGGAAGCCAACCTGCTCAACGGTCAGTCGATCCAGCTTCAGCAAGCTACGACCGCCAACCAGTTGCGTATACTTCACGGCGGTGAGCCTCCGGCGCTTTACAACGCCCAGGGATCCACCTCGCGCCTGGTCAAGCCAAGCACCCGCAGCCAAGCCTGATGCCCGTTTACCGCGCGGCCTATCCAAGTCGCGCCACATACTGGCAAAATGCCTGCTCTTGCGTGTAGTCGTATTTTGTCTGGAGATGGAAGAACCGTGTTCAACGCCCTTAATGCGGAAGATGCCCCGCAGCCACCCAAGGTCCTCACCACGCCTCTGGAAATCGCCGGCACCTTGCGGATGCTGCAAGAAAGCCATGACCCGCTGATCATCACCTTCCACGAACGCAGCCAACGCTTCCAGAGTTACCTGGTGGATGTCGACCGCGAGGGCGGCACCCTGGCCCTGGACGAAATGATCCCGCGTGACGGCGAACGCCACCTTGAAAACGGTGAGCCGTTCCGCATCGAAGGCTTCCACGACGGCGTGCGCGTTGCGTGGGAAAGCAACGGCGCCATGAGTATCAGCGAAAAGGATGGCCACCGCATCTACACCGGCAGCTTGCCCGACGAGGTGGTTTACCATCAGCGTCGCAACGCTTTCCGGGCCGCCTTGAAGCTGGCCCAACTGGTCAACATCGAACTGGGCGGCGAGAAACTCAAGGCGCCGATCAGTGGCAAATTGCTGGATATTTCCGCCACCGGCTGCAAACTGCGCTTTGAAGGCGATATTTCCGAGCGCCTGCAACTGGGCCAGGTCTACGACCGCTTCATCGCCGCCCTGCCCTTTGGCAGCATGACCACCTCGGTCGAGCTGCGTTACCTGCACTTCGAAGAGAAGATCAACACCACCTTCGCCGGCGTGCGCTTCCACAACATGAGTGGCCTGGTGCAGCGTCAGGTCGAGCGTTTCGTCTACCAGCTGCAACGCGAAGCACGCCGCTTCGATAAAGACGACGATTTTTAAAGCTTGGCGTCATAAAAAAAACGGGCAGATCCTGAGGGGATCTGCCCGTTTTTTGTTTTCAGGGGCGTGCCCTGCTCAAATCGTGGGGATGCTCGTCCGGGTCCAGCGGATCGACTGGCGTCTCGACCACCGGCTCATCAGCGGGAGACTCGGGCTCGATTTCAGGCTCCGGTTCAGGTACGGATACCTGCATCTGCTCCTGCACCACCTGTTCATCCACCCGCGGATCAAGGGCAGCCACCAACGGCGAGCTGGACATGCTGTCGGGCATCGCCACGTGGTGCAAGGGTGCGTCGTCCACCTGGTGCAGGTTGGTCACGGCTTTTGGCCGGATACGCCATACCAGGATCAGCGCACACAGGCTGAAAAACGCGTACAGCATGTGGCTGCCAAACATCTTCATCACCACACCCGCCAGCAGCGGCCCGACACTGGCGCCGACGCCGTAGGTCACCAGCAACATGGCGGTGAGCGATACGCGACGATCGCCTTCCACATGGTCATTGGAGAACGCCACGGCCAGCGGGTACAGGCAGAACTGCACCAGGGAACACACGAAGCCTGCCACGAACAGCACTTCCAGCGGCACCTGGGTCATTACCGCCAAGGGCAACGCCGCCACCGCCAGGCACAACGCAAAGCAACGGATCAACAGCGCGCGGTCATAGCGGTCCGACAGCCAACCCAGCGGCCACTGCACCACCAGGCCGGCAAAAATGCAGCTACCCATGAACAGGCCCACCTGCTCTGTCGTCAGCCCTTGCTGAGAGGCATAGAGCGGCGCCAGGCCGTAGAACGAACCGACGATCAACCCGGCGCCCAGCACGGTACTCAGCGACTGCGGCACGCGCTTGATAAAGAAGCGCGGCTCCATCGGCGCCGGATGCAGGGGCGCCGGGTGAATGCGGCGAGTCATGGCCACCGGCACCAGGCACAAGGCAAAACACAGCGCGACCAGCATCAGCAACTCGAGGCCGAGCTGTGGGTGCATGACCAGGATCAGTTGACCGAGAACCAGCCCCAGGTAGGACGCGATCATATAGCCGCTGAACACCACGCCACGCTGCTTGGCGTCCGCCTGCTCGTTGAGCCAGCTCTCGATGACCATGTACTGGCACATCATCCCGAGGCCCACGATCGTACGCAGCACGATCCAGGCCGGCAGCCAATCGATCAGGCCATGGCCCAGCACCGCCGCCCCGACGATCCCGGCACAGGTGGCGTAGGCACGGATATGCCCGACCCGGCCAATCAGGCGATGCCCGATCTTGCCGCCCAGCACCAGGCCAAAGTAGTTGGCTGCCATCAACGCACCCACCCATAGGCTGTCGACATGATCGGCCGCCAGGCGCAGGGCCAGGTAAGTACTGAGCAGGCCGGAGCCGATCAGCATCATCAAGGAGGCGAAATAAAGGGCTCGAAAAGATTTCCAGATCTGGCGCATCGGCGTTCCGAGCGGCTCCTTGCGGTAAGAGACAGGGCTATCGGCATGATAGTCCGGGGTTGCAGGTTCCGGACAGGCGAAAGGCGCTGTTTCCGGGGATTATTTTGCTTCACGATTCAGACGCTGCCGGAGGGTATGCAAGGTACAGCGTTGCGAAAAATAGCCGGCGGCACCTGCTGTGAACCTCGATCGGCGGCAAGGTTCGACTGAAGTGTGAAAAGGCCCGGCGCGCACAAAAAAGCCCCGCCAGCAGGTGCTGTACGGGGCTTGTCTGTGAACTGCGAATCTGGTGTCCCAGGGCCGGTTCGAACGGCCAACCTTCCCCTTAGGAGGGGGATGCTCTATCCAATTGAGCTACTGGGACCAATGACATCCATCGGGCCAGGGGCGCTGCGACGGACGGCGTGCATGTTAACGGCCGAGGTAGGTTTTGTCATGTCGTCCGTTGGCTTTTTGAATGTAGGCCAATCCTTGCCTGATCCAATGCAGTTTCGGCCCGCAAACACGGGCACTTGGGCGCCATCGTGCAAAATGCACTCCCTCAAAATGCCAGCATTGCAAATTGCAACCTTCCAGCGTTTTAAAGTAGACTCAAGCCATTGATTTTATTGAAATAATAGATTGGCACGAGACCTGCAATACTTCTCCTACAAACCCCTTCAGCCACGGCGTTAAGCGGAGAACATGACCATGAACAGTGCCCTTCTGTTAGCCCTCAACACCGTAGCCCTGGCTGCACTGGTGATGTTTCATTTCCAATCGACCGGCAGCAACGACCCGGCCCAGATCAGCCAGGCGGTGCCACACCATCTGCAGCAACGTCCGCAATTGGCGGTGATGACACCCAACGCGCAATCGCCAGTGCGCCTGACCCAAGGCACCGAAGCGGCGCCTGCCTCCGAACACTGGGTTTTCTGAGGAAACAACTGATGACCAAATCTGCCTGGCTGTTCCTGTGCTTGACCGTCGCCACTGGCATCCTGGGTCTGGGTGCCGAGTCCCAGGACGGGCAAACCACCGCCTTTGTTGCGGCTGGCATCTGCGCAAGCCTGCTGCTGCTGACGCTCATCGTCGGCCGCAAAATCAAGTTTGACCCGGTGCTTCGCTAACCCCCTCTCGCATCACCCCCACGCCTACCTTATGTCGCCTCGTCCTAGTAAATCGGCAGATTGCCACTAGTCTTAAAGATAAGGGCAAAAGGCCACTTTGCTATACGATGTGCGGCCTTAAACCCTGTGGTGGCCTGGACTTACGGGAAGTTCCCTGGCGGGATCACTCGTGCAGAAGTTTTCCAACCAGTCCGCAAAAATGCAAATGAGTGCTGGCATAAAGCCTTTAGGCAGTTCAATATTTGTCACAGAATTGACGCCAAGGAAATGTCAAATCTGAGGCATGATGCGGCCTCTTTGCAATTAGGGTTGAACTTTGGTCGTGAGTCTTGTCTTAACACTCATCTTGCGGCCAATTCCAAAAACCGCTCCCCTGAACTAACCGGTTAAATATATGCGCCCATTGAAACAGGCAATTTATTCCAGCCGTACGGCTGACAAGTTCGTCGTACGTCTGCCAGACGGAATGCGGGAACGCATTGCCGAGGTGGCTCGCAATCATCACCGCAGCATGAACTCCGAAATCATCGCGCGCCTGGAACAGAGCCTCATTCAGGAAGGTGCGTTGGGCGACGAGTTGAGCATGCGCCTGGACAGCCCCGAGCTGTCGCTGCACGAACGCGAACTGCTGCAGCGTTTTCGTCAGCTCTCCCACCGCCAGCAAAATGCTCTCGTCTCGCTTATCGCGCACGACGTTGAGGCGGCCGCAGAAGCCAATTAAGTTACAAATGAAAGCCGAAGCCAGCCATGTGCTGGCTTTTTTTTGCCTGGAATTTGTGCAGGAGCCCGCTTGGTGGCGATTCAGGCGATGCGGCCTGTGAAGGCAATCGCTGGCACGCCAGCTCCTACAGGGGAGCCGGCGTGCCTTGGAGGATCAGAGCAGGAAGATTGTTGCCAGGCCCAGGAAGATGAAGAAGCCACCACTGTCGGTCATGGCGGTAATCATCACGCTCGCCCCCATCGCAGGGTCGCGCCCCAGGCGTGCCAGGGTCATGGGGATCAACACCCCCATCAACGCAGCCAGCAGCAGGTTGAGAGTCATGGCAGCAGTCATCACCACGCCCAGCGACCAACTGCCATACAGCAAGTAAGCGACGATACCGATCACGCCGCCCCACACCACGCCATTGATCAGCGCCACGGCGAGCTCCTTGCGCATCAGCCGCGAGGTGTTACCGGTATTGACCTGGTCGAGCGCCATGGCGCGTACGATCATGGTGATGGTCTGGTTGCCGGAGTTGCCACCAATCCCCGCCACGATCGGCATCAATGCCGCCAAAGCTACCAACTTCTCGATAGAGCCCTCAAACAGCCCGATCACGCGCGACGCGATGAAGGCCGTAATCAGGTTGACGGCCAGCCAGGCCCAGCGGTTGCGCAACGAACGCCAGACTGACGCAAAAATATCTTCCTCTTCACGCAGACCCGCCATGTTGAGGACTTCGGTTTCGCTCTCTTCACGAATCAGGTCGACCATTTCATCGATGGTCAGACGGCCGATCAGCTTGCCGTTCTTGTCGACCACTGGAGCTGAGATCAAGTCATAACGCTCGAACGCCTGCGCGGCGTCATAGGCGTCTTCGTCCGGGTGAAAGCTCACCGGGTCGCTGGCCATCACATCGGCAACTTTCTTCTCGGGGTCGTTGACCAGCAGGCGCTTGATCGGCAACACGCCCTTGAGGATGCCTTCGTAGTCGACCACAAACAATTTGTCGGTATGGCCAGGCAGCTCTTTCAACCGGCGCAGGTAGCGCAGGACGACTTCCAGGCTGACGTCTTCGCGGATGGTGACCATCTCGAAGTCCATCAGGGCGCCGACCTGATCCTCGTCATAGGACAACGCGGAGCGCACGCGCTCACGCTGCTGGCCATCGAGGGCTTCCATCAGCTCATGGACAACATCACGGGGCAGCTCAGGGGCCAGGTCGGCCAACTCATCAGCGTCCATCTCCTTGGCCGCAGCCAGGAGCTCGTGATCGTCCATGTCGGCGATCAGGGTTTCACGGACCGAGTCGGAGACTTCAAGCAGGATGTCGCCGTCGCGGTCGGCCTTGACCAACTGCCAGAGGGTCAGTCGATCATCCAGCGGCAAGGCTTCGAGAATATAGGCGACGTCGGCGGAGTGCAGGTCATCGAGCTTGCGTTGCAGCTCGACGAGGTTTTGCCGGTGGACCAGGTTTTCAACGCGGTCGCGATTCGGGCCATCCTGGCGGTGCGTGAGTTCTTCGACCACACGCTGGCGCTGCAACAGCTCGATGACTTGAGCCAGGCGATCCTGCAGGCTTTCTTGAGTTTTCTTTACTTCTACTTCGGTCATAGGCGAACTCCACTCCCAGCAGCGGGGCACGCCGGAAGGATCAATCAGTCAATTCATGATTGGTAAAACGGGGTACTGAGTAACTACTGGGTAAGTCCATGGAGGTATTCCACAAGCCCCGGCGGGGCTGACGGGCGCAATGATACACCGTGCGCTCGCTTTTAACGTTAAAAAACTGGAAAGAACAAGCGCTTGCGAGCCAAAGCTGAGCATTGGCCGCATCTATGAACTGCGACGACGCAGCCCGGAAGGAAAACACAGGAAGCAGCAGAAAAAGATAAAATCCGACACAAATCCCACACGGCAAAAAGCCCGCACTAGGCGGGCTTTTTGTTTGTATGGTGCACTCGACAGGATTCGAACCTGTGACCGCTCGGTTCGTAGCCGAGTACTCTATCCAGCTGAGCTACGAGTGCAGATTGTGTTTTTAGACCAGATCACAACTGGTTGAAACCGAGCTACCTGCATTGCTGCAACTAACTCTTAAATGGTGCACTCGACAGGATTCGAACCTGTGACCGCTCGGTTCGTAGCCGAGTACTCTATCCAGCTGAGCTACGAGTGCATTTGTTGCCGCGCATTATAGGCCGTTCAATCTCTATGTAAAGCTATTTTTTCGTTTAGTTTCAACAACTTAGTGAAAAAACCAGATTGCAACGTACTAAGCAAATAATGGCGGAGAACGGGGGATTCGAACCCCCGACACCCTTTTGAGGTGTACTCCCTTAGCAGGGGAGCGCCTTCGGCCACTCGGCCAGCTCTCCGCAACACGGGGCGTATATTAACCACGTTCATCCCCGTTTGCAAACATAAAAAACGATAAAAATTAAAGGCTTGGTTCTTCGTCCTTCTCTTTCTTGATCCGCAGGTAAATTTCCTCGCGGTGTACCGCTACCTCTTTCGGAGCGTTAACCCCGATACGCACTTGATTGCCTTTGACGCCGAGCACGGTCACGGTGATTTCGCCATCACCGATAATCAGGCTTTCTGCGCACCGACGAGTCAGAATCAGCATACCTTTCTCCTCACGCATTTCAGTTCAGGAACAACAGTCTGCAAAAAAAAGGCGTTCGACCTACGACCTGACAGCCATAGCCCTAACGACCTAAGTATTGTCGAGCGCACACAAAAGACCATGCGCCCTACAAAAAAATGAAAGGCGCGGTAACCGCGCCTTCCTGGCAGTGCATCACTCGCCCTGTCGGGCCGGAGCGTCCAGCTCAAAAGCGGTGTGCAGCGCGCGTACAGCCAGTTCCAGGTACTTCTCTTCGATCACCACCGAGACTTTGATTTCCGAGGTGGAGATCATCTGGATGTTGATGCTTTCCTTGGCCAGGGCCTCGAACATGCGGCTGGCAACGCCGGCATGGGAACGCATGCCCACGCCCACGATCGACACCTTGGCAATCTTGGTATCGCCAACCACTTCGCGAGCGCCAATCTCTTTGGCCGTGTTCTGCAGGATCCGCTCCGCCGCATCGTACTCGTTGCGGTGCACGGTGAACGTGAAATCGGTGGTGTTATCGTGCGAAACGTTCTGCACGATCATGTCGACTTCAATGTTCGCGCCGCTGATAGGGCCCAGGATCTTGAACGCCACGCCCGGGGTGTCTGGCACGCCACGGATCGTCAGCTTGGCTTCATCGCGGTTGAAAGCGATGCCGGAAATGATCGGCTGTTCCATGGATTCCTCTTCATCAATAGTAATGAGGGTGCCCGGACCCTCTTTGAAGCTGTGCAATACGCGCAGCGGAACGTTGTACTTGCCGGCGAATTCCACCGCACGGATCTGCAGCACCTTGGAACCGAGGCTGGCCATTTCCAGCATCTCTTCGAAGGTAATCTTGTCCAGGCGCTGGGCCACGGACACCACACGCGGGTCGGTTGTGTAAACGCCGTCCACATCGGTGTAGATCTGGCACTCATCGGCCTTCAGGGCCGCTGCCAACGCCACGCCGGTGGTGTCCGAACCGCCACGCCCGAGGGTGGTGATGTTGCCCTGCTCGTCCACACCCTGGAAGCCCGCTACAACTACCACGCGGCCGGCTTTCAGATCACTGCGAATTTTCTGATCGTCAATCTGCAGGATGCGCGCCTTGGTGTGCGCGCTGTCGGTGAGGATGCGCACCTGGCTGCCCGTGTAGGACACCGCTGGCACGCCACGCTTGTTCAGCGCCATGGCCAACAGGGCGATGGTCACCTGCTCGCCGGTGGACACGATCACATCCAGCTCACGCGGCAGCGGTTGCTGGTCGCCACTGATTGCCTTGGCCAGATCGATCAGGCGATTGGTCTCGCCGCTCATGGCCGACAGCACCACCACCAGGTCATCGCCGGCGTCGCGGAATTTCTTAACCTTGTCGGCCACCTGCTCGATTCTTTCGACAGAGCCGACCGAGGTGCCTCCAAATTTCTGTACGATCAAAGCCATTTCCAAGCCGCCTCAGCCCGTAAAGGGGCGCCTATTATCCAATCCATCCGCACTGCACCCGCCCGCGACTAGACCACGGGCGGGTTAACAGCGCCTTAAATACCTGCCTCGACAAACGGCACGGTCAGGGCCAGGGCCGCGTCCAGGGCATCGGCGTCTACACCACCGCCTTGCGCCATGTCCGGACGACCACCGCCCTTCCCGCCCACCGCCGCGGCGGCTTGCTTCATCAAATCACCGGCCTTGAGTTGGCCAGTCAGGTCCTTGGTTACACCCGCAACCAGAACGACCTTATCCTCATGGACACTGCCGAGCAGGATCACTGCGCGGCCGAGCTTGTTCTTCAACTGATCGACCAGCGCCAACAGCGCCTTGCCGTCCTGACCGTCCAGGCGTGCGGCCAGCACTTTCACATCCTTGACGTCCACGGCAGCGGCCGACAGATCGTCGCCCGCAGCACTGGCGGCCTTGGCCTGCAACTGCTCCAGCTGTTTCTCCAGTGCACGGTTGCGCTCCAGCACGGCGGACAGCTTGTCGATCAGGTTGTCGCGGCTGCCCTTGACCAGGGTGGCCGCTTCCTTGAGTTGTTCTTCAGCCGCATTGAGGTAGGCCAGGGCCGCAGCACCGGTTACCGCCTCGATGCGGCGCACGCCCGAGGCCACGCCGCCTTCGCTGATGATTTTCAGCAGGCCGATGTCGCCGGTACGGTTGGCGTGAATACCGCCACACAGCTCCACCGAGAAACTGCCGCCCATGCTCAGCACGCGCACGTTGTCGCCATATTTTTCGCCGAACAGCGCCATGGCGCCCTTGGCCTTGGCGGTCTCGATGTCGGTTTCTTCGGTTTCCACCGGGCTGTTCTTGCGAATCTCGGCGTTGACGATGTCTTCCAGGGCCTTGATCTGTTCAGGCTTGATCGCTTCAAAGTGGCTGAAGTCGAAGCGCAGGCGCTGACTGTCGACCAGCGAACCCTTCTGCTGAACGTGCTCGCCCAATACCTGGCGCAGCGCGGCGTGCAGCAGGTGGGTCGCCGAGTGGTTCAACGAGGTCGCGTGGCGCACGTCGGCGTCCACCTGGGTTTCCACCGGCGCACCGACGGTCAGGTTGCCCGAGGCCAGCACGCCGTGGTGCAGGAAGGCGCCGCCAGTCTTGGTGGTGTCACGCACGTCAAAACGGCCGTTCGCCGCGCTGAGGAAACCGCAGTCGCCAATCTGGCCACCGGATTCGGCGTAGAACGGCGTCTGGTCGAGCACGACCACGCCCTCGTCACCTTCATTCAACACGTCGACCGACTGACCTTCCTTATACAGGGCAACCACTTTGGCCGCGCCACTGGTGGCCTTGTAGCCGGTGAACTCGGTGGCCACGTCAACCTTGACCAGGCTGTTGTAGTCCATGCCGAACGAGCTGGCGGAACGTGCACGCACACGTTGGGCTTCCATCTCGCGCTCGAAACCTGCCTCGTCGAGGGTCAGGTTGCGCTCACGGGCGATGTCGCCAGTCAGGTCCATCGGGAAACCGTAGGTGTCGTAGAGCTTGAACACCACGTCGCCCGGCACCACGGTGCCCTGCAGGTTGGCGAGGTCTTGCTCGAGGATTTTCAGGCCCTGCTCCAGGGTCTTGGCGAATTGCTCTTCTTCGGCCTTGAGCACGCGCTCGATGTGCGCCTGGTTCTGCTTGAGTTCCGGGAACGCATCGCCCATCTCGGCGACCAGGGCCGCGACGATCTGATAGAAGAAGCTGCCGCTGGCGCCCAACTTGTTGCCGTGACGGCAGGCGCGACGAATGATGCGACGCAGCACGTAGCCACGGCCTTCGTTGGACGGCAGCACGCCGTCGGCAATCAGGAAGCCACAGGAACGGATATGGTCCGCCACCACTTTGAGCGATGCCTGCTCTTCATTGGCGCAACCGATCGCCTTGGCGGCAGCCGCCAGCAGGCTCTGGAACAGGTCGATTTCGTAGTTGGAATGAACGTGCTGCATCACCGCACTGATCCGCTCCAGGCCCATGCCGGTGTCTACCGACGGCGCTGGCAGCGGATGCAACACGCCGTCGGCGGTGCGGTTGAACTGCATGAACACGTTGTTCCAGATCTCGATGTAACGGTCGCCATCTTCCTCTGGCGAGCCCGGTGGGCCACCCCAGATGTCGGCGCCGTGGTCGTAGAAGATCTCGGTGCACGGGCCGCACGGGCCGGTATCGCCCATGGTCCAGAAGTTGTCGGAGGCGTACGGTGCGCCTTTGTTGTCGCCGATACGCACCATGCGCTCGGCCGGCACGCCGACTTCCTTGGTCCAGATGTCGTAGGCTTCGTCATCGCTGGCGTAGACGGTGACCCAAAGCTTTTCCTTCGGCAGTTTCAACACGCCGGTAAGGAAGGTCCAGGCGAAGTTGATCGCGTCTTGCTTGAAATAATCGCCAAAGCTGAAGTTGCCGAGCATTTCGAAAAAGGTGTGGTGACGGGCGGTGTAGCCGACGTTTTCCAGGTCGTTGTGCTTACCACCGGCGCGCACGCACTTCTGGCTGCTGACGGCGCGGGTGTAGGCGCGCTTTTCCTGGCCCAGGAAGCAGTCCTTGAACTGGTTCATCCCCGCGTTAGTGAACAGCAGGGTGGGGTCATTGCCTGGGATCAAGGAGCTGGAGGCGACACGGGTGTGACCTTGCTCTTCGAAGAAGCGAAGGAAGGCTTCACGGATTTCTGCGCTTTTCATTAGGTTCTTCCACGGAGGCTGCGGCCAAAGGCCAGTGCGCAACATCATCAGACGAAGCGACGGCAAAGGGCCGCATTATATCGGCCCTTTGCCGGTGGTACAGCGTGTTTATGCGATAGAGCGGCTCAATTAGACGGTCTGCACGGTCATTTGCGTGAGAATTCGACGAATGTCTCCAGCACTTGCTCGATCTGCGCCCGGCTGACGTCCAGGTGCGTGACCATGCGCAAGCGCGGTGCGGCGCTCAATTTGATCCCGCGCTCGGCGGCAAACGCCTTCAAGGCCTGGGCGCGATCGCCGATCTGCACGTAGACCATGTTGGTCTGCACCGGCTCCACTGCATAACCGGCGTTGCGCAACGCCTCTCCCAGCCACTGGGCATTGGCGTGGTCGTCGGCCAGGCGTGCGACCTGGTGATCCAGGGCATACAGCCCTGCCGCCGCCAGTGAGCCGGCCTGGCGCATGCCGCCGCCGACCATCTTGCGCAGTCGCCGGGCCTTGGCGATCAGCGCCGTGGAACCGCACAACACCGAGCCGATCGGCGCGCCAAGGCCCTTGGACAGGCACACCGACACCGAGTCGAAATGCTGGGCGATCTCGCGCGCATCCACCCCAAGCTTGACGGCCGCGTTGTACAGGCGCGCGCCGTCCAGATGCAGCGCCAGACCGTGTTCGCGGGTAAACGCCCGCGCTTTCGCCAGGTACGCCAGCGGCAGCACCTTGCCTTGCATGGTGTTTTCCAAGGCCAACAGCCGGGTGCGCGCGAAGTGGAAATCGTCGGGCTTGATCGCTTCCAGCACCTGGGCAAGGTCCAGCGAGCCGTCCGCCTGCACTTCCAGCGGCTGTGGCTGGATCGAACCGAGCACGGCGGCGCCACCGCCCTCGTATTTGTAGGTGTGGGCCTGCTGACCGACGATGTATTCCTCGCCGCGTTCACAGTGGGCCATCAACGCCAGCAGGTTGCTCATGGTGCCGGTGGGCACGAACAACGCCGCGGCAAACCCCAGGCGCTTGGCCAGTTCGGCTTCCAGGCGATTGACGCTGGGGTCTTCACCGTAGACGTCGTCGCCACTGACGGCATGGGCCATCGCGTCGAGCATGCCGGGGGTGGGTTGGGTCACGGTGTCGCTGCGCAGGTCGATCACAGACATGAAGCACGCCTCTCAAGGGTTGAGTAAGTTCCTTTTGTGGATGATTACTGCGGGCAAAGCCGCGGAATATCAAGCCCCATGCATCTTCAATCGAATACCAACCAAACAAACCGATATAGCTTATCGACACGGCAATCGTGCAGTTTCTGAAAAACCATGTTAAAAACTCTCCGCCGCCAGGGTTCTGGCGGCAACGTTCTCAGGGCGGGGTGCAATTCCCCACCGGCGGTAATTGCACGCAATGTGCATAGCCCGCGAGCGCTTGGCGCCTCGAACTGCTCACGCAGGACGGCGACAAGGTCAGCAGACCCGGTGTGATCCCGGGGCCGACGGTCATAGTCCGGATGAAGAGAGAACGGGATTGGCACCTGAGGGCCGAACGCTGACCGCATGCCTGCATGCCGCAGCCGTCCGTACCCTTAAATCCCATTCGATTCATAACGCCCTGTTTTTTTCTTAAACAGGAGTCAGAACATGCAACCCACCGCAATCGACAGCAAAAGCAAAAACCATCACGGCGAGCGCGTCGCGTTTATCCAGGCCTGCTGGCACAAGGATATTGTCGACCAATCGCGCAAAGGCTTCCTCGCCGAAATGATCGCCCAGGGCTACCAGGAATCGGATATCGATTTCTTCGAAGTCGGCGGCGCCTTTGAAATGCCCCTGCACGCCAAGCTGCTGGCCAAGACCGGCCGCTACGCCGGTATCGTTGCCGCTGCGCTGGTGGTGGACGGCGGCATCTACCGTCACGAGTTCGTCGCCCAGTCAGTGGTCAGCGGCCTGATGCAAGTGCAGCTGGAAACCGAAGTGCCGGTGTTCTCGGTGTCCCTGACCCCGCACCACTTCCACGCGGGCAGCGAGCACCACACCTTCTTCTACGAGCACTTCGTGCACAAGGGCCAGGAAGCCGCACGTACCTGTGCCGACACCCTGCACAAAGTACGCGCGATCCGTCGCAGCGAGCCGCGTGCTGTAGCCGTCTAAGCCACACCCCAGCCCAGCCTCAGCGCTGGGCTTGTGTAGGAGCTGGCTTGTGTGGGAGCTGGCTTGCCTGCGATAGGATCAACTCGGTCTGCCAGTTGAACCGAGTTAACCCTATCGCAGGCAAGCCAGCTCCTGCATTTGGATCCCGGCAAGCCTCGGGATTCAGGCCAGGCCCGCATCCGAGGTGGGCACAATCAATATCCCTGCCCGCAAACCATTCTTCACCTTCGGGTTGGGGAAGATGATACGCGCCCCCTCCTCCTCGATGACCCAACGAGTATTGGCCACGTCCTCGGCCAGCAGATACCCCTTCGCCAACGGCGAAAAGTTCTCCACGTCCGCCGGCAAGTGCAGCAGGAAGGCATCGCTGTGCTTGATCACTTCGCGCGACACCGCGAACAGCTGCAGGCCGTCGAGGCTGTCGGTCTCGGGCTCATTGCCCTCGATGATCTGCTTCAGACGCGTCTCCAGGCGGGACACGTCCACGCCCTGGTTCTGCCCGAACGGCCGCGCCTTGCCCAATTCCAGGGTGAAGGCTTCGGCGTCCAGTTGCTCGTAGGTAAACGCGGTGAAAGTGATCGAAGTCTTGTTCTGCAGCAGCACCGCCTGCATGCCGGCAGCGTTGAGGCGCGCCAGTTCGTGACGTGAATGCTGGCGCCCGTCCTTCCACGGGTACAGGGCAAACTGCTCGATCTTCGAGCCGCGAATGGCGGTGTGCAGGTCGTAATGTAGGCGCGAACGACCGGGCTGGTTGAAGAAGCTGCGGGCCAGTTGCTCAAGCTCGGCAGCACGCATGGCTTCCGGGCCGATGTTTTGCTCATGGCGGCCGTTGAACAGCCGGTTGACGTCCAGTTCAAGGTAACGCTCCCCGCGACGCATGGCCTCGGGGTTGCCGAACAGGAACAGAATACGGGTGCGGGGCTTGATCTCCCCACGAGCGATGCCATGCAACAGGCGGTCGAGCAGTTCGATCGGCGCGGTTTCGTTGCCATGGATGCCCGACGACAGCAGCAGGTCGCTGCCGTTGTCCTTCGCTTGCGGTGGACGCACTTCGAGCGCGCCCTCGCTGAGCCAGCGCATCTGCACGCCGTCGACAGTCAGTTGAATTTTTTGCGCCGGTTCACGACCGGCGAGGGTCAGTTCAAGCAGTTTGCCGAGGGCGAGCATACGCAGCTTCCTTAGTGGTTGCAGCCAGGACCGTGGACGTGATCGTCGTCATCACCTTCAACGTCGGCCGGTTCCATTTCCAGTTGCAGGCTCATCAGGTTGGTGGCCAGCGGACGCATCAGCAGGTTGGCGTACTCGGCGTCGCCTTCTTCCACGTCCACACCGATCAGCAGTTGGCCACGGCCGTCGTGCTGGATCCAGATTTCCTTGCCCTGCCAGACCACGGCGACGCGGGTGCAGGAGGTTTCCAGCTGGGTGCCGTCGGTGTCTTCAAGAATCAGTTTCAGGGTGTCGGTGGTCATAAAGTAGCTCTCAGCATTGGGCGTAAAAGAAGGTGGCGTTAATTGATCTGGAAAGGATAAACCGCGCCCAGTTTAAGGATTTGCGTCAGTTCATCCAATGCCGTCCGGCACTCCAGCAACAATTGCGGGTCAGCCAGGTCGGTTTCGCGCAGGCTGTCGCGGTAGTGCTTGTTCACCCATTGGGTCAGGGTGTCGTACAACGGCGCGGTCATGATAACGCCTGGGTTCACCGCCGCCAGCTCGGTTTCGTTCAACGCCACGCGCAAGCGCAGGCAGGCCGGGCCACCGCCGTTCTGCATGCTCTGCTTGAGGTCGAAGACCTTCACTTCGCGGATCAGCCCACCTGACGCCGTGAGGTTTTGCAGGTACTGCCACACGCGTTCGTTGGCACGGCACTCTTCCGGCACGATCAGCAGCATCGAACCGTCGGCGCGGGTCAGCAACTGGCTGTTGAACAGGTAGGAACGCACCGCGTCCTCGACGCTGACCTGGGCGCGCGGCACGCAGACCGACTGGAAGTTGCCGCCCAATTTGCCCAACTTGCCTTGCAGTTCGCCAAGCATCTGCTCGGTATTGAGGAAGGCATCCTCGTGATAGAACAGCACCTCGCCGTTACCCACCGCGATCACGTCGTTGTGGAACACGCCGGCATCGATCACCGCCGGGTTCTGCTGGGCGTAGACCACGCCTTCATCCTTCAGGCCGTGCAGGCGTGCAACCGCCTGGGAGGCTTCGAGGGTCTGGCGCGCCGGGTACTTCTGCGGGGCCGGATAGCGGGTGTCGAACGCACTGCGGCCGAACACGAAAAACTCCACGCCGGCTTCGCCATACTCACGGCAGAAACGCGTGTGGTTGGCAGCGCCTTCGTCGCCGAACTGCGCCACCGCCGGCAGCGCGGCGTGATGGGCGAAGTGTTGCGCATCGGCAAACATCGCCCCCAGCACGCGGCTGGTGGTCGGGTGTTCGATGCTGCGGTGGTACTTGCAGTTGAGGTTGGCGGCGGTGAAATGCACGCGGCCATCCGCCGTGTCGGCGCTCGGGCTGACGGTGGCGGCGTTGGCCACCCACATGCTCGACGCCGAGCAACTGGCGACCAGCAGCGGCATCGCGTGCTTGGCGGCCTGCTGGATAACCTGGGCATCGGTGCCGCTGAACCCCAGGTTGCGCAAGGCGGCCACGTCAGGACGTTCCTGCGGCGCCAGCACACCTTGCACAAAGCCCATGTCCATCAGGGCCTTCATTTTCTGCAGCCCCTGCAACGCCGCTTCCTTCGGGTTCGAAGACTGCTGGCTGTTGCTCTGGGATGCGACGTTGCCGTAGGACAAACCGCCGTAGTTATGGGTCGGCCCCACTAGACCGTCAAAATTGACTTCATAGGATTTCATCGGCGAGGCTCCACGAACATCTGTATTTTTATAGGCATCAAGTGCAGATCTGTATCTGTTAACCCGATCAAGTGTGGGAGCTGGCTTGCCTGCGATGCGGGCAACTCGGTCATGCAGATACACCGAGGTGATGCCTTCGCAGGCAAGCCAGCTCCCACATTAGATCGGTGTCACTTTCACTTAAGCGTTACGCCTGGGGTCAGCGACGCAGGCAACACCAGGCTCGGGGTCTCAAGGGAGGCCACCGGGTACGCACAATAATCTGCCGCGTAATACGCACTGGCGCGGTGGTTGCCCGACGCCCCTACCCCGCCGAACGGCGCGGTGCTGGCGGCGCCGGTCAGTTGTTTGTTCCAGTTGACGATACCGGCGCGGCTTTCCAGCCAGAACTGCTGGTAGCGCGCTTCGGAATCCGACAACAAACCAGCGGCCAGGCCGTACTGGGTGTTGTTGGCCTCGGCAATCGCGCCAGCAAAATCAGCGTAGCGGATCACCTGCAACAGCGGGCCGAACAGTTCTTCATCCTCGCGTTCGGTCACGCCAGTCACGTCGATGATGCCCGGCGTCAGCAGTGCAGCCTGATCCTGGGGCTGAGTCATTTCCAGCAGCGCCACGGCGCCATTGGCCAACATCAGTTCCTGGGCGTCCATCAAGGCTTTCGCTGCGCCCAGGGAGATGACCGAGCCCATGAACGGCGCAGGCTGCTGGTCGAACGCGCCGACGGCAATCGTCGAGCTGACGGCCACCAACCGCGCCAACAGGGCATCGCCCCAGGCACCTTCCGGCACCAGCAGGCGACGCGCACAGGTGCAGCGCTGGCCGGCCGAGATGAACGCCGACTGAATAATGGTGTAGACCGCCGCATCAACGTCGGCCACTTCGTCGACCACCAGCGGGTTGTTGCCGCCCATTTCCAGCGCCAGGATCTTGTCCGGGCGACCGCAGAACTGCTGGTGCAGGTGATTGCCGGTGCGACTGGAACCGGTAAAGAACAGGCCGTCGATCCCCGGATTGGCCGCCAGGGCGATCCCGGTTTCGCGTGCGCCCTGCAGCAGGTTCAACACGCCTGCCGGCAGGCCGGCGTCGATCCAGCACTGCACCGTCAGCTCGGCGACTTTCGGGGTCAGCTCGCTCGGCTTGAACAGCACGGTATTGCCCGCCAGCAGCGCCGGGACGATATGCCCGTTCGGCAAGTGCCCCGGGAAGTTGTAGGGGCCAAACACCGCCACCACGCCATGCGGCTTGTGCCGCAGCACAGCGGTGGCGTCGCCCAGCGGGCCGCTCTTCTCGCCGGTACGCTCGCGGTAGCTTTGCACCGAGATCGCGATCTTGTTGGCCATGCTGGTGACTTCAGTGGCCGATTCCCACAACGGCTTGCCGGTTTCCTCACCGATACAGCGGGCGATTTCGTCGGCGCGGCTTTTCAGGGTCGCGGCGAAGGCCTCGAGCACGCTGATGCGTTCTTCCAGCGGACGCCGGGCCCAGCCCGGAAATGCCTGGCGCGCAGCCTGCACGGCAGACTCGACCTGCTCGGCGGTGGCGCCATTGCCGGCCCACAGCACTTGCTGGGTCACCGGGTTGCGCGATTCAAACAGTTCACCCTGGCCGGCCAGCCAGCTACCTGCGATATACAGCGAATTCATTACTTGGACTCCCGGGCAGCAGACAACGGAACAGCACGCACTTGATCACCCACCACCAGTTGCAGGCGCTTGGCGGTCTGCGGATCGACCACCAGCGTACCTGCCGCCAGACGGGCCGGAGCGGCGGTGATACGGCACTCCTCGCGCTTGCGGTTATGAATCAGGAACGGCGTAGCGTCGTCACCTGGCGTGCCGATGGCCAACACCAGCGACTGGCTGTCACGCACGGCACGGATCTTGGTGGTCTCACACTCCACCGCCGGGCCAGCGTCGAAGATATCGACATAGCCCTGGTAGCTGAAACCCTCGCTCTTGAGCATGCTCAACGCCGGTTCGGTATCGGGGTGAACCTTACCGATCACATTGCGCGCGTCCTCGGAAAGGAAGCAGCTGTACAGCGGAAATTTCGGCATCAGCTCGGCGATAAAGGCCTTGTTGCCCACGCCGGTAAGGTAGTCAGCCTGGCTGAATTCCATCTTGAAGAAGTGCCGGCCCAGGCTCTCCCAAAACGGCGAACGCCCGGCATCGTTGGATACGCCGCGCATCTCGGCAATGATCTTGTTGCCGAACAGCTGTGGGAATTCGGCGATAAACAGCAAGCGCGCCTTGGCCAGCA
Organism: Pseudomonas sp. 13B_2.1_Bac1; assembly: GCF_025466155.1. NCBI lineage: Bacteria > Pseudomonadati > Pseudomonadota > Gammaproteobacteria > Pseudomonadales > Pseudomonadaceae > Pseudomonas > Pseudomonas sp. 13B_2.1_Bac1. The sequence goes on along the minus strand of NZ_JANLOH010000043.1, from coordinate 1,555 downwards.
TGCGGCCGTTGAGGCCGTTGCGGTAATCGGCGTGCAGGAACAACGAGCACAGCTCGGAGTTGCCAGTGAGGTCGTTGGCCAGAAACAGCGTCGGAATCTCACGGTAGATATTCAGCTCCTGGGATGCACTGACGGTCAGGCCGACCCGGAAGTTGTACCAGGGCTCGCGCAGGCCGACCGCGCCGGCGATGGCGGAAATACCCACCACGCGGCCTTCGTCGTTTTCGAGCACGAACAGGTAGTCGGCATCGCCGCGCCCGGCGTCGCCGCGAAAGGTTTTTTCCGCCCAGCCAACCCGGTGGGTCAGGCGCTCTTCGTTGGCCGGCAAGGTGGTGAGGCCGGTGCCGGTGCTGCGCGCCAGATCAATCAGGGCCGGTAAATCGCTGCTGCGTACGGGACGAACGATCATGCTATCTCCTCGAACGGGCCGCTGTTGTCAGCCACCCGCGAAACTCTATTTAAACCGCTACCAGGCGCACGCTCGCGCCTTCGCCAACGCCCAATGCTTCGGCCGCTGCCAGGTCCAGGGTCACCGGTTTGCCGGGCGCGTAGTCCAGCTCCAGCATCACCGCGCGGTAGTCCTGCAATTGCGCGTTGCTCACCAGGTACTGACGGCCAACGCCCTTGACCATCTCACCGATCTTCACCGGCACCACGCGGCTCTGGGCAATCGAGCGAATCCCCGACACCCGCGCGTGCAGCGTCGGGCCGCCGTCGAAGATGTCGATGTAGTGATCGGTCTCGAAGCCTTCGCGCATCAGGATGTCGAAGGTGATCTGCGCTCGCGGGTGGACCTGGCCCATGGCTTCCTGGGCTTCGTCCGGCAACAGCGGCACATAGATCGGGTAATGCGGCATCAGCTCGGCGAGGAAGGTGCGGCTTTTCAGCCCGCACAGGCGCTCGGCGGCGGCGTAGTTAAGGTCGAAGAAGTTGCGACCGATGGCGTCCCAGAACGGCGAGTCACCGTTCTCGTCGCTGTAACCGACAATCTCGGTCACCACCGAATCGGCAAAGCGCTCGGGGTGGCTGGCGACGAACAACAGGCGGCCACGGGAATTGAGTTCCGACCACGGCGAACCGACCAGTTCCGGCACCACGTAGAAACTGGTGAGCAGGCTGTTGCCGGTGAGGTCGTGGCATTGGGAAAGCACGTGGATCTTGTTGTGGATCTTCAACTCGCGGGAAGCGTGCACGAAGGTTTCGTTACGGAAGCTGTAGAACGGCTCCGAGTAACCGGCCGAGGCGACGATGGCCGAGCAACCGGCGAGCTTGCCGGTCTCGGTGTCTTCGAGCACGAAGAAATAGCTTTCTTCACCGTTGAAACTCACCTCGGCAGCGAAGGACGCTTCGCTGGCGGCGATCTTGTCGCTGAGGCGTTCGACATCATCCGGCAAGGAGGTGACACCAATCGGGCTGTCCGCAGCCAGACGCTGTACCTCGCCCAGATCAGCCATTTGCGCGGGGCGCATCACCAGCATGGTGTCACTCCTTAACTCGAAAAACTCACAGGAAAAAATGCCAGGCACGGTCTTGAAACCAGTGAGGTCAAGTGGGG